>JAIXUU010000058.1 GCA_027483405.1 Planctomyces sp. | reverse complement strand
GGGAAATCTCTGTGCTACCAGGTTCCAGCTCTATTAAAGTCAGGCTTGGCGATTGTCGTTTCGCCCTTGATTTCACTGATGTTTGATCAGGTGTCGTCACTTCAGGAAGTAGGTGTTGCAGCGGCGGCCATTCACAGCGGGTTGTCCAATCAGGAGCGGCAGCAGATTGCCGGTCAGATCCGCTCGGGTGACCTTCGATTACTCTACCTTTCTCCTGAGCGATTGATGACCGACCGGATGTTGGGCTTTCTCGAGCAAGTCCCACTGTCGATGGTGGCGATTGATGAAGCTCACTGCATCAGTGACTGGGGACACGATTTTCGCCCGGAATATCGGATGCTTTCGGGCTTGAAAGATCGCTTTCCTCAACTCCCCATCCATGCATTTACGGCAACCGCCACACAGGAAGTTCGTCAGGATATCGCCCGGCAACTCGGCCTGGCCAATCCTCAATTCCATGTCGGATCATTTGATCGACCGAATTTGATCTACCGGGTCATCCCCAGAGAAGATCGAGATCAGCAGATGATTTCAACCATCCGGCGGCATCCCGGAGAATCAGGTGTCGTCTACTGTCTCCGCAGAAAAGATGTCGACGATGTGACCATGATGCTCAAGCAGGCTGGCTTTCGAGCACTCCCATACCATGCCGGGCTACCCGATGAAGAGCGGCATGCCAACCAGCATGCATTTCTCAATGATCATGTCGAGATCATCGTCGCGACAGTCGCCTTTGGCATGGGGATTGATAAGTCGGATGTCCGGTTTGTTATCCATACTGGCGCTCCGAAATCTTTAGAAGCATACCAGCAGGAGAGTGGCAGGGCAGGTCGCGATGGGCTCGATGCCGAGTGCTGGCTCTTTTATGCCCAGGGTGATTTTGCTTTATGGCGCAGCTTGCAGGCTAATCTTCCAGAGAAGGCTCAACAGACAGCGCAGCAGGTCCTGGCTGGCATGGAAGGGTTCTGCCAATCGACAAAATGTCGACATCGAGCGATTGTCGAATACTTTGGACAGGCCGGAGAATCGGGCAAATGTGGTGCCTGCGATATCTGTCTGGGCGAGTTGACGGAAGTTGAAGATTCGTTGGTCGTCTCGCAAAAAATTCTCTCTTGCGTGGTAAGGGTCGAACAGAGTTTCGGGGCCGATCATGTTTGTAAAGTGCTGGTGGGATCGCGTGCCAAAAATATCCTTAATCGTGGGCATGACAAACTGAGCACCTTTGGATTGTTGAAAGGCATGGACTTGAAAGTCCTGCGCCATTGGATCGAGCAACTCATCTCGCAAAGTTTTCTCGAACGATATGGCGAGTACGGCCTCCTACGAGTCACGCCGGCAGGTCGGCTTGTTTTGAAGGGTGTCCAGAGCCCGCAATTACTCGTCGCGAATTCGACCTCGTTCAGACAGACAGGTGTCGCTCAAGTGGCGTGGGCCGGTGTTGATCGTGAACTCTTCGAAGAGTTGCGTGATTTGCGAAGGCAACTGGCAACAGAGCGTGGAGTGCCCCCATTTATCATTTTCGGAGATGCTCCACTGCGGGAGATGGCGGCTGCCCGTCCGTTGAGCACGACCAGTTTTCGACAGATTCGTGGGATTGGAGATAAAAAGACCAGCCTGTACGGCGAGGTCTTTGTCGCTGTGATTTCGCGGTATTGTCACGAACGCAATCTGGCTGGCGATCAGTTTGCCGTGAGAGAACAAAGTCAAAACTCTCCACCGGCAACTGTCGATCAAAGTCCGCAGATCAAGCGAGAGCCCGGAGAGATCCAGAAGCGAGCGTATGAATTGTTCGCCAGCGGGCAGGAGCTTGAGGCTGTGGCAAAAGTTCTAGAGCGCAGCCGATCCACTGTCGCGCAATATCTGGAAGAATACATTCTGGATCGGGGACTGCAGGATGGTCGCCCGTGGGTTGAGAAGAGCGAGTTCTCTCAGATTGAGGGAGCGTTCGAGCCAGAGGATCACCGCCGACTGAAGCCGGCGTTTGACAGGCTGAATGGTCAGGTCAGCTACGAAAAACTGCGAGTCGTGCGCGCCTGCCTGCAGAATCGCGGCCACTGGCCCAAGTGATTTTAATTCGTAAAGATTCAGAATGCAGACGGGCAGATCGCGCATTGCCAAACTGACATTTTGGCTGTCAAAATGGCGTGTTTGAGGCGAGCTGCCAAGATGACTGTTGTCGTAAGTATTGATGAATTTTCAGGATACATTTCGGAGTTTTTTTGGAATGCCGTTTGCGTTTTTGCTGGAACGTCTGAGTTCCGGGGGCACGGGCACCAACAATCAGACATCAAATCAAGAGTGGTTTTCTTTTCTAAGTTGCCCGTGGACAAGTCAAGGAGATCGTCATGATTCCAGCAGTTCGAAACTCAAATGGCCGACATCTCGTAGCAGCATTGCCGGGGCATCGTCTTTCGCCAGTCTTCGACCGATTGTTCGAAGATTTTCTAGCTCCTGCGTCCCAGCCTTGGGCCGGCTTCCCTTCCAGTCTCTGGGAAGATGAGGGTGCCATTCATTTTGAAATGGACCTTCCAGGGATCCACGAAGCCGATCTTGAGATCACGGTGTATGAAGACCATCTCGTGGTGAAGGGCGAACGCAAGGCACCTGCGGAAAGGTATCAAAACGATCAGAGGGTGTATGGTCAGTTTGAACAGCGCGTCAAGTTGATCGCAGCATTGGATCTGGCGCAGATCGAAGCCTCTCTCCATCAGGGAGTGCTGCATGTCAAGCTGCCCAAGAGTCAAGCCGCCAAGCCATTCCGAGTAACGCTGCAATCGACCGGCAAATGCCAATCACAAATGGAGAGGGTCAATCCGGATTCGACGAGCGGCAATCAATAGCTCATTGCCTGAGTGACGGATTCAATGGGAAATTTGCCGTTCAGTTCTTATGGAGGCCCGCAGTTCTGTGGGCCTTCTTGCATTTGCAGGTTGTATTTTTATGAACTCACTGGTGACTTTGAAGATGACATGCACAATCCAGTGAAGGGGATTCAAACAGGATCCTCAACGGTTAGGGTGTTCTACGAGTTTTAGCGGTAAACTGAAGTGAGCCTGAATTCTGATTTTCAATGAATTTCAGTCTGTAAGACGCAATAAACTGGTCGAGTACCCCCGGTAGACGTATGCTCTAAGGAGATTGTCTGCCGCGCTAACCTTTAGCAAATTCAGGCGGTCGTCGAAGAAATTCAGTCTGTCACCCTGCCCCGCATCCCCCAGTTTGAGTGCTCCTGCATTCAGGAGTGAGTTCTCATGACAATCCACCAGAAATCTGCATCACATGTCGAGACGGTTACTCAAATCGAGCAGCCCGGAGGATCACCCTCCACCGCACGCTCATCGAAGAAGGGGTTCTTCGTCTTCACCGGTTTACTTGTGATGGCCTTCCTCGTCTGGTACCTCAGAGACGACTGGTGGCCACGTGTGGAGGCGTTTGTCGGTCTGAAATCGGAAGTTCAAAAGCCACCGTCCCGCATCATCCCCGTCGGGACAACCGAAGTTCGCGAACAGAACATCAAACTTTATCTCAATGGATTAGGAACCGTCACGCCGTTTAAGACAGTCACAGTCCGGGCGCGAGTCGAGGGTGAACTGATTCGAATTGCCTTTACAGAAGGGCAAATGGTTCAAGAAGGCGAACTTCTGGCCGAGCTCGATAAGCGCCCATTTGAATTGCAGCGAGACCAGGCCATCGGGCAACTGGCTCGCGACGAAGCGGCACTCGCATCTGCCCGGCTGACACTTGATCGCTACGAGCAATTACTGAAAGAAAAGATCATTCCTTTGCAGCAGGTGCAGGAGCAGCGCGCCATCGTCGATCAGACCATGGGGATCATTCAGTCGGATCAGGCAGCCATTGCCAATGCCGAGTTACAGATTGCGTATTGCCGCATTACGGCACCGGTCTCAGGGCGCATTGGGTTGCGCTTGGTCGATTTGGGAAATATCGTCCGCGCGAATGATCCGACTGGGATTGCAGTCATCAATCAGGTGCGGCCCATTACGATTGTCTTTACGGTCTCACAAGATGAAATCCCACGCATTCAACAGCGCATTCGCGAGCAGAAATCACTGGAAGTTCTCGCATACGATCGAGACTTTTCCAATCTGCTGGCGAGAGGGGAGTTGCTGGCGGCCGACAACCAGGTGGACTCTGCCACCGGGACATTAAGGCTCAAAGCCATTGTGGAAGACGATGCCGACCAGTTGTTTCCCAATCAGTTTGTGAATACTCGTCTTCTGATCGATGAGCGGATCGGTGCCATCACCGTGGCTTCAGCAGCCATTCAACAGGGACCCGAGGGTTCGTTTGTGTATGTGGTGAATGCCGATCAGAAGGTCGATTTCCGACCGATTCAGACCGGGCCATCTGAAGGGAATCAAACGATTGTCGAGTCAGGTCTGAAAGTCGGTGAGGTCGTGGTGATCGAGGGTATCGACAAGCTCAAACCGGGAGCACAAATCACCCTTCGCGATCAACCGGCGGGTCGCAAGGAAAAGTCCACTGACGTCAGTAAGCCTGCGGCCAAATAAATCTTTTCAAGCTGAGTGCTAGACATTGAAGAGTTAGTCATTTAATGGCTTTCCCATTTTTGACCTCTCAATACAGCCGGAAGTGCTCATTAACGAAATCACTTTTGTTTGCACATCGTTTGGGACTGGTGAGGATCGAGAATCGAAATGGATCTTTCAAGGACTTTCATTCTCCGACCGGTCGCCACTGTCCTGCTGATGGTTGCGATTCTCCTCTCGGGAATGATCGCTTATCAGTTATTGCCAGTCTCCGCCTTGCCACAGGTCGATTATCCCACGATTCAAGTGGTGACATTTTATCCCGGTGCCAGTGCCCACGTGATGGCGTCATCAGTCACAGCACCTTTGGAACGGCAGTTCGGGCAGGTGCCAGGCCTAAAGCAGATGACATCGACCAGTTCCGACGGCAGTTCTGTGATTACATTACAGTTTGAGCTGCAACTCGATATCGATGTCGCCGCCCAGCAAATCCAGTCATCGATTAACGTCGCTTCGACATTTCTTCCCCGAGATCTCCCGAATCCGCCGATCTATACCAAAACCAATCCTGCAGATGCCCCGGTACTCACCTTAGCCCTGACATCGCAGACATTACCTTTGTCGAAAGTGCAGGATCTGGCAGATACCCGCCTGGCACAAAAGATTTCTCAACTCAGTGGCGTGGGGCTTGTCAGTCTCAGTGGTGGCCAAAAGCCAGCTGTGCGAATTCAGGCCAATCCTGCAGCCCTTTCTCATCTGGGCTTAAGTTTGGATGACATTCGTAATGTTGTAGCGGGCGCCAACGTCAACCAGGCCAAAGGAAGTTTTGATGGCCCGAAGCAGGCTTTTACCATTGGAGCAAACGATCAGATCTACGCCGCCAGGCAATATGCCGATTTGATTGTGGCCTATCGCAATGGTGCGCCGGTATTACTCTCGGAAGTAGCAAGAGTGATCGATGGTGTGGAAAATGAACGACTGGCCGCCTGGTTGAATACGACCCCCGCAGTACTGGTGAATATCCAAAGACAGCCAGGGGCTAATACGATTGAAGTAGTGGACAGGATTCGTGACCTGCTTCCACAATTGAAAGAATCACTCCCGTCAGCGATTGATATCCACATCCTGACAGACCGTTCGCGGACGGTGCGCGAATCGGTTGAAGCTGTGCATTTTGAACTGCTGCTGACCATTGCCCTCGTGGTACTGGTGATCTTTCTGTTCCTGAGAAATCTTCGCGCCACGTTCATTCCCAGTGTGGCCGTTCCCCTCTCTTTAGTGGGGACATTTGGCGTGATGTATCTGTTGGGTTTCAGCCTTAATAATCTCACGCTCATGGCGCTTACGATCTCGACGGGCTTTGTTGTCGATGATGCGATCGTGATGATCGAAAATATCATCCGCTACCTTGAGGAAGGAGATTCACCACTTGAAGCTTCACTCAAAGGTGCCCGCCAGATTGGCTTTACGATCATCTCCTTGAGTGTCTCTCTGATTGCTGTGCTGATTCCTCTGCTGTTTATGGGAGATATCGTCGGACGACTCTTCCGTGAGTTTGCTGTGACCCTCAGTGTCACGATCCTCGTCTCGGCAGTGGTCTCTTTAACACTCACGCCGATGATGTGTGCCCGCCTGCTCAAAGAAACTCATCAGACTCAGCAGGGTTGGCTCTATCGCCAGTCGGAAGCATTTTTTGAATGGATTATTGCCCGCTATGGGGATTCTCTCAAAGTGGTTTTGAGGCATCAACTGGCCACAATGCTGGTGTTTGCGGCCACCGTCGTCGCCACGATCTACCTCTACATGATTGTGCCGAAGGGCTTTTTCCCGGTGCAGGATACAGGAGTGCTCCTGGGGATTTCAGAAGCATCTCAGAGCATTTCGTTTGAGGCGATGTCCCAAAGACAGCTCGAACTCAATCGCGCGATACTGGAAGATGAAGATGTCGCAAGTCTCTCCAGCTTTATTGGTATTGATGGTACGAATACGACAGTCAACAGTGGCCGAATTCAGATCAATCTCAAACCACTCGAAGAACGTCATGCCAGTGCCAGTGAGATTCTCAGTCGGATACAGAAGCGCGTCGACAGCATTCCGGAAATTCAACTTTATTTACAGCCCGTTCAGGATTTAACAGTCGAGACGAAATTAAGCCGGACTCAATACCAGTACAGTTTGGAATGCCCCAATACCAAAGAGCTTGAAGAATGGGCACCTCGATTTGTAGAGCGACTCCGAGAGTTGCCTGAACTCCGGGATGTCGCCAGTGATCAGTTCAATGGGGGATTGCAGTTGCGAGTCCGTATCGATCGTGATATCGCCTCGCGATTGGGAATTACTCCGTTCATGATTGACGAGGCTCTTTATAACGCCTATGGCCAGAGGCAGATCTCGATCATGTTTACCGAGCTGAACCAGTACCGAGTGATCCTGGAAGTTCTTCCCGAATTCCGCAATTCCCCGAAAGATCTCAGTGAGATTTATATCCAGCCTCCTGGCGGTAAGCCGATCCCATTGAATACTTTTGCCACTCTGGAGGATTCGAATACAGCCCTGACGGTGAACCATCAAGGGCAGTTTCCGGTCGTGACGGTTTCGTTCAATCTGGCTCCGCAAGTCTCTTTAGGAGCGGCGGTCGCAGCGATTGACCGTGTCCACGATGAACTGGATATGCCGGCAGGTATTGTCGGTGGGTTCCAGGGAACAGCCGAGGCCTTTACGGCCTCACTTCGCAGTACTCCGTGGCTGATACTGGCAGCCTTAGTGACGGTCTATATCGTCCTGGGAGTCCTCTATGAAAGTTTTATCCATCCATTGACCATTCTTTCGACACTCCCTTCCGCTGGAGTGGGAGCACTGGCTGCCATGCTGCTCTGCCGGGTCGATCTCAGTGTGATTGGTCTGATTGGAATTATTCTGCTGATCGGTATCGTGAAAAAGAATGCGATCATGATGATCGATTTTGCGATTGATGCGCAGCGGGTTGATCGTAAGTCGGCAGAAGACGCGATTTTTGAAGCCTGTCTGTTACGCTTTCGTCCCATCATGATGACAACCATGGCGGCACTCTTGGGCGCAGTCCCTTTAGCCATAGGGCATGGATCTGGCTCGGAACTTCGCAGCCCGCTGGGGATCACGATTATCGGTGGATTGATCGTCAGCCAGTTACTCACACTTTACACCACACCTGTGATCTTCTTGTGGTTTGAACGCCTCAGCGAACGATTGGGATTCTCGGCTTCTCGTGCAGAAATTCTCCAACAAGAGCTTGATCGAGATGACTATGAAAGCGGTTATGTGGCTCTTTCCGGAGAGCGTGCATGAATCTTTCGACACCATTTATCTTAAGACCAGTCGGTACCACGCTGCTCACGATGGCCATTATGCTAGCGGGTGCGCTTAGCTATTCTTTATTACCAGTCGCACCTTTACCCCAGATTGATTTTCCCACGATTTCGGTAAGTGCCAATCTGCCGGGAGCCAGCCCGCAAACCATGGCATCGGCTGTGGCGACACCTCTCGAACGACAGTTTGGGCGAATCGCGGGTGTTACAGAGATGACATCGACTAGTTCGCTGGGGAATACATCGATCACGTTGCAGTTCGATCTGGATCGCAATATCGATGCAGCATCCCGTGATGTTCAAGCGGCGATTAACGCCGCCAGAGGTCAGCTTCCCACGAATCTACCGAATAACCCATCGTATCGAAAAGTGAATCCTGCCGATGCCCCAATCATGGGAATCAGTATTGTTTCTAAGACTTACACGCAAGCACAAATGTACGATGCGGCTGCAACGATCCTGCAGCAGAAATTGTCGCAGGTGCGTGGAGTGGGACAGATCATTATTGGCGGTGGTTCGGCACCGGCAGTGCGTGTTGATGTGAATCCAGCACTGCTGAATCATCTCGGCCTCGGATTACAAGATGTTCGCGAAGTGCTGGGAAATGCGAATGCCAACAGACCCAAGGGGTTGATCGATGATGGTCAGAAAGCCTGGTCGTTAGATGCAACCGATCAGCTCTATCAAGCGGATGAATATGCCTCTTTGATACTTTATCAACAGGATGGGGCGATTGTTCGACTGCGGGATGTCGCGCGAGTGACAGATTCTGTCGAAAACAGCAGGTCTTACGGCATCAGCAACGGAGTTCATTCTGTTTCCCTGCTCATATTTAGGCAGCCCGGTGCGAATATCATCGAAATTGTCGACAAGATCCGCGCGATGCTGCCTCAGTTAGATGCCCAGATTCCGGCAGAGATGGAATTACTGGTAACTATGGATCGAACCGCCACGATTCGGGCGTCGTTGGAAGATGTGCAGTTTACTTTGATGTTGTCAGTGGGCCTGGTGATTCTCGTTGTGTTTTTCTTTCTCAGAGATCTCCGGGCGACGATTATCCCTTCGGTCGCAGTGCCTGTCTCGCTGGTGGCAACTTTTGGCGCAATGTATTTACTCAATTACAGTCTTGATAATCTCTCGCTGATGGCATTGACCATTGCCACGGGATTTGTGGTCGATGATGCGATTGTGGTCATCGAAAACATCTCTCGCCATCTGGAAGAGGGGATGTCACCCATGGCGGCCTCGATTCGAGGTGCCCGCGAAATTGGCTTTACCGTATTATCAATCAGTATCTCTCTAGTCGCCGTATTTATACCGATCCTGCTGATGAACGGACTCGTGGGGCGGTTGTTTCGTGAGTTTGCAGTGGTGCTCTCCGTGGCGATTGGCGTCTCGATGGTGGTCTCTTTAACAACGACACCCATGATGTGTGCCTGGATGCTCAAGCATCGTGCAGTTACAGATCGCGGCTGGTTTTTTCGCTGGACCGAAGCGATTTTTGACTTATGGATTCGTATGTATGCTTCGAGTTTGCGTGTGGTCTTGCGCCATCAGTGGATGACGCTGGTTGTGACCATTGGGACGATTGCCCTGACAGGTTACCTGTATGCAGTAATTCCAAAAGGGTTTTTCCCTCAGCAGGATACGGGACGTCTCTCTGCCAATCTTGTGGCAGATCAAGCCACTTCCTTTCGAGCCATGACAGCACTGCTCGATCAGTTTGCCGCTGTTATTGAAGACGATCCGGCTGTAGCGACCGTTCAGGCTTCGATTGGAGGAGGCTTTGGTGGCGCCACAAATTCAGCGAGAATCTTTGTGATGCTCAAACCATTGAGTGAACGAAGAGCGACTCCCGAACAGATCATGGGACGGATTCGTGCGAAAGCCTCGAAGATTCCCGGAGCTGCACTTCTGATGCAGTCTGTACAGGATCTTCGGATCGGCGGACGCGGGAGCAGTGCTCAATATCAATACAGCCTCAAGGCAGACAGTATTGAAGAGCTGAATGACTGGACGCCAAAGCTTCTCGACCAGATGCGGCAGATACCGGGCATTGTCGATTTAAATTCTGACCAGCAGAATGGCGGCCTGCAGACCCGGTTAGAGATTGATCGAACAACAGCAGCGCGGTTAGGAGTGTCGCTTGCGCAGATTGATAACACGTTGTACGACGCCTTTGGTCAGCGGCAGGTTTCAACCATGTACAAAACCCAGAACCAATACCGCGTTGTGATGGAAGTCGAGCAGGAGTTTGCTGAGAATCCGGATGCGTTGAACGGGCTGTATGTGCAGGGGCCGGAGGGTCAACAAATTCCACTTCAGGCGTTATGCACCATCACGAAAACGAACTCGTCTCTTTCAGCAAATCATTCGGGGCAGTTCCCCTCAGCGACCATTTCGTTCAATCTGGCTCAAGGGGTCTCGTTAAGTCAGATTGTCCCTCAGATCGAGCAGATTTCGGTCAAACTGGGTTTGCCGCAAAACATCCAGGGAAAATTTGCCGGTGCAGCCGAGGCCTTTCAATCGTCGTTAAATACTCAACCACTGCTCATTCTGGCGGCACTTATTTCAGTCTATATCGTGCTGGGGATTCTCTATGAAAGCTACATCCATCCGTTGACCATTCTGTCAACTTTGCCATCAGCGGGAGTCGGGGCCTTACTGGCCTTGCTGTTATGTGGTTATGAACTGAATGTCATGTCGTTGATCGGGATTCTGCTTTTGATCGGTATCGTGAAAAAGAACGCCATCATGATGATCGACTTTGCCATTGAAGCTGAACGCACCGAAGGGAAATCACCGGAAGAAGCGATCTTCGAAGCCTGTCTCATGCGGTTTCGTCCCATTACCATGACAACGATGGCGGCACTCTTTGCGGGCTTGCCATTAGCTGTCGGTTCTGGCAACGGAGCCGAGATCCGCCAGCCACTGGGGATTGCCATTGTGGGTGGCTTGATCTTCAGCCAGGTCTTGACCTTGTATACGACTCCTGTGGTGTATCTGTTTCTTGACCGAGTTCGCCTTCGATTCGGAAGTAAAGCCGATTCGAGATTAGCAATTTCCCATCAGGAGTCATCGAGGGAGGGACTGGCAACTTCCGTTTGACGAAGCTTTTGAGGTGCCAATCTGTGGTGCGTTGTTTCTTCCGGCGGCCGACTGGTTGAACAGGTCATGATGGCCAGTAGTCCGGGGCGTGTTTCCCGGTTATACTAAGTCTGGTGCAGACTTCTTTGGGCCCATCGAGAGAGTGTCTTTCTGAACCCTTTCAATATCGCTTTGTGGAAGAGTCGTTCTCGTGATGGACTTTCTAAAAAAACTGTTCCAAAGCAAACCTCGTGTTCAGAAGGTCGACATCGGGCGTCGCTTTGAGCTTTACGGGCGTGTCGGCCAGGGGAGTATGTCGAAAGTCTGGAAAGCGCGGGATTCCAAACTCGGCAAGATTGTGGCCCTGAAAGTCCTCGACATCGATAAGACCAACCGGTTGGAGGCTCGATTTAAGGGGCTCAAAAAACCATCCGAAGGTGAGATTGCCATCACCCTCAAACATCCCCATATCGTCAAGACGTTTGAGCACGGGGTGACGACCAAAAACGAGGCTTACCTCGTGATGGAGTTTGTCGAAGGGGTCGCACTGAGTTTTCTGATCAGTGCTCAGAACGAAGTCATGAAAAAGCACTGCCTGCGCATGACCATCGAATTGGGAGAGGCGATCAATTATTTCCATCGGCAGAACTGGATCCATCGCGATATCTGTCCACGAAATATCCTGCTGGACGAAAACCACCGTATCAAGTTGATCGACTTTGGGCTGGTGGTTCCCAATACACCGCATTTTCAGGCTCCTGGTAATCGCACAGGTACTGCGAACTACATGGCACCTGAACTGATCCGCCGGCAACGGACAGATCAGCGGATTGATGTTTTCTCGTATGCCGTCACTTGCTTTGAAATGTTTGCCGGTCAGTTACCGTGGGAATCTGGGCAGACACTCGAGTCGATTCTTTCCCATTTAAATTCGCCACCAGCCGATCTCAAAACATACTGCCCCGATCTTGATGATCGAATTGTTCAGGCCGTCATGAAGGGATTGGCCATTCAGACAAATGATCGCTGGCAGAGAATCAGCGAAATGATTGAGGTTCTAAGAGCTGTGCATCAGGAGCAGAGTGCCAAAGATCCAGCCAATTCATGAACGGAATCGACCAGCTTTCAATCCAATGGGCCGTCAGATTATGCTGACTTTAAACCTCGGCGTCTGACGAGGCCGTCTTGAGTGTGCCAAGTCAGTTTCTCATCAAGTCTTCGATGGATTCCTGGGACTTATGCTGGATATCTCGCATCTGAATCGCCCACAGCAGGAGGCCGTGCGGACACATCGCGGGCCACTTCTGGTTCTGGCAGGCGCTGGAACTGGCAAGACACGAGTCATCACCTATCGCATGGCCGATCTGATCGCTGCTGGTGTTGATCCTGAGCGAATTCTTTCGGTGACGTTCACCAATAAAGCTGCCAGGGAAATGCTGGATCGAACGTCTTTACTCTTAGGTCGCACCATGAAAAAGCGGCCCACAATCTCGACGTTTCACAGTTGGTGTGTGGGCATTCTGAGGCAGGAAATTGATTCACTGGGATATCCCAAACAGTTTGTGATTTATGATCGAGGAGATCAGGAGTCGGCAGCACGAAAAGCACTGCAAGTTCTCAAGATGACCGATACGGCTTTGAAGCCTGGAGATCTGCTGGCACAGATCAGTCGTTGGAAGATGCAGGGAGTCACGCCCGATCTCGCTCAGGAGATTGCCGATTCCGATCATGAACAACTGGCCGGCATGGCTTACCGCAGGTACCAACTGGCGCTCAAGGCGGCTGGCGGAGTCGATTTTGATGACTTGCTGTTTCTGACGTGGCAATTGTTCAAACATCATCCGGAAGCTCTTGAACGACAGCAGAATCGATTCGACTTTGTGCAGATTGATGAATACCAGGACACGAATGAACTGCAGTTTCGATTGATCGAAGCCATCGTGAGGCGGCACCAGAATCTCTGTGTGGTGGGTGATGATGACCAGTCCATCTACGGTTGGCGCGGTGCAGAGGTGAAGCATATTCTAGGTTTTAAGCAGTCATTTCCTGCAGCAAAAGTGGTGCGGCTGGAAGACAATTATCGCTGCACCGAATCGATTATTCAGTTGGCCAATCAACTCGTCGCCCATAATCGTGGTCGTCATGAGAAACGATTGATTGCTCATCGGGGGGGAACATCGGTGGTGTTCCGGGAATATCCTGATGAGCAGGCAGAAGCGGAAGGCGTGGTGCGGGATATTGCCTATCTGATTCATCAACTCAATGTCAGGCCCTGCGAAATCGCGATCCTCTTTCGCACCAATGAGCAGCCTCGAATTTTCGAGCATGAACTTCGCCGCAAGCAGATTAATTATCGAATTGTGGGTGGGCAATCCTTCTTTGATCGCAAGGAAATCAAAGACCTTCAGGCTTATTTGAAAGTGCTGGTCAATCCACGGGACGATCTTTCGCTACTACGGATTATCAACGTACCTCCGCGCGGGATTGGTGACGCAACCTGTGAGCGTTTACTGGCCAGAGCTGTCAAAGAAAAACGTCGATTCTGGGATGTGATTCCGGATGCGGCTGCCGCTGGGGAAATTACATCAAAGGCACTCAATAACCTGCGACAGTTTGAACAGCAGATGTCGGGTTTGAGAGAAGCCTTTAAACAACCCGGGGTCAAGTTAAGCGAAACATTCCTGCGGATGGTCGAGACTACTGGTTACGCCCGTGAGATCGAGCGAACCTATAAATCAGCCGAGCAGCAGGAAATGAGAAATCTGATTCTGGGTGAGTTTGCGAATGCTGTTTCGCAATATGAGGCCCAGTCGAGATCCCCTTCACTGGAAGGATATCTCGATGAGATCTCTTTGGGAGGATCTGATTTTGCTGCACCCGAACGACCCGATGAAAATGCCATTACTCTGATGACTTTGCATAGTGCCAAAGGTCTGGAGTTTGAGCGGGTTTATCTTGTGGGGTTGGAAGAAGGGATATTGCCACATAAACGCAGTGTCGATGAAGAGTTTGAAAACCCATCCTCTGTCGAAGAAGAACGGCGGCTCTGTTACGTGGGAATTACGCGGGCGAAAGATTTTCTGACAATTACCCGTTCGCAGAGCCGGGTGAAATGGGGCAAGAAACGCGAGACCAAGCCTTCGCGTTTTTTGAAGGAAATGCGAACTGCGATCGAAACCGCAGTCTCTGCTGAGGGAACGGGTATTGATACTGCGGCC
>JAIXUU010000315.1 GCA_027483405.1 Planctomyces sp. | reverse complement strand
TAAAGTCGCATCGGTAAAAGCGATTTTGAGACAGGTTTTCAGCGAATGTTCTGCATCGATGTGGCACCGTTGACTGCAGGAAACGTTTCTGGGTCAATGAGATTTTTTCGTGTGAATCTGTACTGATCCGGTAGGATTTCATGGTTCGGAAAACTCCCCGGTTCCCGGAATATTGCAACTAGAATCTCTGCAGGTGATGCAACCCGCAAAGTGTGGCTTTGTCTGCGATCTGTGAGATGTTCCGCCGAAGAGACATACGAGCGACTTCTGCCTGGTCTCCTCCCAGCGTCGCCCCAATGTCAGGGCCGTTTCTTCAGAAAGCCTGAAATGTCGAAACTGACAAAATGGACAGTTCCCGCCAGCATGTTCTTTCTGGGTTGCCTGGCAGGCGGCGGACTGCTCTCGATTCCTGTGATGAATGCCGTCCGTGCATCTGCTGTTGATAAAGCCGCTCTGGAAGAAGCTTACGAAGACCTCAATAAGAAAGTGACCGCCCTACAGGAAGGAAGTTCCCTGCTGGCGCGAGTGGCTCATCTAGCGACTCCCAGCGTGGTGCATATCGAGAGTCGGCGGAATGTCCCGAATAAAGGTGTCGTGGAAGAAACGGGATCAGGAGTCCTCGTCAGCGGCAGTGATGGTAAAGGGATTTATGTCGTCACCAATCGGCATGTGATTGATGGGGCGATTCCAGGCAATATCTCGATTTCGCTCTTTGACGGCCGCGTGATCAATCCGGATGACATTCGTGCAGACCGCGATACCGATTTAGCCGTTCTGCGAGTCAATGCTCCCAACCTGTCACCTGCCCGCTGGGCCGATTCTGATAAGGTCGATATTGGCCATATGGTGCTGGCTGTGGGAAGCCCGTTTGGCCTCAGCCAGTCAGTGACATTTGGAATCATCAGTGCCAAGGGTCGTCGAAAACTCAAGCTGGGTACGACGGCTGTTCTGAATCAAGATTTTCTGCAGACCGATGCCGCAATCAACCCCGGGAACAGTGGCGGCCCTTTGATCGATCTGCAGGGACGCATCATCGGCATCAATACCGCAATTGCCAGCAGCAGCGGCGGAAACGAAGGGATCGGCTTCAGCATTCCCAGCAATCTTGTCCGTCGGGTGATGGATCAGTTGCTGGAGTTTGGCGTAGTGCAACGAGCTTACCTGGGTGTGCGGCTGGATCCCGCGTTCGATCTGCGATCTGCCAACCGACTGAAGCTCGACCGTGTGGGCGGGGCGCGTGTTACCGAAGTTTATCCTAATACTGCTGCTGCCAAGGCCAACCTGCTCTATGACGATGTGATTCTCAGTTTCGATGGAGTCGATGTTGAAGATGAGAACCATCTGATCAATCTGGTCAGTCTGACACCGTTCGGCAAAAAAGTGCGGATGGTCGTCTGGCGGGGAGGGAATAAGGTGCCTGTCCTGGTACAACTGGGTGATCGTGCCGAGATGCGGGAACAGAGTGCCGTGCCAACTCCTGATTCAGGGACTTCGCCAGTTCGAACCACGAGTCTGACCTCGGGATTGAGACTGAAGCCACTCGATTTTCAAGTGCGGGAGACGCACCGCTTACCCGCTCGTGCCGGCGGTGTTCTGGTCAACGAGGTTGCCATCGACAGTGTCTGGCAAGGCATTCTCGAAGTGGGCGACCTGATTGTCGAAGTGGATCAGTGGCCAGTCGCTTCAGAAAGCGAGTTAGCCAGTGTGCTGAAGGCAGGCGAGGCATTACCGGCCATACCCATCCGGTTGATGCGACTCGAAGGTGGAAAATCGGTCGAGCATGTCGTGCAACTGCCACAACCGAAACGGCAGTAAGCGCATGTATTCCAGGTGCACGGGTTGGGTAGGGAGAGATCATTGGCGTCAAACGATCAATGGCGTATCGAAGTCGCCGCCTCTCCATCACCGTGGACTCATCCCCACTGGGTTCAATGGATCAAGCGGGTGGCAGCCTCATATGCTCGATGGACGGGTAAAGCCCTTTCCGATGCAGGCCCGGAAGAATTGCCCAGAGTGCTGTTCCATGCCCCGTTTGTGCTGGTTTCGCATGGAAAGGAAGCTGACCCAGTCCTGTGTTATGGAAACCAGACAGCTCTAAAACTGTGGGAAATGAGTTTGTCGCAGTTTCTCGAAACACCTTCGCGATACACTGCCGAACCCATGCATCGTGATGAACGCGCGCAACTTCTCGAGCGGACGACCCGATATGGATTTGTCGACGATTACCAGGGGATTCGCATCTCTGCGTCGGGAGCTCGATTTCGCATCCACCAGGCGACGGTCTGGAATGTGGTCGACGCAGAGGGAACCTATCAGGGACAGGCCGCCATGTTCCACGAATGGACACAAATTGGTTCGTAAGCGTAAGTCGGTGTGTAACTGTTGTCGTCAAACCGCTCAGGCACTCAGAACTTTGCGGACGTTGGCTTCAGTGACGGGCTGAATAATGCCCTTTTCCGTGATGATCGCCGTAATGAGTTCGGCCGGTGCGAAATCGAATGCTGGGTTGTAGACATTGGCACCTTTAGGTGCGAGTTGGACGCCGCCAGGATGAGTAATCTCAGTGGAGACTCGTTCTTCGATAGGAATTGATTTCCCTTCGAGAAGCGTCAGGTCGAATGTGGAGGATGGAGCTGAGACATAGAACGGAATTTTGTGGTAATGGCATAACACCGCCACGCTGTATGTCCCAATTTTATTGGCGGCATCACCACGGGCTGTGATGCGATCCGCCCCGACAATAGCGGCGCCGATCCGGCCTTCTTTCATGACCTGCCCAGCCATGGAATCGGTAATGAGAGTGCAGGGGATGCCTCTTTGCATGAGTTCCCACATGGTCAGTCGGGCTCCCTGAAGCAGCGGGCGGGTTTCATCAGCATAAACATGAATCTGCTTGCCAGCAGCATGCGCATGAGCCAATGCGGCGAACGCGGTTCCATCACCGGCTGTGGCTAATCCACCTGTATTGCAGTGTGTCAGAATCCCGCTGTTGGCAGGCAGGAGCGAGGCTCCGAATTCTCCCAGTCTGGCACACATTGCACGGTCTTCAGTTTCAATGGCCTGTGCCTCAAGAAGTAATCTCTTTTGAAGATCGGCAGCACTTAACTGGGGGTGATCTTTGGCAACCAGTTCCATGCGCTGAATGGCCCAGAAGAGATTGACAGCCGTGGGCCGACTTTCGGCCAGGTACTTGGCCACCTTGGCCAATTGTCGATCAAACTCTCCTCGCGAGACTTCTGCCTTTGGCTGAAAGAGCGGTTGAAGGCCGACAACGATTCCATAGGCCGCCGCCACACCAATCGCAGGAGCGCCGCGAACTTTGAGCTGCTTGATCGCGTCCCAGATGAGTTCCACGGTGTTCCCATCAATATGCTTCAGTTGCGTGGGCAATACGGTCTGGTCGATCAGCTTCAGTGATCCGGTCAATTCGTCGCCTTGCCACTCTAGAGCACGATAACTGGGCAACGACACAGGATTGGACACCATTGGGAATTCTCTTTGGCTTGGCAGAACATTCAGGAAGATTCTCAAGAGTTGGTACGCTAACCGAAATGGCTAAGACGTACCAACGAAGGCCACTTTCCCAGCGGTTTGAAGTTCAAAGTCG
>JAIXUU010000395.1 GCA_027483405.1 Planctomyces sp. | reverse complement strand
GGGGGCTGTGGGTGGGTATTTTGGCGGGCGGCTGCAGGAAGCGGGTCAGGATGTGACCTTTCTGGTTCGGCCGCTGCGAGCACAGAAGCTGGCTCAAGCGGGTTTGACGATCACCAGTTCGTTCGGGAATGCGTTTTTACCGGCACCTGCTTGCCTGACGGCGAGTGAACTTAGTGCGCTGGCAGAGCGGGGCAAGCCTGCCGCCCGATTCGATCTCGTGATTTTGACCTGCAAGGCCTATGACCTCGAGCAGTCTATCGCTGATATTCGACCAGCCGTTGGGGCTGAGACGCTCATCATTCCGATGCTCAATGGCATGCGGCATCTGCAGGTTTTGGATGCAGCGTTTGGACCCCGGCATGTGCTGGGGGGCAAATGCCATGTTTCGGCTCGGTTGAACGCGGCTGGTGAGATCGTGCATTTGAGTAATGTGCACGATTTTGTTTATGGAGAACGATTTGCCGAGCAGGCCGAGCGGGTGGATGTGATCGATCCGATGTTTTCGCAGGCGAAGTTCACTGCTGTCCATAGTCGCCAGATTTTGCTGGAGATGTGGGAGAAGTGGTTTTTTCTGGCAACGCTTGCGGGGATTAACTGCCTCATGCGGGGTACGGTGGGAGATATCGTGCAGGCTGGAGGAGGGGCTTATACGTTACAACTTCTTGAGGAGTGCCGGTCGATTGCCGAGGTGGCTGGGTATCCGCCTCGAGATGCTGTGTATCAGGATCTGAAGCATCGCGTTCACAACCCCAAATCCACTTTGGCGGCTTCTCTGATGACAGATCTGGAAGCGGGGGGCGCGAATGAGGCGGCACAGATTCTGTATGATCTCAAAAATTATCCATCGCCCGTCCCGGCGGGAAGTTTCAGCTTACTTGATCTGGCAATCACTCATCTGAAAGTCGCTGACATCCGCAGAGAGCGGGAAGGTGCTTCCTGAAGAGTTTGATCTGTGGCTGGATCGCAGTGAACCCCCTGTAATCAACTGGTTATGTTGAAATGGTGTGGGAATGGTGGCAATACCAGTTGTCATTTCATGTTCGCGCCCGGCATTTCCTGAGGCAAGTGACGGCTGAGGTTGGTATGGTTGCCAGATGCAACAGGTGGGGACTTCAATTTCCCGCTGAAAGATGGGCGACCATGATTTTTGAACAACCGGGAGAAAAGGCAATGACGTTCCAACAGATGACTGGAAAGAGGGCTTTACCAACGGCTGGTCAGTTTCTCTGGTGCATCGCAGTGATCTGCAGTCTGACGCTGGGCTCGACCACGACTTTTGGTGCTGACGGTGGAGTCGTTGCTCAGCAGGAGGGAGATCAGATTGCGATTACGATTGATGGGCAACCCTTCACCACTTTGCATTTGGGCAAGGATTTGAAAAAGCCTTATTTCTGGCCACTCCTGGCTGCCGATGGGGCCATACTTACCCGGCCCATTGAGCCGGGAGAAAAAGAGCATCCGCACCATAAAGGATTGTGGATCAGCATCGATGAAGTGAATCACAGTAAGCACTGGATGGAGAGAGAGCCCATCGTGAATCGCGGGGCGACGATCGAGAAGGCGGCTGGGGAGAAGGTGGTGATTCGACTCGAAAATGAATGGCTTAATGGAGAAGGACAGCCCCAACTGCGAGAGACCACACGTTGGACGATCACCAGGAACCGCCTGATTGCAGCAGAGATCCTGCTGGAACCATTGGTTGATGATGTGGTTATGGGAGATACCAAAGAAGGATTTTTCGCTGTTCGAATTGCTCAGACAATGCGGGAACTGCAGGGAGGAAAAATCCTGAATGCCAATGGGAAGACCAAAACCAAGGAGGCCTGGGGCAAGCCAGCGCCGTGGATTGATTACTCCGGAAAGGTGAACGAAAAAACTTACGGCGTGACAATTCTCGATGACTCGGCCAACTTTCGTCCCGGCAGATACCACGTACGGGACTATGGTCTGTTCACCGTAAGTCCTTTTGGAGAAGGGTCTTATCAGAATGATATGACGCTGTCCAAGCCTGTGGTACTAGCGGCAAGGGGAGCCACTCAGACCGTCAAGCTGCGGTACGGTTTATGGGTTCATTCGGGGATTCCGTCGGCTGAAGAGATTCAGAAAGTCTACGAAGGATTTCTGACAGAAGGTCGCCCAGAGAATCTGAAAAAGGCTGGTTGATTGTCGTAATGCTTTATGGTGTATAGTGTTGTGGGTGGTGGATTGTTCGGCGTAGCCACTTTCCATCCGGCATCAGTTCAATCAATGCCCCTTGTTGACTTGTGACGCCGGGTTGTATAATGCAGTTGAATTTCGCTTTCACTTGTGAAACAGCGATGCCCTTATTTGAGGAATGAGAACATGCCAGTCACATTGACCGAAAGTGCCGCTAAGGAAATTCAGCGGATCATCAGTGAGCAGCAGATGAGTGAGAGCACGCTGGTTCGAGTCGGTATCGCCGGCGGCGGCTGCAGTGGCTTCAAGTATAACTTTGGTTTCGAAGAAGCCGCTGATCCCGTCAACGACCATCTGATCGAAAATCATGGTGTGAAGGTTGCTATCGACAAGAAGAGTGCGTTGTATCTGGATGGTACCACCATCGACTTCTACAGTGGATTGGATCGTCGCGGATTCGTGTTTGAAAACCCGAATGCTGTGAAAAGCTGCGGATGTGGCAGCAGTTTCTCCGCTTAGTGGTTGAGAATCAGTTCTCATTGCCAAAGATTAAATTTATGCGACTCCGGGAAGCATTTCCGGGGTCGCATTTTTGTTGGGGTGTGTGACGTAACGTAGAAATCGACGGCGCGTAGTGGGGCCTACCCAGCATGCTTGCTCAGAGCCGCAAGCATGGCACAATAGCATGGGACATCAGGCGATAGTCATTCTGGAATCCGTAAGAGTTGCCGAGTGGTGCGCTTTTGGCCAACGAAACAGCCCTGTGGAGATCGGGGGGATTTCCACAGGGCTGCCAGGTGCGACAGGAACGTTATCAAGCTTGTTCAACAAGGATCGGAGGCCAGGTTGAGCAAAGCCAGGTGATATCCCGCCTTATGGGAAGATCTGGACGCCGTTGACACGGAGTGAGCCGGTCGATGTTCCAGAGAGGAACTGGAAGGCTGTACCAGTACCTGTGGTTCCGGTGAAGTTGACCAGGTTATTGGTTGTGATATCGTCACCTCCAATAAAGTTGACAGTTCCGGTGACTGTTTCAAAGACGATCCCTTCTTCAAAGAATCCGAAGAAGTTATTCGTGAAGGTGAGGTCGTTGCGGGCAATGAAGAAGGTGCTGCCACTGCCCACAGATTCAAACAGGAAGCCTTGCGATCCATCATCGGCATCTGTCGTCACGTTGTCAGTGAGATCAACGACCGAGTTATTGCCGATGTTGAAACGCATCGCCCGGTTGAAGTTGACGAAGACATCTGGCGTATTAAACGTCACTGTATTTCGGGCAATAATCGCGTTGAGAATCCCGGCTTGAGAGAATTCAAAGCCAGTCGAGTTCTCACGTGTCGAATTGATGGTGTTGTCGAGGACGTTGATTACGTGTGGCTGAAGGGTATTGGTGGTGGCAAACCGCATCCCGATCCGCTCGACACCGTTATTGGCACCTGTGATCGTGATCAGGTTCCACTGAGCCGCCGCCGAGAGAGCGTTGTTCCACTGAACGTTGACACCCGCAGCGCCAGCACTGGTGGAATTGAGTGTGATTGTATTGCCATCGCTCGTGGCTGCTCCGGGCAGGAAGGGAGCTACGAGAGCGTTATTGTTTGGGCCACCGACCGTCAGGAACAATGTACCGACGTTGGTGTTTTCCGACTGAATGCGGACGGCGTCATCGCCGTTTTCGGTAATCACGTTGCGTTGAATGAGCCATTGGTAACCAGTGCTGGTCTGTCCGGTGGGAATTGTTTGTGAGAGTGCATTTGCACGGAGCAGAATTTCCGGGTTGTCCGTATTGACAGCACCGTTGGTGAAGAGGTTCAAGTCGGCAATCTGGACGACATCCACATTGAGTGTTTCGACGCCGGATAAGCCGTTTGCAAAGATGTCACCTGCGGTCGTGCTGCCAAAGACATTGAGCTGTCGCATATTGCTGGCGAACACACCACGGCCGAGATTGTTGTTGATAGACATCCCGGTGAGGCTGACGCCACCGGAGTTTGTCGCGAGGACACCATCTGCATTACCATTCTGAATGGTACCCCCGTCGCGGGCGACATCGGTGCCGGTGATTACGAACTGAGCATTGCCAGTCCCGTTGATCCCTGTATTGTTGACTAGCCGGATACCAGCCCCGGTGGGTGTATCAGCCGAAGCTCCATCGAGCGTGATGACGTAGCCCGAGTCTTGAATATCGATGGCCGAGCGACCTGTCGTGGCGAATGTGGAGTCGATAAAGCCGTCGGCAATCGTCAGGCTTTGCGAATCGCGAACGAAGAGGCCAATCCCGTCGATGGTGGTAACATCGAGAGAGTTGAAAGAGATATTCGAAGCATTGCCGATAATGTTGACACCGGCACCCTGGCCAGCAGGGCCCGTCGCATTGGACACAATCACGCTGCCAAAGACGACATTCGCATTGTCGTTATCCTGCAGATCAATGGCTGGGCTGGTGCTGCCGCCAGGGTTACCAATGCTGGTGGTTCCCAGAAAGTTAACGTTGGCGTTGTTGTCAATGACGCTGATGCCTGCCAACCCGCGACCGTTGATCCCGGTGGTTGTGGCGGAATTCCCGAAAGTGACAACAGCACTGTCGTCGGTAATGGCAATCCCGTTTTGTGCGATGTTCCCGGTGATACTGGTGATCCCAGTGACAGTGAATCGACCTGTGTTATTACTTCCCAGTGCGGTTTCACCAATCCGGATACCATCGCCCGCACTGTCTTGAATAGTGACGTTCTGGAATAATCCGCTCCCGGAGTTATTCTGGAAGTCGATGGCAGCATCGCCCACTCCACCCAGACCGGCAATGCTCAGCGGGCTGAAGAAGTTGACGTTGCCCGCATTATTGTTGATGTTCACCCCCTGTCCGCCGCGACCACTGATCGTGACGCCGGTGGTACTTGACAGATCAGAGAATGAAACTGTTGAGCCTGCCGCTGTATTCTGAATAAGAATGGAGTCGTCGCCCGCATTCGAAATAGTGAGCGGGCCACGGAAGGTCACATTCCGGGAGGTATTGTTGACGAGTACTGCATTGCCGGTGGCATTGGAAATTGTGGCAGTATCGACGGTCACAATGCTGGCGTTATTCTGAATCTGGATCCCCAGGCCCGCATCATTCGAGATCTGCGAGCCAGTCAGGTTGACAGATCCACCCGTCATGCCTTGAACGAGCAGTGCGGCACCACCGGTACTGGTGATATCGAAGGCGGTTGAACTGGAGTTCCCGGTAAAGGTAACAGTCGAGTTTCCACCAATGATTTCCAGAGCGTTGGCATTGCCGTCAGGATCGGAGATGGTCGAGTTCTGAATACTCAAGGCACCTTGAGTATTGTTGAGAGAAATTCCGGCTGAACCACTGCTGGAAACCGAGGTGTTGCGAATGAATGACAGGCCGAGATCGCCTGTCCCAAAGATGCCAAAGGCACTTGGGTTATCGACGACAAAGCCGCTGAATTCTGAATTCGCAGCCAGTACGACACCATTACCAACGGTGTTCTGGATCAGTGGGCGATTCACACCGGCGGTGGCCCGTGGCAAAAGGATGTTCCCCAGCCCCTGAACATTCACGAGGTGGTTAACCCCATTTCCTTCGCCGAGAACTCGTACTCCGGATTCAAGATTGATGGTGCCG
This sequence comes from Planctomyces sp., assembly GCA_027483405.1. Classification (GTDB taxonomy): domain Bacteria; phylum Planctomycetota; class Planctomycetia; order Planctomycetales; family Planctomycetaceae; genus Planctopirus. The sequence goes on along the minus strand of JAIXUU010000395.1, from coordinate 9,594 downwards.
GGATTATCAAACACGCTGTCGGCATGAACGAAGATAATATCTTCACCGACAATTCCTTGAGCTTCCTGGATGGTGTTCCAGGGATTCTCGACGGTACCGTCTTCGAGGCCCGTGGCGTAGCTGGCCACGTGTTGTACGTTGTAGGGGGTACCGGTGGCGGGGTTGATCGCGACAACATCTTTATCTACGACGGTATTCTGCGCGACAACCACGTTGTAGTTGCGGCGGACAGGTGTGGTCATGCGATTGATCTGTGTGATCCGTTCGCTTTCGCCCTGGCGGAAGCCACCAAATGTCCATTGCACGTTGAATGCGACGTTGGTCTTGAAGACCTGGTCGTTAGCGACTTCGAGGCCGATATTAATGCTGGGGATCACATCGGCGGAGAGACGGCCCTTCCAACCCCAGAGGGTGGGCAGATTTTCTGACTGATAATGATAGAAACCGCCAAAGGCGCGGAGATCGTGCCGCTCGAAGAAACTGTTGAAGAACAAAGGCATGCCAATTTCGGCATCGAAACCTTTGGGAGCGAGACCGACAATTCGTTGGCGGTCAAAGAGAATCCGAGTATCCTGGAATCGCTGACTGCCAGTGACGACGCTTTGGCTGAGGAGCTGCTCTGTAGGCCCTACAGGGAAGTAGGCGTTGACTCGTGCATCCCAGTAGCGGCCTAACGTTTCAATACCGAAGCCGACATCACGGAAGGGAGCACCACTGGTTTCGTCGTAATCAAAATAGGCGTTCGCACCAATGATTCGGTCGTAGTTTTCCAGGTAGTAGCGGGCACCACCACCGACGTTGGCACCATAGCGATCCGAATTCGAGCGGAAGCCGCGAAGATCACCGAAGAGCATGAAGTTTTCGATAAAGCCGTAGGGCATTAATTCGACAGGAGTGATGGAATCTTCGCGTCCGATCCACCGACCTGTGAAGTGCCCGACGCGGAAGGCAGTTCCTAAGGCCTGGCCTTGCTGCGTTGAAGCGCCACCTTCATACAGTGACGATCCGACATTGATGGTCGAATCGGCCAGCCAGTCCTGCGCCTGCACAGTGTTTTCGTATTCCACAGGCAGTGAGGAAGCAGCCGTCAGGCATAATCCAGCCGAAAGCCAGCGAGTACGATGCTGGATCGCATGGGCGAACAATCGGCGCGCAAAATGAGACATCGAGACACCTCAGATGGTGGCGAAGGGCAGGCGCGAACAGGTGAGATCGGAAAGACTCATCCAGTTGAAGAAGAGGAACTCGACTTTTGACTGGAAGGGTCGTGATCGGGACGGGAGTGAAAACTGAAAGATCGGAAAAGCATTCGAAAGGCAGGAACCTGAAGGCCGGGTTCCATGGATCGGAGATCCAGGCAGGCAAGAGATGGCAGAAGGCAAGTTGTTGAGAGTCACTGCCGCCGGTTCATCGCTGGGGGCGAATCACCATGGCAAGAACAATCAACATTGGCGTTTTAGCGAGATCGAAAAGAATCGGGCAACGGCAATCAGGCCAGATCAAGCCCAAAATTCAGGATTCTTTGAATCCGAAATTTCAGGACTGAATCGATTTCGGCGTTTTCAGCCGATGACCTGCCCTGAGAAGTACCTAAAGGCTGTTTTCAGGCAGAAATGACCACTTTTGCAAAAACAGCAAACGGCGGTCAGCAATACTATCAACGACTCAAAGCAAAGCCCGGCACAAATGCTGGTCGTCGTGCCGGGCTCTGTGTGGAATAATCGTAACAATATACTCTGAATTGCTTTGCGTCTACTTCCAGTCGCTTTCGAGGACAATCCGGTAGCGGGCCTGCCCCGATTTCAGATGATCAAACGCTTGGTTGATCTCGCTGAGAGGGAATGCTTCCGTGACCGGAGCGATCTGGTGCCGCTCGCAGAAACTCAACATTTTGGCCATGGAGACCGGGCTGCCGGTGGGTGATCCCGAGAAGGATTTCTGGCCCATTATCATCGGAAACGCAATCAGAGCAACAGGTTCCGCTATCGCACCGACGGTGTGCAACCGGCCGCGAGGGGCGAGCAGATTAATATAAAGTGGCCAATTCAAAGAGACGTTGACCGTCGAAATGATCAGATCAAATGTTCCGAAATGTGGGGCCAGAGCGGCATCGTCGCGAGAATTCAGCACGCGGTGAGCGCCCAGCTGCATGGCCTCATCACGCTTGGATTCGCTGGAGGTGAAAGCGACCACTTCGCAGCCCCAGGCACGAGCAAACTTGAGTGCCATGTGCCCCAATCCACCGATCCCGACCACTCCCACGCGAGCTGTTGGTTGAATGCCAAATTGAATTAAGGGATTGAATACTGTAATTCCACCGCAAAAGAGCGGCCCGGAGGTCAGCGGATCCAGTGCTTCTGGCAGAGGAAGAGCCCACTGGGCCTGGCAGCGCACTCGTTCGGCAAATCCACCGTGCCGACCCACAATGGTCCCTTCTGCTGTGGCACACATATTGTGATCGCCACTCATACAGGTTGAGCAGACCATGCAACTTTGAGATGTCCAACCCACCCCGACACGCTGCCCAATTCTCGTTGTATCAACACCTTCGCCGACAGCGACGATTTTTCCAATTGCTTCATGGCCGCCGACAAACGGAAACTGCGTCATCCCCCATTCATTGTGGAGCATCGAAAGATCCGAGTGGCAAATGCCGCAAGACTCGACCTGAACTTCGACCTGTCCAGGGGGCAACTCCCCCCATTGGAATTCCATCACTTCAAGCGGCGCATTCGGACTTTTGGCGGCATAGGCTCGTACAGATTTTGTCATGAGGATTCCCAGCAATCACAACCGTTCGACCGGGGCAACTTACCCTCGCTTATTGTTTCGCACTTGAATAATCATTCAAGTGAAAATCTGGCGAGGATCTTCCTCAATGTCTTTCGATGCGGCCTCATGACAAAGCCGTAGAAATCAAAAGGACCAATCCGCTGGGCGAGGTTTGAACTGGTGATCAGTGGTTTTTATGGCTTTGGGGCTGGCTGGTCTTTGGTGAGTTCGAAGGTGTCGAACAATCGTCCTTCGGTATCGTAGGCTTTGAACTGAATGGTGTTCTCAAAGGCCGTGACATAGCAGTAATGGTAAGCTCGTTTGAAGTGGAGGCTGAACCAGGCACGCTGGGCAGCGGCTTGTTCGAGATGACCGCCACCGCCGCCACTGGTGATGTAGCGAACTCCTTTTTTCTGATTGATTGTCATCTGGTAGATGGGCCAGGTACGTTCGTAAACGTGAATGTGCCCATTCCATGCGATATCCACACCATACTTCTCATAGAGCGGAATGAGCTTCTGGGCATTGCGGTCGCCGTAGCCGGGCTGCCTTTCGCCGGCACCAGTCGTCAGGTTTCCATAATCGTCCGAATCGCTGGTGAAGCAGGGATGATGGTGGCAGGTGAACTTCCAGGTGGCTTTCGACTTCGCCAGTTCTTTCTCGAGCCAGACATACTGTTCAGACCCGGGATCGAGAGGCTTGTTGGAATCGATCATGAAGAACTGGGCATTGCCATAGGTGAAGGTGTAATAGTATTCGGGCTTGGGGAGGCTGAAGTAATCGTAGTACCAGTGGGCATTCTGTTCGTGATTCCCAATCGTGGGGAAGACCACGGTATGCGCCATGAGATTGTGGGCAGGTTCGAACAGGTCTTTGATCCATTGGTTTTTGGCAAAGCCATTATCGACGACATCGCCACAGTGAATGACGAAGTTGGGCCGGAGTGCATAAAGGCCGTCGGCACAGGCTGCTGTAATGACCGGGTTGCGCTGGGTATCACCCACAATCCCGAAAGCCCAGGGGCGGTCCGCTCCAAAGGCTGTCTGAAAGCTGTAGATCTCACTTTGGATCGATTGACCATCGGGAGATTCGCACTGCACCTGATAGTAGTAGATCGACCCAGGTGAAAGATCTTTGAGAGGAACTTCCTGAATCAGCGATGCTGTTTCACTGGCGGCCTTCAAAGTGAATGGCTGACGCAAAGCAAAGTTGACCTTTGTGATGGTCGGTCGCGATGTTTCGCACATGACGACAATCGATGTGGAAGTCACATGCTGCAGGTAAGGCTTCACGAGAAATTCGAGCTTGGTATTGTTGGGAGGATTCCAGTTGATCAGGTTCTCGTTCTTTTTGGCGACGGCGGCAAAATCGGTGGCAGGGAGCACCCGGCTGTAGACCTTCACTTCCTGAAATGCACCCTCCCAGCCGTGCAATTCGTTGGAATCCTTGTAGGCCCCGATTACGTAAGGTGATTTGGGTTCATAGAGGATCTCGCCCGACTGTGCTTTGGATTCATTCGCCAGCTTGCCATTGACGTAGAGTTTCATCGTCTGGCCATCGTAGGTTCCGGCAATGTGGTACCAGCGGCCCAGTTCGATGGATTCTTTGGCTGTCAGATAGGTCATCAGACCATTGCCGTCATCACTCCCTTTGCTGGCGAGGGCGAAGGAGAACTTTCCATTTTCGTAGCCCAGGAGCCAGCCTTTCTCGTAATTGCCGGTATCTTCGAGGCAGCCGGCGATGGCTCCCCACTGGCCTGTCGATTTGAGGTTCACCCAGGCCGAGACAGTCATTTCTTTTTTGGGGAGCAGTTTGCCCGCCGCCGCCACATTCTCGGCAATCAGCAGGTACTCATCTTTTCCATTGAAGACTAACCCCTCGGCCGGGCCGATGGTGACCGGCTGGGGTTTACCGACAAGCGTAGCTTTGGCCGAATGGGTCTGATCTTCAACACGGCCATTTTCGACACGATGACCACCGACCACAAAATGTGTCAGCAGGCCATCTTCTTCGAGGTCCGGATGGGCCAGCAAAGATTTACCCATGACGACAACTAATGCACAAAGCGAGAAACTCAGCAAAGTGGCCAGATGCCGCCGGAACCAGGGGGATCGTGTGGATGCCATAATCATTCTCTCGGGCATGGGTGCGTGCAAATAATCATTCTTCATGATCTTTAACGAAGATGTTCATTTCTGAGGCTGCTGTCAATTGGCGGGTCCAGCCATCGCGAAAATTTCACAGAACTGGCAAATGGAAGTTCTACTCTGGCGATCAGCTTTCTGAATGGCTAAGACGGAAGGCGATGAAGTTTGTCATGGGGCTGGGGATCGATTCGAAGAGGAGTCAGCAGACGAGATGACGATATTCAAAAAGATCATTGATAAAGAGATCCCGGCTGAAATTGTTTATGAGGATGATCAATGCCTCGCCTTCCGGGATATTAATCCCCAGGCCCCTGTGCATGTGCTGATTATCCCGAAGCGGGAAATCCGTTCGCTGGCTGATATTGTGGAAACGGATCGGGAACTTTTGGGGCATTTACTGGTCGTCGCCAGCCGGATTGCGGCGAAGCTGCATCTGCATGATGGATATCGCACGGTGATCAATTGCGGTGCCCATGGGGGACAGACCGTGCATCATCTGCACATCCATCTGCTGGGGGGCAGAAATCTCGACTGGCCGCCGGGTTAATGGGCATTTTGTTGGATCGGGCCACATGATTGCCGCAGATTCAGAAGATCGTCTGGACGATCGCGATCCGGCCGGAGCGGAAGTGATCTCACAGATATTTATCTATCGAAAGGCACTCCGGAATACACTCTGGATCTCTTCCATTGCAGGTGTCATTCACTTATTGCCATCGTTGTATATACTGACGTTTGTCGCTTTGCATTTGATTAATAGAGGCGTGGCAAGTTTCTCGATGACTCTTCTCAGGAGACCAGAAGACGGTATTCTCCTCGGGTATGTGTCTCTGATGTTTGCCTGTGGTGCTGCTCTTGTCGTTTGCCGATTCTGCTTTAAAAGCCAGCCATGGAACTCACTGCAGGTCAGTTATTGGAGCATGGCTGTTCTGTTGAGCATCATGGTTTTATCGCCCTGTTGTATCATAGCTCCATTCTTTCTGTTTATGTTTCTGGAAGTCCGTGAATGCTACCTGGCTGGAAGATTTCTAGTTAACAAAGGTTTTGACTTGAGGAATCTGCCTGATTACTGATGGGGTCTCTGTTTGCGAGATCTGTATCTCTTGATCTGCATAATGAAGTGCTACGTCGGGTTTCGCAAAACATGCCTGCACAGAGCTGCTGCACGAACGGCACACAGCAGAAGTAGAAGAGATGTTTAAGATATTGTGCTATCAGGAAGGGCTCAGGAATACACTCTGGATCGGCCCTGTCGTAGGTGCGATTCACTTATTACCATCCTCTGGCTTTTTGCTGTTCACCGCGTGGCAGGTGAATAATATGGGGGTGTCAAAGTTTTTAACGTTTCTTCGCACGAGCCCGAGCTTTGGTCTTACTCTAGGATATATGTCCCTGATGTTTGCCTGTGCCACCGCTCTTGTGATCTGCCAGTTTCGCTTCAGAACCCAGCCGTGGAGCTCATTGGTGGTTACTTACTGGAGTATGGCGATTCTGATGGTTTTGATGATCCAAGCACCATGCTGTATCGTTTTGCCATTGTATGTGTTTTTGTTTTTAAGAGTGCGGGAGTGCTATCTGGCTGCCCGCGAGTTAATTGGCCTGGGCTTTGATCTGAGGAAGCTGCCTGATTACTAACCGGTTTGATGTGGGGTCAAAGACTATTCAGCTTTGATGCGATCCAGATCGACGCGATACATCAGTTGATTGTATTCGTAGAGTGGGACGCTTTCGGTCAGACCGGAGAATGATCTGGTGAATGTTCCTTCAAAGTAGATGATGCGGCCATCCTGCTCAGAAAACTCCGGGTGTTGTAATGGATTATAGAATGAGTAGGGGCCGTGAGTCGCCAGGAGGGTGGCTTTGCTCCACGGGCCCGTGAGCGAGGATGATTCGGTCAACCAGACATTTCCCAGCATCGAGGCGGGCCGATCTTTCGATTTGTCGCCATGTAGCTGCGAGAAAATGGTGATGTACTGTTTGCGATAAGGGTTCCAGCTGGTTGAACCATAATGAACTTCGATGGGCCGACCAGTCGAGGGATCGGTAAGTGCGATCAGGCTTTCATTCTCCTTGAGTAACCCCAGCTTGATCCATTGTTGAAGTCGAGCCGATGTCAGTGGCTTGAAATCACGTTTCCACTCATACTTCAAAAGTCCGTGGGCATCGCGATTGAGAGCGGGCGATGCTTCTGTCGTGTGAGCCGCTTCGCAAGTATAGCTTTCGTAGCGATCAATCGCTTGAATAGCTTCCCAGCTTTTCAGGACTCGCACGAGGGGGAACGGCTGGCAGAAGTAAAGATAGCGATCGTCTTCAGGTTCGATCGTCGTCTGCAAAACGTGATGTTGCGAGATCGGGTAGAACGATTTTCCCGCTGGGAATTCGCAAAGTGGTTCAAACTGATTCTGAGCATCGTTCCAGACGGCTAAGCCCCAGCGGTATGATTCGAGGCCGTTCTTGATCTTGGAGTAACCAGCCACCATGCGCTCCTGGCCGGTTGTATCGAGAATGGTGAATAAGCCACCCATCCAGGTAGGGCCATCTCCGGGCATGGGCATCATTGGTTTGACGGCACCATCCGGTTTGACAAAGTAGTGATAAAATGGCGGCTGCTGATCAAGTGGTGGAACATCCGAAGGTAAAGGTGTGGTGGCACCCGTCATATGAAAGTTGCCGAGAGGATATTCGAGAACAGGGGTGTCTCCCCAGAACCAGTGGAGTTGATTTTGATATCTGGCAACAAGCACACTGTCGCAACCGGCAATGCGGGCTGCTGCGGATGGTTCTTTGGGAAGATTGGGGATTTCCAGTCTGCGAGCGGCTCGAAAAATGCCATGACCCGTGGTGCGATAGAGCCTTTCGGCCATTTGTTGGCGCTCGAGTGGTATTGTCACTTTCTTCCCCGGTTCGACTTTGACCCGCTGGCCTGTGATGCCAAATCCATCTTTGGGAGCCAGATAACCTGGTGACTCGATGGTGAGGTGAAGTTCCCGGCCCATGAGATCGGGTTGATCGATTACCACCCACCCGGCACTGTCGGTAAACCACTTTTCGTGAGTGGTGGAAGTCAGTTCCACCAGCGGAATTCCGCGACCTGTCTCACGGTCAGTCAGACGAATACCGAAGGGTTCGTGGGCCGCTTGGCAGGGCTGGACGAGGGACATGCCTGCCATCAGGCAGAAGATCAGGCTCCAGGCGAAGTGTGCCAGTTGCCGCTCCATAATCAGAACCTTTGATTTGCCGTGAAACTCGTTCGATAGTGAGTGGCTCTCGGGCATGTTAAATTCAATGGACAGTTTCGAGGTTTCTCAGGGTCGTCAGTTTCCGTTTGAGTTGTTGGTTGGCATGTCAGTTTACACGAATATTTCGACTTATCGTTTTGCCCCGCTGGCGGATTTGAAGCCCCTGCGGGAAAAGCTGCTTTCGTTTTGCCATGTCCGGGAGCTGAAAGGGACCATTCTCCTCAGTACGGAGGGGATCAATATGTTCATTGCGGGCTTCCCCGAAAAGGTGGAAGAACTTCTCGAAGAGGTGCGGAAGATCCCGGGGTTGGAAGGTTTGCCAGCCAAGTACAGCCCGAGTGATCATCAACCCTTCACACGCATGCTTGTGCGGATCAAGCGGGAGATTATTGCCTTTGGGCTCCCGGAAATTGACCCCAGCCGGCAACCCGCGCCCAAGCTGTCACCCAAAGAGCTTAAGGCGTGGCTCGATGAAGGCCGCCCGGTGACGTTGCTGGACACGCGCAATGATTACGAAGTCAAACTCGGGACATTCGAAAACGCGATTGATCTCAATCTGGCGACGTTCCGCGATTTTCCTGAGGTGTCGCGCCAGAAGCTTCCGCCAGAACTCAAGAAGCAGCCCGTGGTCATGTTCTGCACGGGAGGGATTCGCTGCGAGAAGGCTGGCCCGTTTTTCGTGAAAGAAGGTTACGAGCAGGTCTATCAACTCGATGGCGGCATTCTGAAATACTTTGAAGAGTGTGGCAGTGCTCACTATCAGGGGGAGTGCTTCGTTTTCGATCAGCGGGTGGGGGTTGATCCTAATCTGGAGGAATCTTCGACGACGCAGTGTCTCAGATGTCAGACGCCACTGGTGCCGGAAGAACAGGCCGATCCACGTTATGTGATTGGTCAGTCGTGTCCTTACTGTTTCAAAACGTCAACCCAGGAAATGGAAGACCGGCTGCGGGATCGTGAACGAAAGCTGCAGGAATTGATCCATCCTTTGCCCGGGTGTGTGCCTTATGTGAATGATCGACCCTTGCAGGTGTCGCAGAAGCATGCCGGACTCACCGTGCGGGAATTCCTGCAGCAGGTGCTGCCTCATCTGGAAGCGGGTGTGTGGGAAAGTGCAGAGTTGCAAGGGCGGCTGCTCAGCGAGACATTCGAGCCCTTGCGGCTTGATGAGACAGTACACCCTGGCCAGCGGATTATTCATCGTTTGCCGGGCACGCTTGAGCCTGCAGTGAATGCCGATATTCGCTGGCTGTATGAAGACGAGTCGATCGTGGTGATCAGCAAGCCGGCACCACTCCCTGTGCATGCCAGTGGCCGGTTTCATCGTAATACACTGCAGTACCTGCTGGCACAGATTTACGATCCGCAAAGTCCACGTGCGGCTCATCGGCTCGATGCGATGACGACGGGAGTGCTGGTGTTATCGCGAACGCGGC
>JAIXUU010000301.1 GCA_027483405.1 Planctomyces sp. | reverse complement strand
TCCCGCACCTATCCTGATCCGCAATCTTTACGTGCACAATCTGCAGGGAGTCGATCTTGAGATTCCCCTGCAGCAACTCGTCGTTGTCAACGGGGTGAGTGGTTCAGGGAAGTCGAGCCTGGCCTTCGATACACTTTTTGCAGAAGGTCAGCGGAGTTACATCGAAACTTTTTCACTGGCCACGAGGCAACTTCTCGAAAAGTTCGAGCGTCCTGCCGTCGATCGACTGGAAAACATTCCGCCGACAATCGCCCTGCGACAACTCGCGCAGACAGGTGACAAATCTCGACGCCAGTATGTCGATGCTCAAAACTTCGGCTCTGTCACCAGCCTTGCCGACCATCTGAAGCTGCTGTTTCTTCGTTGTGGCAGCCTGATCTGCCCCACTTGCCAGCGTAAAATCACTTCATCCTCTCCGGCAGAGGTGGCCCAGCGGCTAGCAAAACTTCCACAGGGAACACGAATTCTGGTGACCATGAAGGTACCGGAAAAACCGGCTCTTAAATCATCTTTGGACTCACAAACTGCAGGTCCCAGCCGGAATTCAACGAAGCGTACCGCACCGCCTCGCTTACCAACAGAAAAAGCCCATCAAGCTTTCATCGAAGAACTCCGTCAGCAAGGTTTTCGCCGAGGTCTCTTTCAAACAGAAGCTCTCTCCGAAAACTTTGTCACTCACGAATTTTCCAAGGATCTGCCACAGCATTTCGAACTGGTCGCGGTCATTGTAGATCGTTTAATCGCGGGCTCGCAAACGATCGAACGCAGGCTCGAAAGCTGTGAAACCGCCATGCGATACGGGGCCGGCACAATCGGCCTTTGGGCACAAGCTCCTCTACCGGAAAGCCCATATCAGGCCTGCACGATTGATGGCCAGGCGTGGTACCGGCACGAGTTCAACACACGTTACCGATGCGAACCTTGCCAGCGAGATTTCCCGAAGCCACAACTGGCACTGCTCGATGATGAGTTCCCACCGCTAACCACAGCAAACACCGTCTCACCCTCGACGATCCTCCGGCAGTCATTGAGCCTGGGGAATGTCAGTTGGCAAAAAGCTGGCGAACAATCGCTGGAGCAACTCGACCAATTGATTCAGCACACCCGGAAAGAATGGCTCGCTCCCGACAGCGTGGAACAGACTTCGAATCTGCGAGATCAATCGTTGTGGGATCATGTTCTCCAGAGAATTGAATGGTGCCGCAGGCTCGGGTTGGATCACCTGCCGCTTTTCCGAAGTGTGAGTGATCTTTCGGGAACTGAATATCGCCGGGCCAGACTCATCCCGCTCCTCTCAGCTGGTCTGGTCAATACGCTATATATTCTGGATGAGCCACTCGCGGGACTGGATGACCAGACAGCTTCTATGGTACTCGACGCCATCCAGAGCCTCTTAAAGAGTGGCAACAGCGTGCTCATGGTCGAGCACCATCCATTGGCCAAAAAACAGGCCAGTTTTGTGATCGAAATGGGCCCAGGAGCCGGCGGCGAAGGAGGCCGCATCGTTTACGCTGGTTCTTATCCTGCGCCAACTCCGTCGATGCCGGAACATGATCAGGTCAAACTCACTGCAACAAGGGTCTTGCGGGAACCCGCCGGCTGGATCGATCCCGGCCCGATCAACCTCAAAAATCTCCGGCAATTTCAATGGAAGCTTCCACTGGGTCTCATGTGTGTCGTCACGGGCCCGCATGGATCCGGGAAATCGACAGCACTGATCGAGGCTCTACAGCCGACTTCCCATGGAAACACACCTCCGGAACTGGCTGGCCATCCCCTCTGGATGGTCGATTCGTCACCATTGAAAGGACAGCCCAGCCAGATGCTGATCGGCTTACTCGATCTTTTCGGAGAAGTTCGAGCACTCTTCGGCCAGACACCAGAAGCCAAAAACCGGCAATTGACAGCCAGGTTCTTCAGCCTGCATGTTGCCCAGAGTGGACGCTGCTCTCAATGCAAGGGCACTGGCCAGATCTCTGCCGATCTCACCTTTTTCAATGAAGCCTCGATGACCTGCCCGAACTGTCACGGGAAGCGTTACCGCCGCGATGCTCTGGAGATTCGCTACCGGGGGCTGAATATTGCTGAAGCACTTGATCTGACTGTCGCGGAAGCCCTCACATACTTCAAAGGGCACCACAAACTTCAAAGCATGCTTACAACGCTCTCTCGCACAGGATTGAGATACCTGCGCCTGGGGCAAACCTTGAGGTCACTCTCTGGTGGAGAGCGACAACGCATCAAACTGGCCCTGGCACTTGGTCAGCCCGTCGAAAATGGCATTTTTATCTGCGATGAGCCCACCATGGGCCTGCACGATCAGGATGCTCACCAATTGATGCATGCCTTTCAGGAACTGGTCAGTATTGGCCACACGGTCTGGCTGGCCGACATCCATCCCGTGGCATTATCCTGGGCAGACTGGGTGATTCAGCTCGGCTCGCAAACTCCGTTGGCGTCGCCAGAAGTCCTGTTTTCTGGCCCAGCGACCACATTCCGGCAGAACGAATAGCACGATTTTACCACCAGATTCTGCCAGAAAACCTGCATGACCACCGCGCAGAAATTGCGGCAAATGCACAAAAACAAGGCAGGTAAGATTACGTTTTTCTAACGAAATCACCCGCGATTGTGCGACAACAATGCAGCATTGCCTATTGGTATAGCGTTTGCTTAACTATGGAGAACTGATTTCTGTTACCTCCTTGCGCCAGGAGTTGCCTTTCGTGACCGATATGACACCCCGTGAAGTTCTCGCTCTCTGCCGGGAACGTGAGATCTACGCCGTCGATCTGCGATTCATGGATTTTCCGGGGCTGCAAAAGCACTTTACCATCCCCGTTTCCGAACTGACGGAGCAGAGCTTTGACGAAGGCTTTGGCTTTGATGGTTCCTCGATTCGCGGGTGGCAGGCGATTAACGAGAGCGACATGCTGGTCGTTCCCGAGGCTTCCACCGCGATTGTCGATCCGTTTATGACACGCACGCTCGCCATGACGTGCAACATTCAGGATCCCATCACTCGGGAAGACTACGCCAAAGACCCACGCAATGTGGCCCGCAAAGCCGAACGGTACATGCGTTCTACTGGCATTGCCGATACGGCCAATTTCGGCCCGGAATGCGAGTTCTTTGTGTTCGACGATGTCCGCTTCGACAGCAGCCAGCAGCACGCCTTCTATTACATTGACAGTCAGGAAGGCCAGTGGAATCGCGGACGCGTGGAGGCTGGCGGTAATCGTGGACACAAAATACGCTATGGCGAGGGTTACTTCCCGGTGCCTCCCACCGACACTCTGCAGGAACTCCGTACTGAGATCATGCTCAGGCTCCAGGAATGCGGCGTAGGTGTCGAAGCTCAACATCACGAGGTCGCATCGGGCGGTCAATGCGAGGTTGATCTCAAGTTTGCACCTCTGGTTCAGAGTGCAGATCAGTTACTGCTCTATAAGTACATCGTCAAGAACGTCGCCGCCCGGCATGGCAAGACCGCGACCTTCATGCCCAAGCCCATCTGGAATGATGCCGGTTCCGGGATGCATCTTCACTTCTCACTCTGGAAGGATGCTCAAAATCTTTTCGCAGGTTCAGGCTATGCCGGCCTCAGCGATACTGCCCTCTATGCGATTGGCGGAATTCTCAAGCACGCTTATTCTGTCATGGCTTTCGCCTGCCCCACCACTAACAGCTACAAACGCCTGGTTCCGGGATATGAAGCACCGGTCAACCTTACCTATAGCAGCCGCAATCGCTCAGCCGCCATTCGCATTCCGGTCCATTCCCCACGACCTGAAAACAAGCGATTCGAGTTCCGCTGCCCGGATCCTTCCAGCAACTCTTATCTGGCCATGTCGGCCATGCTGATGGCGGCCCTGGATGGCATTGAAAACCGGATCGATCCCGGCCCACCACTCGATAAAGATATCTACGATCTGGCACCGGAAGAACTCGTGGATGTCGCCCGCACGCCGCTTTCACTCGATGAATCGCTGCTGGCGTTACGTAAAGATCATGAGTTTCTACTGAGGGGCGATGTCTTCACCGAAGACGTGATTGATACCTGGATCTGGTACAAGTCTGAAAAAGAAATCGAAGCTCTCAGGCAACGACCCCACCCCTTCGAATTTGCGATGTATTACGATATTTGATTGACGTACTATGCTCATCGCCGAACATAGCATCCTGTCACGTCTAGTCAGGTCGCCGGGAAGCCATGCAGGCGAGCCGCTATGTCGGGTGCATGAAGTTCTTACGCAATGCACCATCTTGCCGCTGTCTTTATAAAGTAGGGCACGCTCCCGCCTGCCGTGTTCCGCACACCAACCCACCAGCATCGACCAAGCCCGTTGGGTTGAGTGAAAAGATTGTGGCACACCCAGTCGGAAGGCGGTAGCCTGCCTTACGGGGCTTTTCTTCCTGGTTGGGTTGGAACGGGGGCATCGAGATGGCAGCGGCCATACGGCGAATTCTGTTCATCTGCGAGGGCAACATCCAACGCAGCCGCACAGCGGCTGACCTGTATGCCAATACGCCAGGCTTGGAGGTCGCCTCGGCTGGTTTGGCCAACTCGGCGCGTATTCAAGTGTGCGATGAATTGCTGCAGTGGGCCGACGACATATTCGTCATGGAAGATCGACTCATCACTCTCGTTCGACGCCGGTTCAATGCATCACTCGGCGACAAAGAACTCGTCTGTCTGGGGATTCCTGACGATTTTCAGTACATGCAGCCTGAGTTATGTTCCCTACTCGTGGCAAAGCTATCCACATGTCTGGGGCCAGCCTATCAATGAATCCTGATCCCCTCGATTTGATTCGAGCAGCCTGTGCCACCCTGTGGATTAAATGAATTGTTGTGGAACTTCACAAAACAAACAACCGCAAGGCGCGCATTAAACAATTCGCACCAAGCCCAGTAAGGAGCAGTGATCTCTTCTGGTGCGATCTCCAGTGTGATACACACAGGGGTGTATATCCATAATTTAGACAATTGAGAGGGTTTTATCGAGGAGTATCGCAGCATAATTGGCAAGGATAGAAAAATAACTACCGAGGCCATATATGTGAGGCAAATCAAGCAGATCGCCATATTACGGACAGCATTCATTGTTCTCTACTTTCCTCATGGCTGCCGTAACTGGAAAGAAGTTAAAGGCGGTAGGACGCCTTTTTCAGCACTGAATCGGCAGGCCGGAGCCTGTCCTACATAACTGGCTCAGTTGTCGGTTTACGGTTCATGAATCCTCCAAAAACCATCCACGAGCCGGAAGCGTCAGCGACGGGCATTCTCCGATTTCTCTTGAGTAACAAGTTTGGCTATCAACTCGCCTTGTCGTGGTTCTAACAGAAGCTGAGAGTCCCCGTCGCTGACGCTTCCGGCTCGTAAAGCTCGTGAAGTCACCCTGGGGTATTTCTCTGAGAACTGGCTCAACCAAAGTGTTCCGCACACACGCGAGGATCGAACCAGCCGGTTGGGTTAAGTCAAAAGAATTTTGCAGCACTTAATCGGCAGGCGGGAGCCTGCCCTACGAAAATGGCGATAGCAGTCGGCCCGTTTATCGGCGGGTTGAGGCTCGGTTTCCAGCAGTATTTGACCCTGGTGCTGCGGGATCGGTAATCACCTGGATCACGTCATCGCGATGAAGTGGTCGGAGCATGTTCTCAGCCACGACCTGCACACCGATCGGGTTATCCCCTTCGCGAGAGGCTTCCAACTCCAGTTCGAATGGTAATTCGGCTCCAGCCGCCACCGAGCCGGGAATTTGAAAAATGATTCGCGAACCCTGCTGTGTCGGCTGCACAGGGCCATCCACACTGATGAGCTTCAGCCCGGGGGGGATATCAATCGCCAATGCGACACTTTGAGCTGGTGCGCTGCCACGATTCTTGACGACGAGCCGAGAGTGAACGCGTTCACCCACAGCAATCAGCTTCTCGTCATTCATCGGGATAATCGTGATCGAAGGGAGGCCTTCGGCTTTAGCTGTCGCACTGACAGTCGCTTTCGCACCCTCACCACTGATCGCAGAAACTGTGGCAGCCACTTCACCGGTCTGGCGGGCTGTCAATCGCGTGCTCAATGTTCTTGTCGCCCCGGGTGGGAGCTCACGGATTTCCCAGCTCACGGTGCGAGT
>JAIXUU010000039.1 GCA_027483405.1 Planctomyces sp. | reverse complement strand
GTTCACCCATCTGGCTGTTTCCCGGGACGAATTCGAATTGGAAATTTATATGCAGGTTTTGTCGCAAGTGTTTTTTAAGTAACGACTTGTGATCTAGATCTGGTTTCTTGGGCTCTTTGAAAGAGGACTTCAGGGCCATCCTTGATCCCCGCATTTTCGACATTGTGACTGATTCCCAGTCGCATCGGAAGTGAAGCGAAACTGACAATTCAGCAGATGCAAGCCAGAGGGGGATGGAATTTAGAACTTTCAGCATCAGCCAAGTGCAAATTCGTCATACCGCGCTCGATAGCACCCAATCTGAAGGTTGGAGCCCGCCACAAGGTGAAGGTGATGAATTCTTGCCAGAAGCTTGCCGATAACTCTGTCTGTCAGACGATTCAACGCCGATGAGAAGCATGCAACCCTCTTTGTTGTATGATGTTGGGAACTTTCCCAGTATTTCGTGCCAGTTTGTCTGTCAGTGTGGGAAATCAAGAGGTTTCCTCGGAATTCGTCGGGATGACGGCCAAAATCAGTGTCTGTTGTCCCGATGGAGCCCACGTAATGTCTCACTCCTCAAACGCCAGGTTGAACCTGTCCGACGATTTACGGTATCATCCCGAAGAGTCAGCGCTCGAAATCTCGAACGAAGACGAATTCATTGATACGGTGTTCCGGTGGATCGAACCTGGAGTAGTCGGCATGGATGTCAGCGGAGTGAATCCTTCTTTCCGCATGTTGACGAACCAACCCACAAGGGGTGTTTCGTCAGGTGACAACCGCTACCCTGCAGTGACAACCTCTCCTCAGGATGAACTGCATATTTCGACAGCAGGCCGAATGCTCGATCAACTCACCCAAACGCCGGAAATTCGCGAACAGCGTCTGAATGCCATTCGTGAAATGATTGCCAACGGTACCTATGATACAGAAGCCAAGTTAGAAGCCGCCCTTGAGAAGATGTTGAATGTCTGGCGAAATGAGGATTAAGGATCTCGCAACGCGACAGACGACATGTCTTCGATGGCTTTTTTCCCAGCCAGCCGTTGGAGGTTGTTGTGCATCTCGCTGCATTTGATGAAGATATCGACCCGACCGAAAAATTTCGGGAGTTTCTGCAGACCAAAGGGATGCGGTTGACTCCCGAGCGGGAAGCCGTTGTGACTGCGGTCTATGCCACGCATGATCACTTTGATGCAGAGCAATGGGTAGCGAATCTTTCACAACGCGGGCGGAAAGATGGTGCCAGTCGTTCGACGATTTACAGGACATTAAGTCTGCTCGTTGAGGCTGGCTTGCTGCGTCGAGTTGCCCGTGCCAACGACCGTGAAGTCTATGAACACGATTACGGTTATCCTCAGCACGACCACCTGATTTGCAGCAAATGCGGCGACATGATCGAGTTCGCTAACGATGTGATTTCCGAAACACTGGAAAAAGTGGCCAACGCGCACGGTTTCCGGATGTCCGGGCATCGTCTTGAAGTCGAGGGGGTCTGTGCGAAGTGTCTCAGGCCGCCCCAAAGATCACATCGCCGACTGGATATGATCTAGGTGATGATTCTGGCTGGAAATCCCGGTGATGGGCGTTGGACTTTCACGCTGGGAGACTTGCCTGTTTGACGAGCGTCAAGTATTCTTCACGAAGTGCTGGCCCAGGTGGCGGAACTGGCAGACGCGCTAGCTTCAGGAGCTAGTGGGATCACTCCCGTGCAGGTTCGATTCCTGTCTTGGGCACTCGAGAGCCTGTTGAAGTTTTGCTTCAGCAGGCTCTTTTCGTCTCCAGTGATCTTCGACCCTGATATTTCTTTCAGTCATGACACTGCGCGCATGAATCGAGAATTCTTCTGCTGTCATTGGCTGCCACCCAACTGACAACAATCAAAACATTGTGTTGATTGACCCTGACTGGCCGCGAAAGAACATGGCGAGATGAAGCCGAAAATCGACTGGTTTCTGCTCGGAATGCTGCTGGCTATCGGGCTGGCGTGGCTTTATCCAGCGCCTGGGACACGGGGTGGCTGGCTCCATCCGGAACTGATCACAAGTTTGGGTGTCGCTTTAGTCTTTTATCTGAATGGTCTTTCCCTGAGCTTTGCTTCGTTGCGACAGGGAATCATGAAATGGAAAGTGCATGTGGTTGTTCAAGGGGCGGTGTTTCTGCTGTTTCCTCTGATCGGGTTGGGGTTGATGGCAGTCACCAGGGGCTGGCTGCCTGAGGATTTGCGGCTGGGTTTGTTCTACCTGTGTGCCTCGCCATCAACGGTTTCTTCATCTGTGGCTCTGACGGCAGCAGCAGGTGGAAACGTACCTGCAGCAATCTTCAACGCCACCACTTCCAGTCTGCTGGGTGTCGTGCTGACTCCCTTATGGATGGCAACCGTTTTGCAGGCCGGTCATTCGAATTCCCCTGCGGGAATTTTTTCCATGCAGGAAGTGATATGGGAGCTTTTACTTTGGCTGGTTTTGCCACTGGTTCTGGGGCAGCTTTGCCGGCCATGGCTGGGCGGATGGGTGACCAGGCATCGCCGATTTGTCAGCTTGGTCGATCGCGGCACAATTCTACTGCTGATCTACACTTCGTTCTGTGATTCGATGGTCCTGGGAATCTGGACAAAGCATGGGTTGATGGTCGTCGCTGTAACGGCTGCAATCGCTCTCGCGCTCTTCTATCTCGTATTTTTCATTCTCAGTGCAGTCTGCCACGGGTTGATGTTCAATCGAGAAGACTGGATTGCGACTGTTTTTTGTGGCTCGAAGAAATCGATGGCGACGGCTGTTCCTATGGCACAGATCATGTTCGGTACCAGCCCTACTCTGGGAATGATTCTCCTGCCCATCATGATTTATCATCCGCTCCAACTGGTGATCTGTGGTCTCCTCGCCACTCGCTGGAAGAAGTTGGCTCTCGATTCCACTTTGAAATCCGAGGGGCAAATCAATTCCTCTGCGGCTCAGTCATTTGATAATCAAAATTGAAATGGCTGTTCGAACTTTCCGGTGAAAATCATCTGATCAAGTGGTCGTCGGGAACGCTCGGATCGTTCTCGCTGTTGCAGTTCTGAAGGAAGCTTTTCGACTTCTCCCGGATAGCCAATCGCCATGACAGCGGCAGGTTCAAAGCTTTCGGGGATCTCGTAAATGGCCCGTGCCTGAGCAGCGTTATAGCCACCCATGAGGTGAGCCTTGAGCCCCATAGCTTCTGCTTGAAGCACAAGCTGAATGGTCGCCATCCCCGTATCATGCATCCCGAATCGATTGGGGTGACCATTCCGAGTCAGGGTGGTTCGGGCGATTGCCAGAACCAATAGCCCTGCATGTTGTGCCCAGACCTGATTGGCTTCAGCCAGACAACTCAGCAGACGGGAAAACTCGATTTCATCGTCGCGTGGTGCCATTAGAAAAGACCACGGTTGATCGTTGTAACTCGAGGGAGCCCAGCGAGCCGCCTCGCAAAGCTGCTGAATCTGCAGTTTTGTCAAAGGCTCGGGGCGAAAGCTCAAAGGACTCCATCGATCTTGAATCAGAGGATGGATCTCGACAGAGGTTGGGGCTGGCTTGTGTGACATAGAATGAACTTTTGACTTTACTCTAGAACACGAACGCTCAGTTCCCTGCCACTCTTTGTGCAATTCGAAGTTTTGCAGAGCGACTGCGAGGATTAAATCGAATCTCGGCAGGTGTAGGTACGATGGGTTTGTCTGATAATTCTTGCCATACGTCTTTTTGTCGAAAGGCCTGCTTGACCAGTCGATCTTCGAGCGAATGGAAGGTGATAACGGCCATGATTCCGCGAGGAGCCAATACCTCCGGTGCGATCTGGTTCAACATGTTCGAAACATGGGTGAGTTCATCATTCACCTGAATGCGCAGGGCCTGAAAAACTCGTGTGGCCGGGTGCTTCTCGGCATTTCGCAAAATCGCTGGAGGAACTGTCTGCTCGACAACACGCACCAGATCTTTCGTCGTTTGTAATTCTCCCCGCCGCGCAGCAAAACCAATCGCAGGCCCTAATCGCTCTGCAAAGGGTTCCTCGCCGAATTCTGTCAGGACTCGAACAATTTCCGAATCATGGGCCGTGGCCAGCCACTGGGCAGCCGAAACGTTTTCACTGGTTGAGAAACGTAGATCGAGTGGCCCTTCTGTCTGAAAACTGAAGCCGCGCTGTCGATCGGCCAACTGGTCGGAAGAGTACCCGAGGTCGAGCAGTAACCGATCAACCAGAGGTGGGCGGCCAGTTGTCTGAGTATGACGTGCGAGTACTTCCCGGATGTCGATGTAACTTCCCTGGTGAATGTGGACGTTTTCTCCACACACGGTTTTCTCTGCCAACGAAATCATCATCGGGTCGCGGTCGAAAGCGAGCAGCATCCCTGCTGATCCGATGGCTTTCAAAATCTCTCGGCTATGCCCCCCTGCCCCGAGAGTTCCGTCAGCTACCACGAGTCCTGGCTCGAGTTGAAGCTGCTGGATAACTTCGCGAAGCATAACGGGCAGATGTACAGCCCGCTGGGACGAGTTTCTCTTGCCAGACCCCACAGGCTCTGCGTCGGGAGTCGAAGCGTTTCCCGCCGAAAAATTACCCAAAATCTGGTCTCTCTACAGTAAAGACAAAGTGCTGGCAACAAGTCTCCAGCACTTTAGCCAATCGAAAGATCAAATGGCATTCGGCATGAGCAGGATTTCTTTTTTGTAGAGGGCCGTCACTTCACGCTTTGAGGTTCGATCATTCGCCTCCAGCATTGATTGATCCAGATTAGCCAAGGCTTGCTATGCCTACCAATCCACTTCATCACTCCGGCCGCCCATAAGAATTCTGTCGAAAGAATACTCAATCCCAACAGGATCGTCAGAATGCCCGGCCCCGGGATGACGAGCATGATGATCCCAGAGGCGATGAGACCTGCTCCCAGGCAGAAAATGAAGATCAGCCTTAGCGGTTTAGGAAACATTCGAATTCTGCGCTGAGACAGCCTCATTCGATAACGTAGCCCTCGCCAGCATGAATTCTGGTGATTCGAAGGTGCTATTGTTCCCAATGTGCTGTTCGCGGATGAATCGGAAGGACTCGTGTTGGAAGACTCCATCAAATGATCTCCTTCGCATGTGTGCATGCGTGCGAAAAGATCAGCCAGTTGCTACTCTTTCCCAAAAAATGAAACTTCAAAATTGGAAAACGAACTTCCCGAGTGACCAGATTCAAAAAATATCAGATGAAATCCACTGGCTCATAGCGGTGATTTTTCGAATGTCTGTAAATTGTTAAATGGTAACATGATGCGCAATATTTTTGATTTATCGGAAGATGTCGCCATTGTGATTGGCGCCACCGGTGTTCTGGGTGGCTCGATGGCGAGTGCTCTCGCCGCACAGGGAGCCCATGTCGTCGTGATGGGTCGAAACCAGGAACGCGGTGAAGCCCGGGTGACGTCCATTCGAGCGGAAGGTGGCCGGGCCAGCTTTGTATCGGCAGATGCCGGCCAGGCGGAGTCGTTGTTGCAAGCCCGTCAGGAGATTGAGAGCACTGTCGGAACTGCGACAATTCTCGTCAATGCGGCCGGTGGCAACCGGCCTGAGGCGACGCTTCCTCCCGGGGCTGACTTTTGCAAACTCCCGATCAGTGCCTGGAATGAAGTGTTTGATCTCAACTTGACGGCTGGTGTATTGCTCCCCAGTCAGGTTTTCGGTGAGTCAATGGTCAAGCGGCAGCGTGGCTCGATTATCAATATTGCCTCGATGTCAGGCATGATCCCGCTTTCACGCGTGGTGGCGTATTCAGCAGCCAAAGCAGCGGTTTTGAATCTCACCAAGTTTCTCGCTCGTGAATGGGCCACGACTGGTGTGCGTGTGAATGCGATCAGTCCAGGGTTTTTTCCGGCCGAGCAGAATAAGGCTCTGCTGTTTAATCCCGATGGTAGCTACACCGCCCGTGGTCAGCAGATCATCTCGCATACACCGATGGCCCGCTTTGGGACTGCGGACGAACTTTCGGGTGCTGTCATCTGGCTCGCTTCATCAACAGCTTCTTCCTTCGTGACGGGTCAGAATATTGTGGTCGATGGTGGGTTTTCTTCAGTCACGATCTGAGACCTGATTGAGACAAGCATTTGTAGTTCCTGCGGATTGGAAAACCGGCATAACGACCTACAAGCAAACTCTGTTTTCTCCTTTATCTGAATAGAAAGTTTTCAACTCATGGCTGACCTCGCAATTCGTCAAGATGCCTGTGAACTCGATTTTCTGGCACTGGGTGCTCTCGTGCATCGTCTGGATCCTGGAATCATCCCTTTCCGGAAGGCCAAGAGTTTTGACATCCATGTTTCGGGTGGTGAATACAACGTCGCTGCCAACCTCGCGGATTGCTTTGGTCAGAAGACAGGCGTGGCGACGGCCATGGTTGACTATGGGATTGGCGAACTGGTGCAGGCCCGTGTCCGCGAAATGGGGGTCAAGCCTTTCTATAAGTGGTTCAAGCATGATGGTGTGCGTGGACCAAATATTGCGACTGTTTACAGTGATCGCGGACTGGGAGTCCGCCCTCCTGTCGTTTTCTACAACCGCGCCAACGAAGCCGGAGCCATGCTCAAGCCCGGCGATTTCAATTGGTCAGAGATTTTCGCCAATGGCGTTAAGTGGTTTCATTCGGGTGGCATTTTTGCAGCCCTCTCGGAGACAACCTCACAGGTCATCATCGAAGGGATGAAGGCTGCCAAGGCTGCGGGAGCCATCACTTCGTTTGATCTCAATTACCGAGCCAAGCTCTGGGCATCAGTCGGTGGTGATTCCAAAGGACAGGAAACGATTGCCAAGATTGTCGAGCATGTCGACTGTCTGATTGGTAACGAAGAAGACCTTCAAAAAGGTCTGGGCATTGAAGGACAGGATGTCGAGCATAAGTCCAAACTCGACCCGGATTCTTTCTTCCAGCTCATCGACAAAGCCACGAAGAAATTCCCGAATGTCAAGCTGGTCGCCACCACTTTGCGCGAGGTGCATACCACAAATCGACACGACTGGGCCGCAGTGCTCTGGCTCAACGGGCAGAAGTTTGTCAGCCCCACCATGGCTCTCGACGTTGTCGATCGAATTGGTGGTGGTGATGGCTTCTGCGCGGGCTTGATTTACGGCCTCCTGAATGGCAAGACACCAGAGCAGGCTCTCCGATTGGGTTGGGCTCACGGCGCTCTGCTCACGACCTTCCCAGGGGACACCACCATGGCCAAGCTGCCTGAAGTAGAAGCACTGGCCAAGGGTGGCTCAGCTCGCGTTCAGCGCTAAACCGACATTATAGATGCTGGATAGTTTGCCGGGATCGGAGTGAGACCATCATTCCGATCCCGAAACTTTCTCAAACAAATTTAATCGCGTCATCAACATGTCATTTCCGTGAAGCTGAAACGTGCCGGCTGAAATGGCCAGGTTCTTGCTAATGTCGGCTGATTGAGAATTGATCAGCCTGTTGAGAGCTTCGCTAAAAAGAGGGGTATTTCCTGATGCACTTCGATCATCAACCCGTGAACGAATCGGCCCCTCAGTCACTGGCTTCACAGCAAGGCAATGCACGCCTGGGAATGAGGCTGTTCATCTTCTACACGAGTTTATACAGCCTGTTTGTTGCCATCAGTGCCTTCTCATTTTCTTCGCTGGCAATTCCAGTTTTCGGCGTCCCTGCCGCAGTGACTGCAGGGTTCGGCCTGATTCTGGGGGCGATCATTCTGGCAGTGCTCTATGCCAGAGCCTGTACGTCGGAGTAACTCCCCTTTTCAAGTGGGGAGTCGAAATTAATGACTCACCTGATGATGGCTTCATCAACAGCATCTCGATTTCACAATTCGCTATGACAGCCTGACGAATTCTTCTGCCGCTCGGCGTAAAGGTAATCTCGTGCTGACAGACCCTTCACCATTGGCAATGTTGATCTTTCTGATCTTTGTTGGCTTCACGCTGGGGATCAGTTTCTGGTTTGCTTCCAAAAGTAAATCGTCGGCCTCTTACTTTGCGGCGGGTGGGCAGATTCCATGGTTTGTGAATGGTGTGGCTTTTGCCGGTGACTATTTATCAGCCGCATCGTTTCTCGGAATTTGCGGGATGATTGCTCGCTACGGTTACGATGGATTTCTGTATTCGATCGGATTTCTGGCTGGCTGGGTGGTGGCCTTGTTTGTGATTGCCGAACCTCTCAAGCGCATGGGGCGATACACATTTGCCGATGCGTTGAACAGTCGTTTTCAATCGCGTGCAGTGACCTTTGCTGCGGGATTGAGTGCGCTGGTTGTCAGTGCGTTCTACCTGATTCCACAAATGGTGGGCGCCGGCGCACTCATTATGCCACTCTTCGGTTTGCCTCACTGGATGGGTGTGATTGCCGTGGGACTGGTTGTCACAGTGATTGTGGTTTCCGCCGGGATGGTGAGTACGACGTACGTTCAATTCATTAAGGGGGCGTTGCTGGTGCTCTTCAGTGGTTTGATCACGATTCTCATACTCAATCGTGGTTTAACCAGCACAGATGATCCACTGGCCATGCAGCCTCAGGTTTTGACGGTGACAACCTCAGGAGAAAAACTGATTGATGGTACTCCTCTGGGAAGTGGTGCCGGACAGGCTCGTATTCGAGGTGTCGGTCAATTGGCATCGTTAGCCAAAGGGCCCAATGGCGAAGCGCGCACGAGCACAGGCCCATTGAGTCCCTGGGGATTTTTGCAGGAATTGAATCAGTCACAAGTCATTCTGTGGAATGAAAACACTCAAGCGACGGAAGAAGGTAAGGTCACGACCTATTCCCCGATCGTTGTTTCTGGCCAGGAAGTCCTGATGCCCGGGCGGAGCCCCTTGTTCCAGGGAATCAAGTCGGATTCGATCTGGCCCAAACTGAACTTCATCTCGCTGATGCTGGCTCTCTTTGCCGGGACAGCCTCTTTACCCCATGTGCTGATTCGTTATTACACCGTTAAAGACGGCCGCGCGGCACGCCAGAGTACCGTGGTCGGGATTGCGACCATTGGTGTGTTTTACATTCTGACTTTGTTTCTGGGCCTGGGGGCCATGACCGGTGGAAACATCGATCTGACAGACAGCAATATGGCGGCTCCGCTCTTGGCTCGAACCTTCGGTGAGCTTCCTTTTGCGCTGGTTTCTGCCATTGCATTCACCACAGTTCTTGGAACCGTGAGCGGTTTAATTGTGGCAGCCAGTGGTGCTGTGGTGCACGATCTTCTGGTGGGGTGGCTGCAGATTCCACTAAGCGATCATCAGAAAGTTCGCTTTGGAAAACTCGTGGCTCTGCTGGTCTCTGTCATGGCGATTGGTCTGGGGATCTGGTTTCAGAAATTTAATGCCAGCTTTCTGGTCGGTTGGGCCTTCAGTGTGGCGGCTTCGGCCAATCTGCCAGCTCTGGTGATGGTCCTCTTCTGGCGAAGGACAACCGGTGCCGGTGTCGCAGCTTCGGTTCTCGTGGGGATGTTGTCGTCCTTGACCTGGATTCTTCTCAGCCAGGAGACATTTCAGAACGTCTACGGCTACGCAAAGAATGATGCCGCCCAGATGGCGCTCGTCCCCTTCAGTCAACCCGGGATTGTGACCATCCCCCTCGGATTTCTGGTCGTGATTGTGATATCGCTGCTCACGCGGCCTCAACCTGCCACTGAAAATCAATGATTGCATCGCTGCTCACTCGCAGCGCATGATGATTGACACGCGGATGCTTCAGAGTTGGCGAATCGGCTGGTAACGTGGGGCACTCATCGTGCTGGGAAAGTCTTTCATTTTGAACAGGGATCAACCGTTATGGAGGTGATTTTCCTGGGCACCGGCGGGTATCACCCCAATGAAAGACGGCATACGGCGGGAGTGGCCATCCCTGAAGCTCGAATTGTCTTTGATGCGGGCACGAGCGCCTTCCGTATTCCCAAGGTCATGCCACCTGGGGAATTGAATGTCTTCCTCTCCCATGCCCATCTTGACCATGTGTGTGGTCTGACTTACCTGCTGGCACCATTGCTCATAGGGTATTTTACCAGTTGCAGGCTGTATGGCACCGCAGCCACACTTCATGCCGTTCGCACTCATCTGTTTGCGGAACCGATTTTTCCCATTCTTCCCGGGTTCGAGTTCTGCATTCTTGAGGATGTGATTTCTTGCAGTGACTGTGTCATTACCTCTCGATCGATGGTGCATCCGGGAGGATCGATGGCCTTCCGTCTCGAAAAAAATTCAAAGGCGCTGGCCTATGTGACAGATACCACGGCGAACGAGAGCTATCTCGATTGGATTCGCGAAGTGGATCTGCTGATTCACGAATGCTCATTTCGTGATGCTGACGAGAAATGGTGCCAGCCGACAGGCCATAGCCATACCAGTGCAGTCGCCCGGCTGGCACTGGCTGCGAATGTCCAGCAGCTTTACCTGACACATATCGATCCGCGGGATCCCAGTGATGACCCGGTGGACCTCGATCAGGCACGCCTGATCTTCCCGCAAACGTTTGTGGCGGAAGATCTCCTCGTCGTGCGGCTTTAGGCACTTTGCGAGGATTGAAGCATGTTGTTGAATCCAGCGGCTTTCAAACGTGCAGCCATCTGAATGTCTCAAGTTCAGCGAAAACCTCCACATTAGTGATGGCAAAAGATTGATCGCATTAGTGAATGTTGTTATGTTCAAATGATGCTCCATTCATTTGAGGGCTACTTCTTATAGCCAATACTCCTTTCTCTGGAGAAATCGCATGTCTCGTCGCGCCTTTACTCTCATTGAACTTCTGGTCGTGATCGCGATTATCGCTATTCTCATTGCACTACTACTTCCCGCTGTTCAACAGGCACGGGAAGCAGCGAGGAGAACCCAATGCAAGAATAATCTGAAGCAACTGGGACTGGCACTTCACAATTACATGGACACACACCGAGTATTTCCACCTGGGTCAAGTGGTACCCGGTCTCCCACGACGACGAACTGGTGTTCAGCTAGTTCAGGCAATGCAACAGCCATGGGTTTGGGAGCACCATGGACTGTCATGATTCTCCCGTTTCTTGATGAGACGCCCCGCTACAACACCTTTGATTTCAATTTGAAATTTATGAGTTCAACGAATGTTCTGTGTGGTTGTGCGAATGATACCCCTTCACGGGTGATTAACACTAAGTTTCAGTGTCCGTCGGACCCTGCATCTGGAACTGCGGCAATCAACAACTACTTTGGGGTACAGGGCGGAGGAACTGCGGTTCCTGCAGCGCCCGGGGGATGCAGCACATCGGCTGATGCCCGCGTTTTTTACAACAATGGTGGTTTGTTCTACAATTCGTCTACGTCGCCACGAGATTTTACAGATGGCATGTCGAATGTGTTTCTCATTGGAGAAACAAAGTATGCTCAACATCCCAGTGGGCGACCCGATGGATTTCATATCACTTGGGCGTCGAGCGCCAAGTACGATGGGTCGGGCACCCCTTGCACACTGGCTGCTGCCCGCCTGCAGATCAATTCGTCAACACTCGACCCATTGAAAACCAACACTTTCGACGTTCAGACTCAACTCTTTGGTAGCCGCCACACGGGTGGGTGTCATTTTCTGCTCGCTGATGGGTCTGTTCAGTTTGTTAGTGAGAATATCAATCTTGCTACTTACCAGACGATGGCAATTCGTGACGACGGGCTTCCTACAGGAGGGGCACTTTAATGAAGGTTGGTGTTAAGTACCGGCTCGGTCTGTTGATGCTTTGTGCCACTCTGGGATGTGGTGGCGAGTCGTTAGTGCCACGTTATTCGCTCGAGGGAAAAGCCAGTTACAACGGTAAGCCGATTCCACGCGGTATGGTTGTATTCTCTCCTGATAGTAGCAAAGGAAATAATGGGCCTGGAGCGATTGCTATAATCAAGGATGGTCAATATTCAACAGAGGCTGGTAAGGGGATTGTTGGCGGTTTTCACGAAGTGAGAATCAGTGGTTATGACGGAGTTCCAGCTGGCGATCTTGCTGATGGTAAGCCGTTATTCAATGGATACGTGACGACTATTGATTTTCCAAAAAAGAGTGGCACTCACGACTTTGATGTACCCCTCAATTCGAATTCTCGCACTCCATCAAATGGCCTGGCTCCACCATGATTGATTAGAGCTTAACAATATTCAAACAATGCTTCCTAAGTGAGCGGCGATTCAGATTACTCCAGTATCATGAATTGCCGTTTTTTATTCATAGTCGGTCAAAGTCTTGAGGTAGTGTTTTAATTCTTTAACATCATTTTCATGGACGATGCGATGCATGCGATGTCCCTTATTCTAAGCTTCATAGAGCAGCCCCTTTTTGAGTAGCGAGTCCTCAATGAGCCATTCTTTTCTTCGTATCGTCATGATGGCGATCACCCTCCCTGTGCTAACGAACTGGCTGATCGGTGTGGGCTGGAGTCAGCTTCCAGAGCCCGCTCCTGCCCAGTTGTCGAAGAGTTCTCAGGAACCAGCAGCAGGTAGCCAGGACGATTCTGGAGAATCGCAACTCTCGAAAAACCTGTATGCAGCCATGGTCGCTGCCGATCAACCCGCATTCTATTGGAGCTTTGATCAAGGCACTCTGAAAGATGTTTCTGGGAAAGACGATTCTGGCCAATGGGTCTTCAAACAACAAGGAAACGTCAAATCGAAAGTCGCAGGGCCCAGGGGTGAGAAGTATCCTCTCTTCAGTAGCGACAATGAGGCTCTGGAGTTCGGCAACAAAGCGGGTTACCTGACACTCGATGATTCCCCCATCAAAACCAAAGATCCAGCAGCCATAGCGGCCAGTCCCCTGCGATTTCAGCAGGGTGATTCGATCACTCTGGAAGCCTGGGCTGATGTGCAGCAGATTGCCGACAATCAGCAGATGTATGTGGTCGGCAAAGGACGCACCAAACGCTCTGGCTATCCCGCCGAAAATCAGAACTATGCCTTGCGATTGGCTGGCAAGAATGGCCAGGCCCTGGTCAGTTTCCTCTTCCGTGATGCGGACAGTCAGCCGGGGATTAGTGAGAATTACCACCGCTGGAACTCGCAATCTGGCGTGGCTGTCGATTCGGGATGGCATCACATTGCCGTGAGTTACACCTTTGGCGAGCCGAAGTCGATCAAAGGCTATATCGATGGAACTCCCGTTGAGGGGACTTGGGACTATGGCGGGCCAACCACGAAAGCACCTGTGGTCGATGATGATCAACTCTGGGTGGGCTCCTCGTTAGGGGGGAATCCCTCCAGTACCTTTCGTGGGTTGATTGATGAAGTCGCCATTTATCGATCCGCCTTGTCACCTGACCGCATCGCACAGCATGCCCGCATCGTTCAGGAGCCCCCTTACCTGACCCCTCGTGAGCATCTTTCAAGAGACAACGTCTTTGTCGAGATCTTTCATCATGTGCCCGATAAGCATAATTGGGAATTTCGCTTAGGTAAGCCGTTTGAATCGTTCCAGCAGGTCGATTGGTCACTGATTGCGATTCCTCAGCTATACAACTCACATGGGGTGCGGGCAGATCGCAGCAATCCTGTCGTCGTGCGATTAAGCGGTTTGGTGGTGTTTTCACCAGAAACGCGGCATTTGCTACTCAGGGCGCGCAGTGGAGCCAGGCTATGGATTGATGACCAACTGGTACTCGACAATCGGCACCCTGGTCGAGGAAGTGATGGTCATGGCCCGCTCTATCGAGTCGAAAGCCGGGTCTCCGATGCGATTCGTCCTCTGCAGCCAGGTGATTATGAGCAGGCCATTGCATGGAGTCCCACACCCGGTGAGCATCGTGTGCAAGTTGATCTCTGGGTCGGAGGTAAAGGACGCCGCCCGGAACTGGGAGAGATGTGTCTGGCCAGTAGTGCTGATGGCAAACAGTTCCATGTGATGTCTGTCAGACAACCGTTTCGACTGGATGACTGGCATTGGGAACAATGGGCCAAAACCGAGAAGAAACGCCTTGAAAGTGAAGATACCATCAGGCGAAGAAAAGCCTCTGAGGCGTATGCCCGCTATTGGGAAAAACGTCATCAACTGGCGAAAGATACGCTCGGGCAGCAGTCACAAGGGCCCATCGGAGAAGTTCTCAGCAGAACCAAAGCCACTGTCGCGGCTATTAACCGCGAGATTCAACAAGGTCTTTCTTCGGCTGGCGTCGAGCCCATGGCGCCGATTTCTGATGCCGAGTTCTTGAGAAAATCCACACTCGACATTCTGGGAACGATTCCTTCATTGAAGCTCCAGGAGCACTTCTGGTCACTGGCGGAGTCCAATCGACGTGCCCAATGGATTGACTGGTTATTGGAGCAGCCGGGTTGGGCTGATCATTGGGTGGCTTACTGGCAGGACGTGCTGGCGGAAAATCCAAATCTGGTGAATCCTACGCTCAATAACACGGGTCCCTTCCGCTATTGGATTCATGAATCGTTCAGCGATAACAAGCCCTTTGATCGATTCGCGACAGAATTGATCCTTATGGAGGGGAGCACCTATTTTGGTGGACCAGCTGGTTTCGCTCTGGCGACGCAGAACGACAGTCCGATGGCTGCCAAGGCGCATATTCTGGCGCAGGCCTTTCTGGGCATGGAGATGAAATGCGCCCGTTGTCACGATGCTCCCTATCATGATTTTCAGCAGCGAGACCTCTTCAGTCTGGCAGCGATGCTGAAACGAGAGCCCGAGTCGGTCCCCAAAACGAGCACAATTCCAGGTGATGAAAATGCACTGAAATCACTGCTGGTCAAAGTGACGTTGAAACCGGGTGAGCCTGTCCCACCGGAGTGGCCTTTTGCCGAACGTCTTTCAGCAAGTCTGTCTCCGGATATTCTGGAGCATCCCGCTGATCGACGTGAGCAACTGGCCGTGCTGGTGACATCTCCTGCCAATCGGAGATTTGCCGATGTGATCGTCAATCGCCTCTGGCAACGGTATCTGGGCAAAGGGATTGTGGAGCCGATTGATGATTGGGAGAATCCCGACCCGACGCATCCTCAGGTGCTGTCGATTCTTGAACAGGAGTTGATCGCTTCCGGTTATGATTTGAAACAGATCGCCCGCGTGATCTTGAATACCGAAGTTTACCAGCGAAAGAGTGACCAATCGGTCTATAGCGATGCCCGGCGAGCACGACTTTTTGCCGGGCCCGCACCACGAAAACTGACTGCCGAGCAACTTGTGGATTCGCTCTTTGTGGCTTCCGGGAAGAGTTTCCGCACAGAAGAGTTGAATATTGATGTCGATGGCCTGAGGCCCATGAATCAGTCTCTGGGATTTGGTTTCCCGGAACGTGCCTGGGAGTTTGTGGCCACAAATAATGAACGTGACCGCCCGAGCCTGGCTTTGCCTGGGGTGCAGAGTTTTATCAATGTGCTCGAAACATTTGGCTGGCGAGCATCACGACCTGATCCTCAAAGTCTGCGCAGCCAGGAAACGACTGTGCTGCAACCCGCGACCTTAGCCAATGGAACTTTGACTCTCCGGGCGTCTCAACTCTCCGATGATAGCTTGATCACAGAACTGGCGATTTCGTCGAAGTCGGTCGAGGAGTTTGTTGAGAAAGTCTTCCAGCAGTTGATGACTCGTGCTCCATCTGTTCAGGAAAAGGCCATGTTCGTGGAGTTCTTGAGTTCCGGCTTCAGCGAACGTCTGCTGGCGGGTACAGAACCGAGAGTCGTGCTTCGTCCTCAGGCAACGGGCGTTTCCTGGACGAATCATCTGCAGTCAGAAGCGAACAGCATTAAGGTCAACTACGCCATGACGATCGAAAAAGGTGATGAACCCTCGTCGCGGTTACAGGCTGATTGGCGTGAGCGGGCGGAAGATTTCGTGTGGACATTGATCAATATGCCCGAGTTTGTGCTGCGGAACTGAATGATTCACAGTGGTGATCAAGCGAGCGGACATACATGTCAATTCGATGGTTAATTTTGCCCAGGGCTGATGGAAGAACGCTATGAATCCAATTTTAAATCGTCGTGATTTCAACCAGTACACGGCACTGGGTGGAGCAGTTGCTTTATCAGCAGGGCTACCCTTTGGATTGTCAGCAGGAATACAGGGGGTTGGATCTGCATCTTCTCTGTTGGCTGAGGAGCACGCAAAAGTCAGCTTTCCAATGGGAAAAGCCGAGCATTGTGTCATGATCTGGCTTGGGGGTGGCGCTGGTCAGATCGATACCTGGGATCCCAAAGTGAAAGGCGATCCCAAAGCGAATCAAGCGGGTTCGTATTATGACAAGATTCAGACGGCTATCCCGGGGGTGGAGGTTTGCGAACACCTGGCGCGCTGCGCACCGATCATGGATCGATTCACGTTATTTCGAACTGTGCATCACGATGTGATTGACGAGCACGCAGCAGCGACCAATCGCATGCATACGGGCCGTCCTGTCAGTGAAACGGTGATTTACCCTTCGGTCGGTTCTGTCATTGCTCATCAGCGTGGTGCGGCAGGTGATGGTGTGCCGGCATATGTTCTCATCGGGTATCCCAGCACGACAAGAGGCCCGGGATTTCTTGGTAGCAAAGGAAACTATGTCTATTTGACGGATACCGAAAGTGGCCCTCAGGGCTTTCAGCCAGCTTCGGTGATTCGCCAGGAGCGGCAAGCACGTCGTAACGAATTGCTGAAGAAAGTTCGCCAGCTCAATACCACTGAAGAAAAACAGGCTTTACTGAAAAATTACGAGTCGATGATTGATGAAGCTCAGCGGCTGGCTGGCCCGCAGTTCATGCGGATCTTTGATTTGAAATCCGAATCTGCCGACCTTCGCAATGAATATGGTGGCGAGTTTGGGCAGCGCTGTCTGCTCACCCGCCGATTACTGCAGTCAGGGGTGCGGTTTGTGGAAGTCTCGCACAACTTGAACTTTCTCAACGGTACTGGCTGGGATGTCCATAATGATGGGATCGTCCAGCAACATCGACTGATTCAGGAACTCGATCAGGCGCTCGCTGCCCTTGTGCTCGACCTGGAGCGAAACAAACTTCTCGATAAAACGTTGATTGTGGTTTCAACAGAGTTTGGACGACCTGCCAAATTCGATGGTGGCGGCGGGCGCGGGCATCATGGCAAATGCTTTTCGGTCGCTTGTGCAGGTGGCGGGATCAAGACCGGCGTGGCGATTGGTGAGACTGATGATCTGGCGATGAACATCGTCAATAGACCAGTTTCCGTACCCGACCTGCATGCCACCATGTACGCAGTATGTGGCGTGAATCCTCGGGAAGAACTGTATGCAGGTGAGCGTCCTGTTCCCATTACGGATGGTGGAACGCCAGTGCTGGAACTCTTCTCGTGATGGTTAAGTCAGAACCCGAGACCCACACGGATCATCGCTGCTGAACTGGGATTAAAATTCCCGACATTGGACTCGTATTCGACTCGACGATTGAAGACATAACCGGCTTCAAAGCGAGGAGCCAGCCGGCCTTTACGTTTGATTTCATAGCCCGCCAGTAGATAGAGAGCGTTGTAGGTCAGAGTGTCATCGGCGCCTGATGCACGTTCGACGGCCCATGTACCGCCACCCAGTTCACCAGCAAGATAGAACCACCGCTCTTCATCACCAATTTGCGAAAGTCGCCAGGCAGCTCGTGGTCTGGGGAAAATGGCTTCAATTCGAAATGTATCACTGGGGGTATAAACAGCCCCCACGGCTGGCAGCGCCACGATATCATCCCGATCAAGATAGACAGCACCAAAAGCCAATTGCCAACTGGCATTCATCTGCCACATGAAGATCGCTCGGCCAGTGATGCGGTAAGCATTGCTACTGGTATTCTGAGCATCTGTGTAAATGCCCGGAGCAACGGCGAGGTTCATCTTCCATTTCGGCGAGAGTTCTTTAGCCCACATGAAATCAATCGAGCCGCTGTAAAGAGTTGGCGGGAGATCGGTCGATGTCGGGCCGTTGAGGAAATTTGTGCTGAAAGCCGGGGTCACCATCCAGCCGTTGGATCGAGGGAAGAGAAATGTTTGCCTGAACTCCAGGTTCGTCATACCCAGTTCATCACCATCACCAGGCAGAATCGAAATCGCTGCTTGTGTCGAAATGGGGATGATCCATGGTTTGGCTGATTGAGCAAGTTGAGGATCGTTGAGGTTTGCCTGTCCAATGTCCGTTTCAAAAGGAGATGGCGGCTCTCCCGGAAGCATGACGTTATCGCCCTGCAGGATTTGATTCTGAGGTTCGCCCTGCCATTGAGCTGCGGGAATCACGTGGGGCGCGGCAGTGATCATGCCGGGAATCTCGCTTGAGGAAGATTCAGGCACAGCCCAGGTGTTCCCGGAATCGACAGCTTCGGGCGGTACTTCGATAGCTTCCGGCATAAGCAGAATGACTGGCCAGGCTGTGGCGCTGGATTCGGTGACGAATGTCTCTGTTGATTGGTGGGTGAGAGGCGAAACAGTGTGAACCGGCCCGGACGGATACTGAGCCCAGGAGGTGCTGGAGTAGAAAATCGCTGCGATCAGAGTGATCCACATCAGTGCTGGAACGGAGTTTGTTCCACGATGGAAGGCACCCTTTTGATTTGGAGAAGACATAAATCCTGTCCAGCACAACAGTTTGAAGATCAGTCAGCACAGGGGAGTTTTGAGAAGGTTGAGGCAAAGAGAGGGGCTGGCGGGGAATAATCGAGGGCAGGATTGAGGGCAGTGGTCATATCAGAAGTTCGCCTGTCCCATCAAGTGAAAGTCACCCGACCGACGCGATTTCAGGTTTGTAGAGCGGCATTTTCTGCCTGATTGGTCGTGAACCGTGGATGTGTCATGACGCTGCCAGATCGCTCGCATTATGCCGATGATGCACTGATGGGCCTCTGAAAATTGTCGGTACAAGGCTAACAACCTGAAACTCCAGGGAAATTGACGAACTCACTGCTTTACCTGCGGTGATTCTTGCTG
Source organism: Planctomyces sp. (assembly GCA_027483405.1). Taxonomy (GTDB): domain Bacteria; phylum Planctomycetota; class Planctomycetia; order Planctomycetales; family Planctomycetaceae; genus Planctopirus. The sequence goes on along the minus strand of JAIXUU010000039.1, from coordinate 9,211 downwards.
TTACAAATAATACTCTAAACAAGCTGGCGTCCGTTAAATCCAGCAGGTGGAGATCATTTTTATTTCAGGAAGCAGGGCATGCTCTTTGAGCAGTCCGTTCAGTTCGCCAGTCTGAGTGATATTGGATTCAGGCGTCAGAATAATCAGGATTCCTTTGCGGTTCACATTTGTAAAGACCGCGAAGACTGGGTTCGTCGCGGCCATTTGTTTGTCGTTTGTGATGGCATGGGTGGTCATGCTGTCGGAGAGTTAGCCAGTAAGCTGGCGGTGGATACGATTCCGCATGCTTTCCAGAAATCTCTTGAACAGGATGTGAAAACAGCCCTCCGCAATGCCATTGTTGATGGCAATCGAGTCATCAATGAGCGTGGCACGCAAAATCGCGAATTTGAGAGGATGGGCACCACCTGTACGGCTCTCGCACTGGGAAGTACCGGTGTGCTGATTGGCCATGTGGGCGATAGCCGGGCGTATCGAGTAAGAGGCAGTCAGATTGATCAACTGACGGCAGATCACAGTCTTGTCTGGGAAATGATTCAGCAGCGTCGCGTGCATCCCAAAGATGCGAGTTCGATTGTTCCGAAAAACATTATTACCCGATCTTTGGGTGTCGAACCCACAGTCAATGTCGATATGGAAGGGCCCTTCCCTGCACTTTCCGGTGATGTGTATGTCCTGTGCTCTGATGGTTTGACGAACCTGGTAAGTGACCAGGAGATTGGCGTGGCTGTGCGGGAACTGGCTCCTGCGGATGCCTGTCGATTTCTTGTCAATCTCGCCAATTTGAGAGGTGGGATCGATAACATTACGGTGATCGCAGTTCGCCTGGGAGCCATGCCTGAAGGGGTCTCTCTCGATGGAATTCCTGAGAGTGAACCTCGTGAGATTGATGGGCGATCATTCGCCCGTCTGGCATGGGTCATCGCCATGGTGGTCTCATGTGTTTTTGGAATAAGCCTGGTGATCAATGGGCCTGATTGGCGTGCCGCAGGTTTAGCGTTGATTGGATTATCTGTCTTTCTCCTTGCTGTTGGTTGGATCTTTCGTAAAAACCATGTGAGCCCAACTGATAAAGCGGGGGTTGAGGCCGATTCGATGGCGACTGTGCTCTGGCGGCCTTATCGAACAGCATCGGCTCGCGCGACACCGGAACTCATCGATCGGCTGGCCAGGTTGCATGCTGAATTGCAGAAGGCGGCCCGGGAAGAAGAGTGGTCCATTGATTGGGCTGAACATGATGATCTCATGCAGAAATTCACCCTCGCCACGATGGAGAAACGTCTCAGTCGGGCATTTCGAGATCTGACGAAAGTGATCGGCATGCTGATGAGTGGCGTTCAGGCCCAGCGGCGGCGGCTGAAACGTGAGTCTCGCTGGGGGCCGGTACGCAAACCGAATGACACTTCAGGCAGTTGATCTCGGGTGATAGCACCGAGTGATCACTGATGAGCAGCGGCTGATTGGTTCTCGCCCTTGTGATTCAGCAAACGGATCCTTACCAGCGGTTGACTGCGTAAGAATCGCGGGTCGTAAGAATTCGACAGGCGAGATGATTTCTCCCGGAAATCGGTCTTGCTGGAGTTGGTCATCACCTTGTAATCTTTTCAAATCCATGAAAGCTCATCAGTGATTGGCACAGAAGCTGGTTGCTGCGAGAGAGTCAGGGCAGTTGAATCCCGAGCTTGTTGGAATGACAGGTTTACGGCAAGGAGGCCGGGTGTTTTTAACGCGTTCCATTCGTCGCAAACTGTGTATTGTGCTCTTCATCTCGGGAGGGCTGCTCACCGCTTTGTTTGGAGCCGGATTTCTGGGCCTGTGGTCTTATGGAAGTATGGTTCATGAGATCGAAAAAAATCTGAGGTCGAGTCCTCGTCGCTACGAAGTCCTCGCGGCAACTTCGAGATTGATGGACCCCACTCTCAGGCGAGATGCATTCACGCTTTCGAGGCATTTGGCTGATCTGGAATCGGCCATGGCTGACTACCGCTTGCAGCAGGCGAAGCTGCCCAATTCACCAGAAAACCGGGAGCAGAGCTCAATTGCTTTCGCGATTCTCCAGAAAATGGATGCGGATATTGCCCGCATGAAAGACAAGCTGCCGGCGCTTGAGAGTCAGCAGATTGCTTTTGTCGCCCAGCAGGAGATGACTGAGTCGCTGGCTTCTTTGCAAAAGAGTGCCGTCAGTCTGCCCAATCCCATTGAGGGGTTGCAGAAGCTCTGGCAGGATTCGCAATCGACTTATCAGGTCTTCTTCTGGATTTTGCTGGTCGTTGCGCTATGTGCCGTCGTCGCAATCTTCATGGTGATGCACCTGATGATTCGCTGGATCTTCCTGCCCATAAAAGAACTGCACCGAAAGGCGATGAAAGTTGCTCGCGGTGATTTCAGCGTGCGAGTCAAACTCGACGGGCAGGATGAGATTGTCGATCTGGCACAGGCATTCAATGCCATGACCGAGCGATTTTGTGAGATTAAAGCTGACCTCGACAAACAGGTGAATGAACGATCGAGACAACTGGTTCGCTCGGAGCGTCTGGCGGGTGTCGGTTTTCTGGCGGCTGGAGTGGCTCATGAAATCAATAATCCGCTTTCGGCGATCTCGATGGCTTCCGAATCGCTGGCATCTCGAGTAGCGGGTTCCAATGGCGAGCCATTGTTGATCTCTGCGGAAGATGCAGAAGTCGCGAGGCAGTATCTGGAGATGATTCAGTCTGAGGCGGGTCGATGTGAAGAAATCACTTCAAGATTATTGACTTTTGCACGCGGGCAGGACGCTCCTCGTGGTCGGCAGGATCTGACGAAGATCGTTCAGGACGTCGTGCAGATGGTGGGTCATATGGGGCGTTTCTCGGGACATACGATTGATTGCCGTCCCGTGGAATCGGTCTTCGCTGAAGTTAATGGTGCGGAAATCAAGCAGGTGGTTCTGAATCTTGTGGCAAATGCCCTGGAATCGATGGGTGCATCTGGTGGGAAGCTCAGTGTGGAAATCAAAGAGCTTTCTGATGAGGTTTGTCTGGTTTTTAAAGATACCGGTTGCGGCATGTCGGCCCGCGTCCTGGAGAATCTGTTTGAGCCCTTTTTTACAGAAAGAAAATCAGGGCGTGGGACTGGTCTGGGGCTGTCGATCAGCCACCGGATTGTCGTTGATCATGGCGGGCGAATTGAGGCTCACAGTGATGGTCCTGGCTGTGGAAGTACCTTCCGTGTTCATCTTCCCAAAAGAGCTGTCCAGTCGATGGCGGCATGATGAAAAGCCCCAGTAATCGATGAAGGCGGCATTGCCGGGATTTGTGTCTTCTGTTAACAAGCCGATGTAACAATTTGCCAAATTAGCCTGATCAGGCCCTGAGGCATGATGCCTCTGGAAGGGCAAGGAGAAAGCCCGTTGGGTACGATGACATCAAACAAACTGCGTGTGCTGTTCGTGGATGATGAGGCGGCTATCCGCAGTGTGATGAAGATCGAATTGCCACGCATGGGGCACGATGTCACATTCTGCGAAGATGGTGAATCCGCACTCAAGGTGCTGGAGAATCATACCTTCGATGCTGCGATTGTGGATCTGCGGATGCCAGGGATCAGTGGCTGGGATGTGATTGATCACATCAAAAAAGTCTCCCCTGAAACCGAAGTGATTATCAGTACGGGGCATGGCGATCTCGAAGCTGCCATTCAGGCCGTTCGCAAGGGGGCTTACGACTTTCTGCCCAAGCCCTGCAAGCTGTTTGAGATTTCTGCTGCATTAAAAAGAGTTGCTGAAAAACGGACTCTCACCAATAAAGCCATTGCTCTCGAAACGCGATTGAAGGCGGTCGAAGGAGCGCCAGATATCATTGGCAAAACGCCATCGATGCAGCGTGTCAAACGGATGATCGAAAAGATTGCTCCGACAGATTCCGCTGTACTAATTCTGGGTGAGACCGGGACTGGCAAGGAGCTTGTAGCCCGCCGGGTGCATGAGTTAAGCCATCGTGCTCAGATGCCGTTTGTGGCTGTGAATTGCGGAGCTCTCCCGGATAACCTGGTGGAGAGCGAACTGTTCGGCCACCGGAAAGGTGCCTTCACCGGGGCGGATACACCTCGGAAAGGACTCATCGAGGTGGCGAACGGAGGGACGCTCTTCCTGGATGAACTAGGAGAACTCGATAAGTCGATGCAGGTCAAGCTGCTGAGATTTTTAGAGTCTGGTGAAGTTCGTCGTGTGGGTGAGAACGAAGCTTTTCATGTGGATGTTCGCATCGTCTGTGCAACAAATCGTGACCTCGAATCGATGGTTCGCGAAGGAGCCTTCCGGGAAGATTTGTTCTTTCGTGTGAATACGTTCGAGATTCGGCTCCCTCCGCTGCGCGAACGGAAAGAAGATCTTCCAGATGTGTCTCGCAATCTGATTGCCAGACATCTCAAGCGGCGTGACGTGCCACCCGAGATTCTGGCACCAGAAACGATCGAAGCATTGCAATCACACGACTGGAGCGGAAACATTCGTGAACTCGCCAATGCACTGGAGCATGCGGTGATTCTGGCTGACGGCGGCGTGATCCTTCCCGAGCATCTTCCCGGCGCGATCACACGTCAGCGATCTGCCGTTCTGACTGGCAATAAGGCAGTGGAAGCTGCGTTTTCCAGCGGTTCCCCCAAGACCTTGCGGGAGATTGAAATGGAAGTCATCTATCAGGTGCTGGAGAAGCACAAAGGTGACAAAGTCAAGGTGGCTGCCGAGTTGGGCATAGCTCTTAAGACGTTGTACAACAAGCTCAACGGCGATCAGACCCGTGCTGCCAGTTGATCAGACCTTGATTTCACGCCAGATTGGCGGAGCCTGTGTATCCGTTGTCTTGAATCTTCACTCTCTATGATGATCGAGCATTAGCCTTTCGTGGCATGCGCGAGAGATGCTCCGATATTCAGCGGTAAATTCGCTTCCTGCTGAGATCGCTTCAGCAAAAGACAGGTCAGGTCGTCCACTGGGCCCCGTTCACCGGCATGACGCAGCACAGCCGTTTTGATCACACTCGTGAGGTGTTCGGCCGACTGGCCTTGTCCGGCATGCAGTAACTCGTACAGAGGCTGTGTCCCCAGAGCAAGTCCCGAGGTATCTGTCGTTTCAGTTATGCCATCCGTGTAAAGGAGCAGCAGACTGCCGGGCGGCAATTTCGTTTGTTCTTGAACGAACTGACAATGAGGATCAAACCCCAGCACGGGGCCAGTGGGTGACAGGGCTTGAGTTCCACCATCGGGGAATAGAACAACGCCCGGTTGACCTGCAGCGATGTAACGCAGTTCGTGTTGTTCGGGAATCAGTCGAGCAAAAAACAGACTGACAAACCTGTGGCCGAGAATATCTCCATCGCAGAGAAATCGATTGAGACGTTCGGCAATGATCGCTGGATCGTGACCCACACTCAGATCAGCACGTAGAAATGCACGCGTCTGAGACATGAGGATCGATGCACCCAGGTCGTGACCACTGACATCGGCAATCACCAGGCCAATCGATCCATCGCCATACACCAGATAGTCGAAGTAATCTCCTCCCACAGCTTCTGCAGGGATTGAAAAACCTGCCAGCTGGTAGTTCGTGATGACTGGTGCTTCTCTGGGAAGAAGTGCCTGCTGCAGTTGGCGAGCCAATTGAAGTTGGGCTTCGGTACTCAACATTTTGGCTTCGACCTGCGAGACACGAGAGTAATCGCAGAGCAGACCAATAAATGGGACGAGATAGCCGACGATCTTCAGATAATGAGCGATGACTGCCGCATTGTCGTCGAACCGGCGAGATCCAAAGGCCATATACATTTGCAGTAGAATATGGGGGATCACGCTCAGCAGCAGACCATGTGAGAACAGGCTGGGATACTGCTTGTAAAAACGTGGTAGAAAAAAGATTCCAGTGATTAGGTAAATGATCAATGTGAACGCATCGAGAGGCCTGGGGATCGAAGATGCAGGGAACACTGTTTTGGGCAACTCCGGAATCCAGGCACAAAGTTCGACAATCGAGAATGCACCGAGTCCGAACACGATCGCGGCACAAATCAGAAAACCTGCGTTGCGGTTATTCCTGGATCCACTCCATTCGGGTGTGATGAACCCCAGGGCGAATGGAGCAGTCCCTAAAGTAATGATCATGGCGTAGGTCAGGCGCGTCATGGCATCGGTGAAGTCAGCAAATCGGGAGGGATCCGATGCCGAGACCAGGATTCCATTGATCGCCAGTGCGTTGGCAGCATCCATCAATCCGCAGAACAACAGTGCTGTCCCAAGAATGGGTGTGGTGACATCTCCCCGGAGACGAAACATTGAAAACGCGCTGACGGCTGTCACAACACCTGTACAAGCAGCTGTCCATGAGAGCAGAGTGACAATGATCTCGCCACGAACCTGCTGAAGGGCCGGCCCTGCGTCAACCGGATTGATGCCCCAGCGAATACCGAAGAGATTAGTCACCAAAGGGAGTGCGCAGGCGATGACTAACCCCATGATGATCGATGGAGGAAGGACATCGGGAGGATTCTGTGAACGATTCCAGCTCGGCATCAGTTGTCTCATCGCATTGAAATCGGCCCCGTGATCGGCAACTCGGTTCCCTTGTAATTTCCAGTTCCTGCAGTGGAATTGCCAGTATCACTTCTTCAGCTTCGCGAAACATTCAACATTCCGTCCCATTCTGTGTCAGGCGTCTCCGGTGCCCATTCATGAGTCCTTCTGATCGATCCTCACTGGACAGGAATTGCCGTCTGCTGTGTGGCAAATTCTGCGAATAAAGCCTGGACACTGTCAAATTTTAACGATCAGGCAAAGAGTAAGGATTGTTCGTCGTATAACGACTTTAGCCAAAGTGCCACCTGAATCGCTCGTGACGCCCGCAGAACCGTGAAATTCGGTTTACCCGGAATGACGATCCAAAACAGTGAGCGGCATTGTCCAGGGCCAGATGTGTGGACGATTGCCGAATGGAACTGAATTGGCAGCTCGGGTGCCAGGTGTCAAGCAACTGCACGACGCCAAAATGGTCAATCTGCCTGGTCTGTCGCGAGGAGTGCTTCTGCAATGAAAAAGTCGTCAGGGATGAATGACTATCGTTGGTTATTGACATGCGCAGCCGGGGGCATGCTGGCTGCGGCAACTCCTGCCGATGCACAGATCATCAGGCCTGGGTTCTTGCCTCAAGGGCAGAAAAGTTCGCCGGCTCGAACAACGCCCATGACCAAATCGGATGACGTCAACGCAAAGCAGCAGACGGCGACGATTCAGCAGCCCTCGCAAGCGGCCAAAATCATTCCAGTGGGAAACAACTCGATTCAGGAAGAGTTAGAAAAACTCTATCGGGAAAGTGGTCGGGAAATGCCGGCCATGACTCTCGAATCGGCTGCCCAGCAAACCAGCCCGAATTATCAACGGCCTGGACAAACGCAGGGAAGTTCCGTCGCTGCCCCTGCCGGATCCCAACCCGCATCAGCGGCACCTGCGACAAACTGGTATGCTCCAGGAGCGGCTCCAGCAAATCTGCCGCCCTCTGGGACTCCTGCTGTGGCACCTAAGGCAGCGGCAACGGCTCAGCCTGCCCCTGCTCCATCAGGGAATGCTGTTTCGCGATTCTTTAAGCGACTGACACCCGGTCGAAAAGAAACCACGCCTGCCAGCTCACAACCTCCTGTACCTCCGGGAGTCACACCTTCTTATCCCGCGTATCAGGCTCCGTCAGTACCACCTGCCGAGTTGATGACAAGTGATGAAGCCCCGCTCCCCTCTGCAGCACCGAGCCGACTGCCTGCCGTGATGGCACCCCCCCAGATTCAGGCGGCACCTTTGGCTCCCGCAACTCGTCCTGTGGTGACATTGCAACGCCCATTACCGGCTCCTTCCAATCAAACTCTGGTGCAGGTTCCTGCGCAAGCTCCACCACAGGCAGCCCGGGTGAATCCTGTCCCTGCTCCAGTGCCAGCTCCTGTCGCTGCTTCCAGCATCCTGGCGGTTCCACAAGGGTTATCACAGACTGTTGCGCCACCGGTGATGGCACCCGTGGATTCGTTTGCGATTCCTCCATCGCCGGCACCTCGGCAAACAACAGTCGCGGCCACTGTTTCGGCACCAGCCCCTGTTCCGGCCCCGGCCCCGGTCCAGCCACCAGCCACAACTCAGGTTCCAGTGACTGTCCAGGCACCAGTCATCACCACGCCTCAGGCTACTGTGGCAAAGATCCCTGTTGTGCCTGCGATTCCCGCAGTTCCCGCACAGCCTGTGCCTCAGGTCGTGGTGCAAACTCCGCCAATGCAAACGCCACCAGTGCAGAATGCGCCAATCGCTGCTGAACCGGTGTTTTCAATGCCTGTTCCACTGGGCACATTACCAGCCCCTGTTGAACCGACTGTGCAAAATCCTGGACGGATTCCAGCCACTCCCAGCGCAGCACAAGCGGTGCAGCAGCCTGTGGTGACAGAGACCAGGATTCCTGTGAACCAGGCCGCAATTCCTGTCGTCAAACCCGTCGCACCTTCCGTCGAGGCAACTTCTCAAGCATCACCAGCCGCTCAACCGGCAGTGGCTGCAGGACTGGACGATTTCCCAGATCCGTTTACTGAAGTCTCCGAGGCCATGGCAGATCGCGGCTTGCGTCGGGCTGAACCAGCACCACAGACGGCGGCTGTTGCTCAAGGAACCAATTCTGCCGCGCCAGTAAATTCGACAACTCCCGCAGCTGCGCCTGTGCAGGCTGTGCCAACACAGAGCACCACTCTGTCGAACGCTCTTGTGCCGAACGCGCCTGTGTCGAACACCCCTGTGTTGCCAGTGGAAAATACTCCCGCAAGTCCTGCACCGGTGGCTTCACAGGTGGCAACTCCTGCGGCGGCACCAATGGCAGATGAAGTGGCAGATCCCTTCGCGGGAGTCGCTTTACCGCCACCAAGCTTGCCTGCCGCAGCCATCGAGAAAGCACCTGCATTGGCTCCCTCCACAACGACTGCTAAGGAGGCCTTAAAGAATGTGATTCCTAAAAAGCCGGGAGAGCCAGCTCTGGAGGATTGGGAACTGGAAGATCTGGCCGAAGAGGCTGCCGAACTCGCAGAAGAAGCTCGAAAGGCGAGCGAAGCAGCCAAAACTTCAGCAAATCCAACGGATACGGCAACTCCAAATGGCCAACCTGCAATTCCAGTGGCACCTGCTGTTCCACCGGCTGGACAAGCTTTGGATTTGCCTCTGGATGCAG
>JAIXUU010000137.1 GCA_027483405.1 Planctomyces sp. | reverse complement strand
TCGCTGAGACTCTGGTCACAGGTGATTGAACCACACCAAACTTTCCGGCTGGCCCCAATGTCGCATTTGCAGCGGGTACCGAAGCATTCCGGGAAGCGGCCTGATTCGTGACCGATTCCTGATAACTTTGTGGCTGAATCGGTCCAGAGGTTCCCGAGGTTTGATCGGAAGAGGTTTGATCCACCCGATAGAATGCACTTTGCGCTCGTTCTTTTGTTCCCGCAGCCACCTCATGGCGAGCCTGCTCAACTCCCATGCCGGAAGCCGGCTGGTGAGCTTCGAGGTCACGATGCTGGGCCAGTTGTATCGCTGAACGTCGCGAACGCTGCTGTTCATCCGGGCCACCTCTCGTCCCGGCTCCGTTTTCTGTTTCGCTATTCGCCCAGGGCGAGGCATTCCCCATGCCACTGTTCGCTGCTTGAGGTTTTTGCGTATTGGTCGAATGCCCCCATGCGGGTGCAGAACCTTGAGGTAATCCGGATCCCTGAGCAGAGGCGACACCGTCAGCCCAGGGTGGATTTCCCGGTGGATTCGCTTCGGATTGCCGGGCGGTGAGCTGCAATGACATTCGGCGAGCCTGCAGAATCTGAGGCACAACGGCTGGATCGACCTTCTTGAGCTGGTCGTACCAATAGGCCCGTTCTTCCGCATTCGCACCCGCTAATTCCTGATCAATCAGCTTTAAAGTGGCAGGAGACATTCCTCCCGCTCCCGTTGCAGAAGAACTGCCCGCATCGACATTCTTCGCGACTGAATGCTGGGCCGATGGCGCAGGCTCGATGGGCATCTCCGGCGCTGCCGAAGTTGTCACCTTCTGGCTGCGAGAGGCCTGAAACGGCGATTCAGCAGGATCAGTTCTGGCTTCAAGAGGTCCATCAGCTTTGGCCAGGAGCTTCTCAGGATCGACGATCTTGACAGGGCTCGATGACTTTTTCTCGACTGGATCTGTCTTCGCTGAAGTCACACTCTTTTCATTCGACGGCTGCTTTTCCGGCTTGTTCCAAACCAGACGCGGCCCACCCGTGGTGTTGCAACCCACAGGCAAAACCAGACATCCGAAACACACCAACCAGGCAGCAACCCACACCGTTTGGCGCGGGTTCAAGGCATCCTGGTTTGAAGGTTTCTGGAACATCTCAAATCCATTTGTTTTCAGGCGGGAAATCCTGATTTCGAAATCGCTGCAAAAGCGATCTCTCAAGCCGATGGAAATGCATCAAACGCACTTCATCACTTGAGTGAAAAGGTTCTTTATCTGTTGGGAGGCGTTAGAAACAGCTGGCTGATGCCCGGGATGTCCAACAGCAGATTTCACGATTGCTGAGCGACTTTGGCACCAGACCGTACAAGGCGGGAAGGTCAATGAGTTGAAAGCAAGGCCACGCGAATAAATCGCAAAGAAACAAATCAACGAGATGTGAAGTGAAGAGAAGTGATTGATGGCGAGAAGGGACAGACTTCGTAATGGTCGACTGCCAGAAATGGATCCTCCGGGCAATCGACCATGAGAAGATGTAATTCAGTCTGAAAAGATCAGCAACCCCAAAAAATTCATCACGAAAAACTGCTCTAAAAATGCCTGAATTTAAGGGGTTTCCGCAGCTTTCTCGGGAGGTGGGCCTGCCACCCGCCGGCGCGGCGGATCAAGAAATCGATATCCCGTATTCGGATTGTTCGCGTCGTAGGCATAAGCCTCATGATGATCCAGAAACAGCTTCAAATAAGCCGCGGGAATGGCAAATCCCAGCCCTTCAGCAAACAACAGCTTCATATTGGTCACACCCACCACTTCACCCCGGCTATTAAACAGTGGCCCGCCACTGTTGCCTGGATTGATATCAGCCGTCGTCTGAATATAGACCAGGCCTTTCACATTGCGGTTACGAGTACTCACAATCCCCTGCGAAACAGAGCGCTCCAGACCCAGGGGATTTCCAATGGCGAAAACTTCATCACCTTCACGCTCGTCATCCGCTTCCGTGAGATAGACGGGCTTAAACTTTAAATCGTCCTGCTTGGGGATCTCCAACAGGGCCAGATCAAAAAACGGGTTGAGGGCCACAATCCGCACGTTATCAATCCGACGCCTCGCAAATTCCCCACCAGCTGCCTGATGAAAAATCGTTACCGCAATACGCGTCTCTTTTTCGATCACATGGCAGTTGGTTACACAAAAGCCACGGTCATTGATAATAAAGCCCGAACCCAATCCTCCCGGCGTCTGGACGAGCACCACACCTTCGCCATATTTTTGCGACAGGTCCTTAATGCTCGCACGAGGCAACTCGGCTGTCTGATACAACTTTTTCGTCTGTCCCGGAAGCGGTGTATTAACAGATGCCGCCCCTTCCGCCTTGATCACTTCCCGCCGGCGGATCTGATTCAGCGGAATCTTCACGATATCCACGCCAATATCCAGGTAGAGGGCTCCGTCCTGTTCTTTCAGAACATCCCCTTCGAGCTTCTGTCCCGTCCGCAGTTCAATCACCTCACCAGCGCTGACCAGTGGCAATGAACTCGACACGAAGGCAACCGCCAGACTCATCACCCATAAGGCTCGTCTCAGCGTCAGGATTTGTGGGCGACTCGCAACCAAAGTCTGCATGTTCTTCATGTTTTCAGCCTGATTCGTCTGATGAAATATGACGCTCACTGCTCACTCCAACCACGCAGCCGCCGGGCTGCCATGAATAGAATTACGTCGCCAGATCATGAATCCGCAAAACGATAATCATTATGGCAATCCGAACAGGTCTTGTTCACTTTATCGAGAGCCTGCTGGAACTTGCCAAAATCCATTTCCTTGGCAGCACTCGATGCGTCTCTGGAGGCATTAATCATATTCTGAGCATGTTTTTTATAGTCATCTTCTTCGCCTGAATCGTAAGTTGAGTCGGCAGCCACGACTGACAGTGCCAGCAAAACGATGGTTTCATGCTGCACCGTCTCCTGCTCGGATTTGAGTTTACCCTCAGTTGTGATGTTGCTTTTGAGCCAGTCAAACGCCTTCTGCATGCGGACCATCACCCCCGCGCGACTGGCCGACTCGCCGAACGTCTTTTTCTCTTCCGCGTTCCCCACATCGGGTGGAACACTTCCCGAAAGGACAGATGTCAGTTTTTCAAACACAGCGGTCGTTTTGTCAAAACCTTCTTTACCGAGTGCCTTCGACGATTCGCGCAACTGCCCGCCCAGTTCACGGACAAACTTGGCGTTGGCCTTCCATGAAAGATCATCCGGGTGCCGCTCGACGATTGCCCCCAGTGCCGCAATCACGGCACCATCCGCCTGAATATCCTTGTAGTTCCCCGAATAGGTGCCAGCCGACTGCAATTGTTGCGTCAGTCGGTTCCGGATGCGTTTCATTTCATCCTGAAGCTCATCCGAACTGATGGTCTGCTTCCAATCGACACTGCCTCCTGCTGCGACAGCGGGCGATGCGGCTGCAGGTGCTGCTGGAGTGACCGCAGGAGTTGCCGTATTATTCGCCTGCGCCATTGCCGGAGCAGGATTCGCTGCACCAGTGCTCTGATTATTCGCTGCGATCGCCAGCGGATCATCAAACCAGACATCGTAAGGAATATCCCCCAGCCACTTCCTGCCCCCAGCCGACTTACTTGCACCTTCTTCAGGCCGTTGTTCGGCAGCATTGCTCTGAGCGACAGTCGATCCCTGGTTGGTGGCTTGAGCCGGCACTGCCGTCTGTAATGGAGCGGCTGTCCCTTCGGGTGTGGCTGGTGCTCGGGAACCGCATCCCGTACTCGTGAATATCGCCAGGCTTGCCACAGTCAGACCGACTGACAGTGAATAATGACGTTTGACCCATCGGGAACTGTCCCGCCAGCCGGATGACTGCTGCATAGATGCGACACTTTTTTGTAAATCGAGAGACGTCATGGAAATGTGACACTCAGCCAAAATGACTTGATTCAGGTTCAATCCTCTTGAGTATGACCCGCCCACACTCAGGCAGCAAGAACAGACTGGTTGGATCACCGATTTGGTTTTTCTCCCAGCATTGGCCGGACGCTCAATACAGGTTCTCTCATTCCTGCAAAATGCACAATCAATTCCGGAGAGCTCAAACGTCTCTTCCTGATTGGACGCGGCGAAGAGACCTGAAGTTCCGCAAGATCTTCAAGGATGCTTCTTCACCGCTTAAAAACATTCCATAATCCACCCACTGCTGACTGTGGCTCTTTCTCAGAAAAAATCTGATCCATAAGTTCAATGACGATGTCATCAGCAGTCTTTGAATCTGCCTCGGCGGTGTAACGCAACAGCAGTCGATGACGCAGTACGGCTGGAGCCAGTGCCCTGAGATCTTCCACACCAACGACGGGTTGCCCATGGATCGCAGCCCGGGCCTTGGCTGCCATCACCAGTGCCTGCCCTGCTCTTGGCCCGGCTCCCCATTGCACATACTTTCGGATCTGCTCCGGGGCACTTGCATCCTGAGGCCTGGTCGCCCGACATAAACGCATGGCGTATTCCAGTACATAATCGGCCACGGGAATCCGCCGTATCAGTCCCTGAAACTCACTCCATTCGCTGGCAGAAATCACCTGGGAAACCTGGCGAGGTTCTGCCCGATTGGTCTGCCTCAAGATCTCAAACTCTTCTTCAGCATCCGGGTAATCGACACGAATCTGCAGCAGAAATCGATCGAGCTGTGCTTCGGGAAGTGGATACGTTCCTTCCTGCTCAATCGGGTTTTGTGTCGCCAGCACAAAAAAGGGATTGGGGAGTACATGCCGCTGGCCACCTGCCGTGACTTGCCGCTCCTGCATTGCCTCCAGCAGTGCGGCCTGTGTTTTCGGTGGAGTGCGATTGATCTCATCGGCCAATAGAACATTGACAAAGACCGGCCCGGGTCGAAATTGAAACAGCCTTTGGCCAGTTTGCCGATCTTCCTGCAACACCTCCGTCCCGGTGATATCCGCCGGCATCAAATCGGGTGTGAACTGAATTCTTCCAAACGTCAGATCCAGAGTCTGCGCCAAAGAACGCACCATGAGTGTCTTGGCTAACCCGGGAACACCCACCAGAAGGGCATGGCCTGAAGAAAGCATTGCCACAAATAGTTCTTCGAGAACCTCGTTTTGCCCGACAATCACCTGGTTGAGTTCATGCCGGATGCGCTGCCACGCCTGTGACAATCGTCGCAGGCACTCGATATCTGCCTCTGAGCCTCGTTCTTCGTCCAACGATTCCTTTGTAGGCTCAGACGCACTTTTCCGAGGATCGAATTCCTCAGGGACACCCCGGTTCAAACTCTCTTCAAACAACCGCGAGTCGTCTTCAGGCATCAGCCCATCCTCTCACACATTGATCACAGTGACGGCGGACAGTCTGACGACATTCAGCGATACGCTGCCCGGTCGCCTGTGACCGACAATCTGCCGATTCCCAAATGCTGACTCAGCGGCCTTCACGAATTCCTTGGCAATCAACTTCATACATCACTCAGAAGTTTTCCTGCCAGACTGACATGACCGCCCCCTGCGATGCAAGTCGTCAACCATCAATTCCCATCGGACGGCTGCTCAACACGCCTGCCGGTTGGGGCGCCTCCATCGACCGGCCGAAAACTCCCTATTGCCCTGCCAGCCTGAGAGATCTATCGTTTTTGGCACACGGGATGCCTTCCTTCAGCATCGCAACAAAGGAATCGGCTAAGGATGGAGAAGCCAAATTGCCTGAATTGACCTCTCGCGATGTCGCCATTTTACAGAGTTTGCCCTCGGGAGCTGAGGGTAACCAAAGAGCACAACTCCCGAACCAAAAACACCTTACACCGTCTTTCGCTCTGTTTCTGGCAAGTCTCGTTCTCGTAGGATCGCTTCTGGCCTCGGGATTGTCCATTTACGCCGCCCCTCCTCTTCATGTCGATCTCTCCACCGAAGTCGAGCCACCCGTTTCGGCAATGCTGCCACTTCCTGCAGCACCACTCGAAATGGCCATGTGGGCACCGGAGCCGATTGAAGGCTCTCTGGTGATTGCCGGTGGTGGCGTACTCCCGGCTGCGATTTTTGAAAAGTTTATGGAACTGGCGGGTGATTCGAAGGCACGGCTGGTCATCATTCCCACAGCCAGCATTTACGCGGGAACTCCCGAGATTGAACCCAAGATCGACCCCTGGCGGCATCGAAATGCTGCCAGTGTCCACGTCCTGCATACCCGCTCGCGGGATGAAGCCAACTCCGAAGAGTTTTCCCAAATTCTGGATCAGGCCACGGGAGTCTGGTTCATGGGGGGCAATCAAAACTGGATCACCAGCGTCTACGCCGAAACTCGCACTGAAGCACGCCTGCGTGCACTGCTCCAGCGGGGCGGTGTGATTGGTGGGACATCTGCCGGTGCAGCCATCATGTCGCAAGTCATGATTACTGGCGGGAAATACTACCCCCAACTGGGTGAAGGGCTCGGCTTCCTCCAAGGTGTGGTCGTCGATCAGCACTTCCTGAAGAGACAACGTGAGACGCGTCTGAAGTCGGCCCTCACACTTCGCCCCGGGCATGTCGGCGTAGGTATTGACGAAGGGACAGCTCTGGTTGTTCAAGGTCGCCGGTTTGATGTCGTGGGTGAATCTGAGGTCGTCGTTTATCTCCCGGAAAATTCCCGCAAACCACTCAAAGAAACCCGCATTTCCCATGGACGCTCGACAGATTTTGTGACCTTGTGCCGTGCGGCCATCGAACGCGCCGCTGAAGACAAACAGCCACTTGATCTTTCCCGGTCGGCTATCGCGAAAACGCAGGTTCCGCAGGGCACACTGGTCATTGTCGGTGGCGGTGCAACTCCAGCGGCTGCCATCGAGCGATTCATTGAAGCTGCCGGTGGCCCGGAAGCCCCGATGGTGGTTGTGAGTAATGCCTTGGGAGATGAAGCCCCGCCTGCCTCACAAGTCGTCAACTGGTTAACCAAAGCCGGTGCCCGTCATGTGAGCCAGTTGCACACGTCCTCCCGAGCCGAAGCTCACGATCCCGAGAAGGCCAAACTTCTGGAAACAGCCCGAGGGGTCTGGTTTACGGGTGGTCGCCAATGGCGGCTGGTTGACCGTTATCTCGACACGCCGATGCTGAGCCACTTTCAGAATGTCCTCAAGCGCGGAGGCGTCATTGGCGGTACTTCCGCAGGTGCCTCGATTCAAGGGAGCTATCTCGTACGTGGTAACCCGGAAGGAAATCGCGAAATCAGTGCCGAAGGTTACGAACGCGGCTTTGGTTTTCTCCCTGGCGTGGCGATCGATCAACATTTTTCCGAGCGAAAGCGATTGGCCGATCTGGTCAGCCTCAAAACCCGGTACCCAGAACTGGTGGCCATGGGGATTGATGAATCGACGGCAGTGATCGTTAAAGGGACTCAACTCGAAGTCATCGGAAAGCAGACAGTAACCATTCTCGACCGGACTGAGTCTCATGATTCATCCGGCAGCGAGCGGAGACTTGAACCCGCTGTTGTGCGCTCAGGGGAAGCCTATGACTTCGCCAGCCAGAAACGAATCGCTATTACAGACAAGGCTGCTAACGTCGATTCTCCTGCCGTCACGATCAATTCGAGCTCGATCAATTCGTCCTCGATTAATGTGACAGAGAACAAATCATCCGAGGCTGTCGATCTTGAGAAAGATCTGGCCTTGCCAGCCACCGGTGACTCGCCCCCAGCACTCAAGCGACCCGCGATGCGCACATCAGCAGGCCAATAAAGATTTGAACAGAGCGGCAGGCATTCGGTTTTCAAACATGCTTGCTCCGAGCTGCAAGCATGGCACACAAAGCGAGTTAAATCGTGGAAACCGTACCAATAATTCAGCTCTTGAGATCCTCGAAGAGTGGTGTCGAAAGATAACGCTCACCTGGACTGCAAAGTACGGTGACAATTGTTTTGCCTGCAAACTCAGGTCGTGAAGCGACTTTGGCAGCGGCACAGACATTGGCACCACTGCTGATTCCGACGAACAGTCCTTCTTCCCGTGCCAGTCGGCGAGACCATTCGAACGCTTCGTCGTTGGTCACCGTGATCACTTCATCGATCAGCCGCGTATCAAGGTTTTTCGGAATGAAACCCGCACCAATTCCCTGAATTTTATGGATACCGGGGCTCCCTCCGCTGAGCACTGCCGAATGCACGGGCTCGACAGCGATGGCCTTGAATGCCGGCTTGTGTCGGCGGATGAATCGCGTGACCCCCGTAATCGTACCACCGGTGCCCACTCCCGTCACAATGGCATCGACTACCCCTGCACTGTCGGCCCAGATCTCAGGGCCAGTCGTGGCCTCGTGAATCGCCGGGTTCGCAGGATTTTCAAACTGCTGAGGCATCCAGGTCTGTTCGCTGGCCAAGACCAGTTCATGAGCCCTGGCAATTGCCCCCTTCATCCCCTCAGCAGCTGGTGTGAGCACCAACTCGGCGCCCAGCGCCTTGAGTAGAACTCTCCGCTCGGCTGACATCGACTCAGGCATTGTCAGTGTCAGTTGGTAGCCCCTGGAAGCACACAGAAATGCCAACGCGATCCCCGTATTGCCACTGGTTGGTTCGATGATATGTGTAGATCGGTTTAACTGACCAGCCTTCTCGGCGGCGTCAATCATGGCTTTGCCAATTCGGTCTTTGACACTGCCCAATGGCTGAAAAAACTCACATTTTCCGAGAACTGTCGCTCCTGCTTGAGAAGCAGTTTTCAGTTTGACCAGCGGAGTACGGCCAATCGTTTCAGTAATGTCGTGAAACACTCTTCCGTCGGGCATACCCATCGACTCTTTTCAGTCTGTTGAACTCTAACGATAGAAAACCTAACCACCCGTTCCATCGATATCGATTGAAAGCCGCCTCATGCAAAGACCTGACATCAAGGCTGAGTGAGGCCGTCAGATGCCATCGCCACTGGCGAGTTCCAGAGCAAACACTTCGTGATCCTCGACGGGATCAAGATCAATCAGTCGCGCCAGCGTCATGTTGTCGAGATAACGGGAAGCAAAGTTGCGAATCTCCAGCAGCACTCGGCGAAAGCGGCATAATCTCGCTTGAGAACATGGGCGATGAGCCGAAGTTGAGACACATGGCGAGGGAGCAATCACACCGTCAAAAAAACGAACAACCTGCCCCATGGTGATCTGCTCCGGTGGCTGAGCAAGAACATATCCGCCTTTTCGTCCCGGAGAACTCTCGATCCACCCCTGGGATTTCAGATCCAGAACAATGTGTTCCAGAAACCGCTTGGGAGCATCATTCATACGTGCCAGCTCACTGAGCGAAATGGGGTTTTCGCCAAATCTGGCTGCCAGCGTGATGAGTATCCGCAGGGCATAATCTGCTTTTCGAGAGAGTTTCACCTGACGACCTCAGCACGAATAAATTATCTATCACCATATTTATCGTGTTTTATTTCTCTCGAAAAGAGGTTTGACATATTTTTTTCAGGAATTCTCTTAATCACATGCAGAACAACAATTTAGAACAAAGACATCCAGCAAAAAACAAACAACCTGAACTACCCATTCCACCAAACCCAACCAAGGGGGTTGATTTCCGGCAATTCCTGACGTATTCTCTCAAGTGTAAACACCACCAAGTCGATGATATATTCGTAACCGGCAGAACCTTTCTGAAACCAAGTTGAGAAATCATGGCACGCAACCGGCTGACCTCACCTGACCTGTTCGACCTGCAAGCAACGCTCCGTTTGCCGCTGGATCGAACTGCAGGTTGTCAGGCACCCGTGGAAATGCTGCCCGCAACTAGCCGCTGGCTGACCACAGGCTCTCCTGCACCGGATTCTTCCCTGGAAATTCCCGCATGGGCTCGCCCGATTTACGAAGCTGCTTTCCTGACAGCTCGAATCAAGATCCGCAATCGAAAAGTCCTCGATGCAGCTCTCGCAGGTACGATGATCAACTAGGTTTGCGACAGCTTGCTAATTAATCAGCCTCTCCCTAGACGCAAGAAGAGCCGGAACCCAAGCAGGGAACCGGCTCTTCTTGTATTTGAAACACGATCCAGTGGAACTAGGGCAATCTAAAGATCGATGGAAGCATTTAGCTTTCTGGCGGCGAAAGATCCATTCGTAGATTAACGACTGACTCACATACGCCGCCCTAATCCCCGCAAGGGGACCCAAACCCCGCAAGGGGCCGCAAGGGGTTAGCAGCAGCAGACGGGCATGCCGTTGAAGCAGATGCAGCAGGTGCAGCCGCAGGCGACGAGAGCACAGCACTGATCGCAGCAGGCCTGAATCATTTTGCAGCAGTCAGCATCGCCCGAAGTGCAGGTGATGCAGCAGCCATCGGCTGTGGTCTCGCAAACGCACTTACACATTGACAGGTTGCAGCAGCAGACGCAGTTCCCGTTCTGCACGCAGCAGACACTGCATAAGCAGCCCGCCGATTGAGCACAGAGGGCCTGAATCATATTGCAGGTCAGTTCATCGTCACACTTGCAGACGATCTTCATCCCGCCAGCACACTTTTCGAGTGTGATTTTACACTTGGGAACGGTGAGGCAGTTGATCTGTGGTGCTGGAACTGCCGAGACAGGTGTGGCAGTAACTGGAGCAGTGGCTGTTGTCATGTCATCAATCCTTTAAAGCTCAAGACGAACGTAAGTGACTCGCTGACCATCCATCGCCGGCTGGAACAGCACGTTGGTGATAATACAGCGGCTCACCACCTGCACAATCTCGACCTGAGTTGCGTATATTTCCCTGAGCGATCCCCGCGAAACGCCACCAGCGGGTTGGAAACATCTCTTTCACCCATCCCACAAATCAATGGTGCGCAGAGCATCGATCAAGCATGCTTGCTCCGAGCCGCAAGCATGGCACACAAAGCACAGTGAAATCCTGCAATCTGTATTAGAACTCCAGCACCACATCGGCCAGCCGGGTTCGATCACCCGATTGACGCAATTCTTCGAGCAGTGACCGCACATCGGGCACGAGAAAATCCCGGAACTTGCGGCTGTTATTGATGGTGATGTTCACTCGCTCATCGATCTGAAAAGTCTCAGCGGCCAGTCGCACCACATGCCTTTTGCCGGGCGAGGTAATGTACACGCTGTTCCCGGGCGTAATGCGGAACTTCATGATCTGTGGCGAAGGGAGGGTGGTTCCCGCAGGTTGCGGGATGATCAGCGTGCGCGGGAGATCGAGCACACTCAGGCCAAAACAGCGGGAATCCGTCTTGCGAAGTGAAAGCCACTCAATCTCCGCCGGGGCGGCACTGCGCGTATGAAGTTCCATCCACTCGAACATGCGCGACATTTCGTCGGAGTACATTTCAAGGCCCCGGCCGTGAATCTGCACCAGCATGAGATCATGCCGAAATCCCTCTTTGAACATAAACTCCAGCACATTGGCATTGATACTCATCAGATCGCGGTCGAGCTCACCCGCCACCACGTACCAACTGGTGAAGCGAGCATTCCCTTTGCTGTATTTGCAGTAAGTATCCGCCCTGCCGCAAATGGGGATCACCCCGGCAAACTCATCCGCATGTGACATTCCCATATCGAAGGCAGCATCCCCTCCCATCGCATGCCCGGCCAGATACACACGATCGGCATCGACGGAAAAACGCCCGCGCGCATCCGCGAGAGCGGCCAGCACCTTCAAATGAGCGACTCCTTCCCCATTGTATTTTGTCCCACCATCCGGCACATATTCCGGGGCAATCACAATAAACCCCCGGCGGCGGGCATTTCCGGGACGATCAACAGTTCCCGCCCACCAGGTCGCGATGGCGGCTGTTGTGCGATCTTCGGGCCTTAAGGCCACAATCATCGGATAGCGATGAGCGGGGTCATACTCAGGTGGCAAAATCGCCTGATAATGAAAAATCGCTTCTCCATTGTCGCTACGGAGAGTGATCTTGAGCATGTCATTGGCCAGTGGTTCCAGCACCTCGCCATCTGCCGAGATAACCTGACCAGGTTCCAGACCCGCTGAATCCCGAAAAGGTGGCAATTGAGGGATCATCTGCCGGATCGATTTCCAGCCCACCCCTTCGAGGGCTGTGAGCTGCCGGAGCGTGTTCTCGCGGGTTTCTGGTGATTCGGCTTTGAGGTACTGCAGCACCAGTTGCTGGGCATCCCACGAAACCATGGTCTTGGCCAGATCGGTTGTAGCGCCCACCGAACCAAACACCCATCCTGAAAAGGCGAGTGCGAGCTTTTCTTCTGCGGAAAGTGTGGAGTCTTTGTCAGACCTCAAAAAGGCTTCCAGCCTCGGCAACGTCTCAAACGAGAGACCATGGCTCACCTCCGACCTGAGAAGTGCCACACGCTCACGCAGCTCGCGATTCGCGATTTGTGCCTGATACTCGCCCAACAGCAGGCGGGCCAGTTCGATCTGCTGGCGAGCTAGATCATACTGTTTAATAAAGGCCTCGATATCCCGCATCACCACAGGGCCCAGTTGCTCGGCAGGGGCCAGCCTGGCCACGCTTTCGGCGAGCTGATGTTGACCTTGTTTCTTTCGCTCCTGCAGTTGTTTCACGAACTGTCGCCCGCGCAATTGAATCAGTTCGACCCGCATGCGATCGACCTGATCTTTGAGTTCGGGAAACTCAATCGCGACAGATTCCAGCTCCTTTTGAGCATCGGCATAGAGCTCGCCCTGCAGATAAAACCGGACAATTGCCAGTCGATCTTTGGGTCGAGTCGGGTCAATCGCCTTCCTCAGGATGTCACTCAGGATTTCTGTCGGCAAACTGCTGGTTGCCACACCCGATTCCCACTGATGGGTGAGTGCATCAATGAGTGCGTATTTCGGGGTCAATCGACTGATCCCCTGAATCACATTCTCCGGCCCTTTTTGTGTGAGAATTTCCAGCCGCCTCCGGCCAAACTCATCAAAAGACGTCACATTTCGAAAGCCACCCAATTGAGCCAGCACCTGCTGCTTGCCGGTTTTATGATGCTTGAGCTCAAAGACTTCCCACGGGAACAGATCGGGCTGACCGACGGTTTTTTCTGCATCAGGGATCTGGCGTGTCGGTACAAAAATCTTCTGCCAACCGGCATCCACCATAATGATGGGATAGATCGGAATCGGCCCCGGCGTCTTGGCCTGCAGTTGAGCAAGCCCCTGAATCGGTGTCGCCTTGCCGCTGATGATCATGCCATTCTTCAGGCGAATCTCAGCACCGTGGGCACAGATCGCTTGATCAAAGCCGTTTGCCAGAAACATCATGAGAGCCATCAAGGCCATGAGTCTCATCAGTTGGTTGAAAGATGAGATCCACACCTTCAGCTCTTCCTCTTGTCCTCGAATTCGCAAG
>JAIXUU010000241.1 GCA_027483405.1 Planctomyces sp. | reverse complement strand
TGCGCCAAGAAGTGTCCCGGATAAACAACCCAGGGTGCTGATCACTATCGCGAATGTCAGTGGATTCGACTTGTTACCCATCTTGATATTCATGTCTGCGGCCGGGTAGAGCATCAGAAATGTCGGTGCGGCAACAAGTGTGAAGATGACAATCGCATATGCTGGACGTACATACGTCAACACCAGTGTCAGCGCGGCCGGTATCGAAAATGCGAAAACAGCTGCCATGACCTGAGATGTTGAGGAGTGGCGTTCGCCAGATGTCCAGGCCATCGCGAATCCATTAACACCAACGACAACTCCGCCAACAAGCGATGAAAGCAATACAAGTGTTGTTATTACTATACGTCTTTTAGAAATGGGTTCAGGTAATGACATTACTTTGCCTATTTACAACAAAAGACCAGCATCTTATTACCGGCAACAAGCACACGATACCACAAAGCGTCCGAGTGCCACTGCCGGCTTGTCCAGCAGTGCTCGTATAACTTTGCCACGATCACACATTCAGCCAAGTTAGCATCACCATTTGAATGACATCCTCAATTGCTTTTACCAAGACTGCAATCAATCCTTTATAGCGATAGAGTGATCTCGAATGGACCACCTTAACCACGTTCCCTTAAAACCACTGCTGGGCAAGCCAGCAGTGCCACCCTGTCGTGGGAATTATTGGTGCATTGGCAGGCACCTTGTTTATGAAGATGTTTCCATTAGCAGTGCTATGGGCAATATGGTCCGCATAGCGGACCCTACTTTACTGATGATCTGATGCGGGTTATTTCTTTGTCAGCTTAATGGCGCCACCGCTACTGCTCAGGCCATTTGTCCCTTTGGGATTCAGTGGGAGATTGATCTTGTCGCCAGCGGTTGATCCTGGAGGTGCCACGATAATCTGCTGTGTGTCCAGATCGATGCGCCAGGTGCCATGGAAGTTCTCGGTCGAATGAAACATGGTTCCATCGGGGTAGAACGTAAAGACCGATGAGTAGCCTCCTGCCATTTGAAGCTTCCAATCCCCCATCAGCGTTATCCGTGTGGTACGGATGGCAATCCGCTGGTGAAATGACTGCTGCTCTTTCATCAGCGCCTTGGCCAGAGGGATCTTCTTTTCCTTCGTCAGGAGTTTCAATTCATCGGAGTATGCCTTGTCCATTGTCTTGGCCAGCTCGCTGAGTCTTCGCTGCTGGGCAGTCGGCGTTTGCAACGGAAGATCGCCGTACTCCAAAAACGCCTTCTTTTCGGTAAGACAGACGTCGACAGCGCGAATGTTGCCCGACTTCTGGGCCTGTGCTAACCGATTGTCGATGGCCTCGGCAATCGCGTTGTCGAGTTTGCTTATCTCTGCTTCATAGGTCGCCTTGGCTGCTTCAAACTTGGACGGCGATTTCTCATCAGCCACAATCAAGGCCACCGGGACAAGGATCAACAGCACCGCCGTGAAGAAGACAATTTTCATCGCAACCCTTTGCGAGACGGAGTTTGTTTGGACGACACACGCTTAAGACTAGTGAACTGTAGCATAAGTGTGCCGGGCGTTCCAGACGGTACTGAAGTCCATGAAATGCGGGTACGCCACCAAAGATGACAGTCAGGCACGGTACCCCATGCTTCGCTGTTGACGTCTGGGTCGGCCCGAGCGAGAAGCCTTTCGCACTTTGTGGCACTGCGGGCTGGCACTACAAATTCCCGGTCGAGCTTCCGGTTTTTCAAGATGAAGCCAGTGCGGAAGCGATTGATTGAAGTTTTCCAGACACGCACGACTTCGAACTGCCTGGGCTGACGCCTTGATCCATTTCGGCGCTGATGGCGAGAGGCGGACAAGTCTCTCAGGAGTCAAATGGAATGAGATGGATCTGACAAGCAAAGTCTCGTAGGGCAGGCTCCCGCCTGCCGATTGGATATGCTTTACACTTTAACTCGATCCAAGGATCTGGTTGGAGGCTATTGGGTGTGAGAGACAGGCAGGCGCGAGCCTGCCCTACGTTTTGGGGCCACCCTGTGAGTAGAATATCGTCGAAAGCATGCAATACACTCAATATTAAAACCACGCCCTTCGGAGGACCTCAGGGACGTGCCGCACGATGCTGTCGCCTATTTCGTCTTGCCGTTCGGATTATCAATAACCCTTTATTTCGATGTAGCGTACACCGACACTTCTATGTCGATTCCCAGTGTCCCGCAGAGTTGTACTAACGACGCCGGAAATCGATTGTATTGCCCGATGCTGGTCTTCGGAAAGTTCCAACTGAAATCCACGCAAAGATCTTCCACACCAGCCAACTCTTGGATCGCTTTAATGGCGTCCATGTTTTGCGACAGAAACAAAAATGATTCGCGTATTTGTGCCGGGACACAGTCACCATCGGAATCACTTATCGTGAGATTGTAAGTGGTGATTCCATCCGGCGATTGACCGCGTTCGCGACTCATCCTTGATGCAATCGACTCGTCAAATGCAAACGGCGCAGCGAGCATCGACTGCCGTAGGTGCTCGTAAGGACCTGAGATTCGCAAAACGGCTGGCATCAATCTAACTTACAAAGGGATAACATATCTTCGACCATCTAAGCGTGGTAATACACTGATTATAGATTGGCGGCACGAAAGAGGTTTGTCAATTTGTGTCAGTCACCCTGAAGAAAAGAGAGAGTAGGACTCATTGAGTGTATTCGGTGTTTCTTGTGACTGCCGTCACCCAGACGTGCAGAGCCACGTCTGGGCCACCCTGTCATGTGAGGATGCCGGATTTGTGGATGGTGTTGATCGCTTAAAGATAGAAAACATGCTTGCCCAGAGCCGGAAGCATGGTACGGGGGAGCGAACGTTTTGAGTTCCTGAACAAGTTCGGGATTAATGACGAATGATGTCGATAAACTCGTTTGACCGTGTTTCTTTAAAATCACTGCTGGGCGAGCCAGCAGTGGCACCTTGCCAGTGCGAATTGGGGGATTGGCAGGCACTCTCGGTTTGAAGATGTCGTGGGTGGTGGTGGGCGGAATATGGTCCGCACAGCGGACCCTACACTGCTGGGCGAGCCAGCAGTGGCACCCTGTCGGACCCAACGCATACTGCAGTGCTGGTGAAGTTTGGTGTGGCAATTCGGTGATGGTCTGGCTGTGGGTTGGATGGCCAGATAAACTGCCTTGAGGTCTTCATGCAGCCGAGGAGGTGTGGGCGTTGGAAAGCAGTCCGTTTCGATTGTTGCGGAATTTGAGTCGCACGCGAGAAATTGCGACCGTGTTGCTGAATCATGGGTTTGGCGACCTCGTCGATCGCATCGGGCTGCGCGAAGTGTGGTACCAGAGCATTCGCCGCGTTTTCTTCTGGCGGAGGCACAAACCGCTGCAGAAATGCACGACCGTTGAACGAGTGCGTCTCTCGCTCGAAAGCCTTGGGCCGACGTTTATCAAGTTTGGCCAGGTGATGAGTACGCGGCCAGACATCGTGCCGCCCGCAATGATCACCGAACTTAAGAAGTTGCAGGAGCATGTCCCTCCCTTTGGCAGCGAGGCGGCGATCCGCGAAGTCGAAAGCGAGTTAGGAAAGCCAGTTCACGAACTTTACCGCGAATTTGATATGGAGCCTCTGGCTGCCGGTTCGCTGGCCCAGGTGCACCGGGCGGTGGCATTTGACGGTTCTCAACTGGTGGTCAAGATTCGCCGGCCGAATGTCGTGCGGGATATCGAGCGCGACCTTTCACTGCTCGAACAGATGGCTGTGCTGGCTGAAGTCCATGTCCCGGAAACGCGCGTGTTTGACCCGACGGGACTCGTGAAGCATTTTGCGCGCTCCATTCGCCGCGAGGTGAACTTCGCACGCGAAGGCCGGACGATGGATGAGTTCCGTCGGCTCTTTGCCGATGATCCTTCGCTCTATGTGCCGAAAGTCTGGATGGATCTGACGACAGAAGCTGTCCTGACAATGGAGTACATTGACGGCATCAAAGTCGATGATCGCGATGCGCTGGTGAGTGCGGGCTGTGATCCCTGTGCTGTGGCTGCCAGCGGTGCCCGGCTTTACATGAAGCAGGCTTTTGAATTGGGCGTGTTCCACGGAGACCCACATCCCGGGAACGTGCGAGTCAAGCCTTGCGGCACGATCGTCCTGCTCGACTTCGGGATGATTGGAATACTGGATGCGGATATTCGTGAGCAACTGGTCGATTTGTTTGTGGCGATCAGTCGGCAGGATGTTCCGCTGGCAGTGCGTGCGGTGTTGAAGTTTGGAGAAAGCTCGACGGCAGTGGATGAAGCTTTACTGCATGTCGATATGCGGGATTTTCTCGGGAATTACTACGGTGTGCCCTTAGATAAACTCAATGTCGGCACGTTGCTCGGCGACTTCATGTCGCTGCTGACGACACATCAGATCCGTTGCCCGGGGAGTCTGATGCTGCTGATTCGTGCCATTGTCACTTTAGAAGGGATTGGCCGACGGCTCGATCCCGATTTTAATCTGGCCCCTGTGCTGCAACCTTATATTGAAAACGTGGTGAGGGCCCGTTTCTCGCCGCAGCGATTGCGGGCGGAGTTTCGTGCAGAGGCGACAAAGCTCTGGAATGTCGCACATGAGCTGCCGGCACATATCAATAAGGCTGTCGCCAAGCTGAGTCAGGATGACCTGCGTGTGCATCTGGAACATCAGGGGTTGGGGCAGCTGATTCTCGAACTTGAGCGGGCGAGTAATCGACTGGTGGTCGGATTTGTCGTTTCGGCCCTCATCGTCGCTTCGGCTCTGATTATCCGGCAGGGGATGGACTCGTTGTGGTTCAGCGTGCCCATTTACTTTACATCGAGCGTGCTGGCTCTCTGGCTGATCTATGGGATCTTCCGGAGTGGTCGACTGTAGGTACTGAATCGATATAGACGATACCATTGAATCAAAGGGATATCTATTTTCGATAGAGATCGTCCAAGGCGGCTTCAAGTAATGGAAACGAAAACGTGAAGCCTTCAGTAGCTAATCTTTGGGAGACAACATATCGGCCATAGAGTACGAGTTCTGGATCGGTGCGAAAGAAAAGTGGAGCACCGATGCGAACCATCCACTCGAATGCCGGTAAACCAATGGGCATGCCCATCGTCTTTCGCAGTGTTCGCATGAATTCGACTTGAGAAACTGGATTCGGAGCCGATGCGATGTAGATACCTGACATGGATTGGTCTGTGATGGCTCTGGTGAAAAGCCTGTTCAGATCATG
The DNA here is from genome assembly GCA_027483405.1 of Planctomyces sp. Lineage (GTDB taxonomy): Bacteria > Planctomycetota > Planctomycetia > Planctomycetales > Planctomycetaceae > Planctopirus. The sequence goes on along the minus strand of JAIXUU010000241.1, from coordinate 7,030 downwards.
CTCATGGATCCATGACAGGCCTTGTGTGCCTTTGCCGACCCGGCCTCCGAGGCCCAGCCTCGTAATCAAGCCTAGAGTTCCCAGTGCGCCGCGACCGGCACCGCGATCACGACCGATCACGAAGCTGGTTCGCAGGATCACACCCCGTTGGCTGGGTAATTGACGTCGCGCGAATTCGGACTCCCAGGCGCGACCGATGGTCGGTGCAAAGCCGACGCCTTCGACACTTTCCTCGTTACAAACGGCAATGGGCGGATCGCCGTAGATGTGTGCCGTACTCATCTGCACCCAGACAGGTGGTGGAGAGCTGACGAGACGCATGGCGGCACCGAGTACCCGCGTCGATTCGACTCTCGAGCGCAGAATTTCATCCTGATGATCGGGAGTCTTGATGCAGTTCACGGTTCGGCCCGCCAGATTTACAACGGCATCTGCACCGTCCAGTGACTCCATCCAGTTTCCTGGAGTCCGACCGTCCCAGATGACCGTTTCCCAGCGACTACTTTTTTTCGGCTGGGAACGGGACAGTATGGTGACCTGACCTCCAGCCTCTACGAAGTGCTCTGCCAGCGACAGACCGATAAAGCCGCTTCCACCTGCAATCACAATCCGCTTGCCATTGAGTTCTGCCATGGTTCATCGACCTCAGGATGGTTTCCATTTGAACTAGCCCCGTCACGTGAGCTGAACGAGATTTGCCCGGTGAAGTGCCTGTGACAGGCCAGAGATGGCTTTGAAAGGTGTTGCGTGATGAACCGGATAAAGCCACACACAATAACCTCAAATGCCGGGAAGTTTTCGTGGAAAGCACACGATTGGTCATGAGCGAGGCATCTGGTTCTCAGCACGTGAATGACTTCACAAACCGTGGCAGCCAATTATGGCATCGAATTTTGTGCTGCTGTTCAAACGATTCCGCTTGCCGCTTCTGCTCTTCGATGGGCGGGAATTGCCGGGTGTGATGGTAAAGACTGCGGCTCTTGATTAAGATCATGGTTTCGCTTTTCCGCCAGAATTGCCTTTGCATCTGAGTTTTCACGTCGCAGCAACATTGAGGATGTTCGGGAGTGTCTGCCAATTCTACTTACGCCATGCAACCTGTTGGACGAGCGATTTCTGGCGTGATGCGTCCCCCGGGATCAAAAAGCTTAACCAACCGAGCCTTGGTGACGGCGGCACTCGCTGCAGGAACGAGTGAGCTGACAGGTGTGCTGCACAGCCGTGATACAGAAGTGATGATTGACAGCCTCCGCCGGCTGGGGATCTCAATCGAAGAGTACACAGACGAACATCGTGTGGTGGTTCAGGGTTGCGGTGGGAAACTTCCCAATTCCCAGGCCGAACTGTGGTTGGAAAACAGCGGAACGAGTATTCGTTTTCTGGCAGCGATGTGTGCTCTGGGGCCGGGAGATGGTCAACCGGGGCATTACCGGCTTGATGGTAACAGCCGCATGCGTGAGCGACCGATTGATGATCTGATTTCTGCCCTGGGGGCCATGGGCTGCCAGGCGCGGTGCGAACTCAATTCGGGCTGCCCGCCGGTGGTGATTGAATCGACCGGGTTATCTGCTTCGAAGGTCTCGATTCGAGCCGAGAAGTCGAGCCAGTTTTTGAGTGCGCTCCTGTTGGCCAGCCCCTACAATCAGCAAACACTGCAGATTGAAACAATCGGAACAATGGTTTCCGAGCCGTACGTGGAAATGACCTCCGGTGTGATGGCGGCTTTTGGGGTGTCTGTGGAATGCCCGCAGCCCGGCACATACGTCGTCAAGCCAGCTACATACCAGGGGATTCGGTACGATATTGAACCGGATGCTTCAGCCGCCAGTTATTTCTTTGCTGTGGCGGCCATTACAGGTGGCGAGGTGACAGTGGATGGTCTCAACGCCAACGCGTTACAGGGCGACGTGATGTTCGTCAAAGCCCTCGAGCAGATGGGTTGCGAAGTTCACTGGGGCGAGCGGCAGATTACTGTCAAAGGCCACCCTCTCAAAGGGATTGAGATCGATATGAATGCCATCAGCGACACGGCTCAGACATTGGCTGTGGTCGCCACGTTCGCTCAAAGCCCCACGACGATTCGCAATATTGCTCACGTCCGCCATAAAGAAACGGATCGCATTCAGGCTGTGGTCACTGAACTCGGCAAGCTGGGGATTCACGTTGTCGAATTTGAAGACGGCATGACCATTCATCCGGGGGCTCCTCGATGCTCTGAGTCGAATCCGGCACTGGTCGATACTTACGATGATCATCGCATGGCCATGAGTTTTGCCCTGTTGGGGCTCGTTCACTCCGGGATAGTGATCGACAATCCTGGTTGCACCTCAAAGACGTATCCCGACTTCTTTGCGGATCTCGCCCGCCTCTGCGAAGAAAGTAGCTCGCTATGAACGCTGAAAACTCACCGGAACTTCCTCCCCGTGTGGAAGGTTCCTCGCCACAATCAGAGAACTCAGGAACGCCAGAAACTCCGGTGAATTCATTCCGGCAGCGTCGCGGGGAGATTCGTCGTCCGGGCCGTAAAAAATCGATCTCGCGTCAAAAGAGTTCGCCCAATCCACCGAGGCCTGTTGATCCCGCTGGTGCCGGAGGAGCGGGGCAAGCCTTCGGTTCGAACCCGCCTCGCAGTGAGAGTGAGGGGCGATCGTTTCCGACGCGAAGATCTGGCCCGCCGACGCGATCTGGCCCACCGACACAGGGAGGTGATGGCCGACCACGTTTCATTCGCCCTGGTTCCGGCCGCCCTGGATTCAGCCGTCAGGAAGAGAATCGATCTGGGAATCGACCAGAGCGCAGGCCGTATGACTCTGATCGCAGTCAGCAACCTCCAGGCGGACCCCGAATTGGGCGCGTCGGGCCGAATCCCTTCTTGTGGGTGGCTCCTGGAGCCGAAGGTTCAGCACCAAGGAGCGATGTTTCGGCCAGTGCGGGAGCGAATCCATCGGAGTCAACACGACCGCCACGTGAAGAGAAGCCTCGCTTTCAACGTCCATCGAACCAGAATTCCCAGCCGCGCACGTTTCCGAATGCTGGTGCGGGTGCAGGTGCTGGTGCTGGTGAAACACGCACGCCGCGTGGCGTTACCAGTTGGAGTGAAGCCCGGCCCGCTGGTTCGAAGCCACCGAGAAGGCCAGCGGCCCCCAATGGTGAGCAGCCGACGCGCTATCACGCGGGAACTGCCCCGCGTCGCGAAAGGCCTGCCCCAGCCGGTCGTCCACCACAGAGTCATTTTGCCCCGGATGCCGGGCGGCCACTGCATGCACCGGATATCTCGGTGCTGCCTCCCATCCAATTGCTGGCCCCGCGCACTGCCCGCGAACTGGCCTTTAATGTGCTCGAAGCTCACCATGCGGGCAATAAACATATCGGCGAAGTCTTCGATCAGGCCGTGGATCGAACGACGCTCTCTCCCAGTGATCGTCGGCTGGCTTATGAACTGATTTGCGGGATCGTGCGCCGCCAATCGACATTGCAGGCGCTATTGATGTCGCTGGTTCATCGACAGATGGAAACGCTCGAACGGCCCTTACAGACAATCATCAAGATTGGTCTGTATCAGATCTTTCTGTGCCAGGGGATTCCGCAACATGCGGCTGTTCACGAGACGGTTGAGCTTGCCAAGCGTGCGAACATGCGCTGGGGTGGCTTTGTGAACGGTGTCCTCCGCAGTGCGATTCAGCTCATGACGGAGAATATTCGCACTGAACCTTCATCGAGAGCGTTGCCAATCGGTCATCATCAGTATCGAGAACTGACGACCGATCTCTTCCCTTCGCCCACACTGACCCCTGGGTCTTACATTGCCGCTGCCTTCAGTTTTCCTCACGATCTCGTCGAGCGATGGGTCGGGCAATATGGGGTCGAAGCGACGATTCGCATGGCCTTCTGGTTCAATCAAGTCACTGAGACAGCTTTGCGGGTGAACCTGCTCAAGACCGATCGTGAGACTTTCCGGCAGAAGCTCTTTGCAGCCGATTTCGTAGCGGAAGCTGGTGATTTGCCGGAAACGATTCGACTCCTTTCGACAGTGCGGATCAGCACGTTACCTGGTTTTTCCGAGGGGGAATTCTCGGTACAGGATCTCTCGGCTCAACATGCCGCCAGACGATTAAATCTTCAGCCGGGTGAAGTTGTGCTCGACCTGTGTGCGGCTCCGGGTTCGAAAACCTGTCACATGGCGGAACTGATGCAGAACCAGGGCGAGATCATCGCTGCGGATACGCATGGTGGCCGCATTCGTCAGGTGTATGAGAATGCCGAGCGGCTGGGCCTGTCGATCATTCGGACGATCACCATTGGGCCACGCGGCGAGAACCTGCCCTCGATGGAGTTCGATAAAGTCCTGGCGGATGTCCCTTGTTCGAATACCGGCGTGCTCGGAAAACGTCCTGAGGCGCGATGGAAGTATTCACCCGCCCATCTCGATGAACTGCGCGAGATGCAAGCGACCATCCTGCGAACGGCGGCTGGTAAAGTCCGCATTGGCGGCCGAATCCTGTATTCGACTTGCAGTATTGAGCCCCTGGAGAATGAAGAGATTGTCCAGCAGTTTCTGGCGGCGACGAGCGAGGCGGGTGGACCACAATTCCGACTGGTTGAAGAGCAGAAGTTTATGCCCGGGAGCCCAGCCGATGGTGCTTATCAGGCTCTGATCGAGCGGATTTCGTGAATTTGGAAGGTTCATCAAGAGGGCATTGGTTTGACTCTTGCCCATTTCTTGGGATACTTCAAAGACTTGGCCAAGATCTGGTTAGGCCTGTTGTCTCCGTAGCTCAACTGGATAGAGCGTCGGCCTCCGAAGCCGAAGGTTAGTGGTTCGAACCCACTCGGGGACATTTTTCTCAAGTCATGCCAGAAGCTGAAACTCGCTGTGTGCCGCCAGCCAGCTCGATTGGTCGATTGATGGCGGATGATGTCAATCACTCCCAATCTTGCTTTGAAGAAACCACTGCTGGGCCTGCTGGCAGTGCCACCCTGCCGCAAGCATGCCGTGGTTGATTGAGCATTTCAATTCTGAGGATGCCACTCAGCCCAGGCGGTAGGGTGTTTGGAGTTCTCGGAATGCATCATGCTTCAACGTGGCAGCCTGCATTGGTGCATTGGCATGCACCCTACAGTTGAAGAAGTCCTGTGTGGTGATGAACGGAAGATGGTCCGCATAGCGGACCCTACGGCTGCAGCTGCTGGCCTAAATGATCCTGCGAAGAAGAGCCCTGACACTTTGGTTTCTCTTTGCAGCAATCTTAAATCCAGCTTTTGCTGTTTTATCCATAAAGGCATATCCACTCATTAAAACAATCTCTCATGATTTGAATATCCTCTCTTTCAATAAGCATTTGCGTCACCCAACAGCAAATCGAACCACCAAACGAATCTCTGGTGATACATGCTTTGGCATTCAAGAACCACTCATCGTCTGAAGATCTATTTAAAGAAATAGTAAATACATTCTCGTAGTCACAAAGTGTTGTCTGTGCGAGATCGTTATTTAAAATTCGTTCTACCTCATTGACCCAAATCCTTAACTGTTGAAAAGTACAATAACCAATTGAAGTAATATCTTTTGAGTGACCTGCGACAAAAACGATGCTCAATTGTGTGTCTCCGCCCTCTACCAAGTCAAAAGAAACGGTCACACTCCCATTAAAAGATCTACTGTTTAGTGTAAACATGTTGCACATACGTGCTCCTGTTTTTGGGATCTTCTGCACGTGGCAGGGTGACCTTGACGCAGTGTTTCACATTTGGGCCACGATAGGCACTAGAAATTAATTGTGCATACTACGGCAGTTTCCACTGAATGCTCTGGTTGATTGTTTGAGTTCTTCCCGGGACACTGGGTGCATGGAGTTGTTGGGATCCGTCAATTTCCAGTGGCAGCCTGAATTGGTGCATGGGCATGAAGCCTACAGTTGAAGAAGTTGTGAGTGGTGGTGGATGGGAGATGGTCCGCAGAGCGGAGCCTGAGTGCCATGCCTCGGTTTTCTGAAAAATGAGTTGTGGAATTTACAACTGGGAGTGGTTCCTGCCTCTGCGGCTGAATGATGGCTGAGGTGATGGTGATTGCCGGGGTGTTGGGGATGGTCAGGCGTTTGGAATGTTCAGGGAGGCGATAAGGCGACATCAAATCGAGGACATCGCGGGTCATTGTGATTGCAGATTGAGTTCATGCGAATGCAAGCGGCCACTGGATATCGGGCCGACATATCATGAGATTACAATGGTATGGGATCTGCTGTAATGTTTTGAAGAGGGAATTGACACAGCGCGTGTCAGCCCGTCTAATGCCTTCGCCGCGAGATGCGGCAAGAGTTGTTTCCGCGTTCGGTGGAAGTCAGGCGTTCCTGATTTTCACTCCTGCCCCCATACCCGGGAAATTCGTACGAGAGGAAAGCATCAATGCGTTTGACTTGGATTTCGCTAGCCTGCTGTACCGCAATCGCCGCCTTTGTATCTGGCAATTCGGCTGAAGCTCGCCCGCCCTACCTTGCCGCTTTCAAGGAAACGTATGCCAATCTTGCCGATAAGGCAGCCGAATCGAAGTGCATGATTTGCCACTTCGGTGAGAGCAAAAAGAACAAAAACGACTACGGCAAAGCGATGACGACCGCTCTCGGAGCGACCAACGTGAAGGACACCGAAGCCATCAAGGCGGCTTTGAAGAAGGCCGAATCTGAGAAGAGCTCCACCGAAGGCAAGACCTTTGGCGACCTCATCAAGGCTGGTGAACTCCCAGGCAAGAACCCTGCCTAGTTTTCAAGGATTGATCAGCGGCATCTGTGAGATTCCTCAGGTGCGTTGTGATAATCCACGAATATTCATACGTTCAGAGGGCGTCCATGTGAAGTGGTCGCCCTCTTTCGTTGGTGCTGTCAGGCATGCTTGCCCAGTGCTGCAAGCATGGCACAAGAGCAGGGCATAAGGAGCCACCCTACCGAAGAAATTCTCGCTCAGGCTGGTCAGACTTTTCCTGAAAGTCTTTTCACAGATTCGTACTCAAGCTACCTTCACGGCTGGTGGTGGAAGT
>JAIXUU010000002.1 GCA_027483405.1 Planctomyces sp. | reverse complement strand
GACTGGCTGAGTTCATCACCCGAGCGAATCATGGCCACGCCTTGAGAGAAGAGCAGCGTCGCCATCAGATTACGCTTCTGCCGCTCTCGCAAAGCCAGGATCGCCGGGTCGCTCGTGGGGCCTTCGGCTCCACAATTCCAGCTATTGTTATGGCTGTCTCCGTCTTCGGTGTTCTGGCCATTGGCCTCGTTGTGTTTGTGGTTGTACGAAACCAGATCCTGCAGAGTGAATCCGTCATGAGCCGTGACAAAGTTAATACTCGCATAAGGCCGGCGGCCATTATGTTCATACAGATCGCTTGATCCGCAGATTCTCGTGGCTAACTCAGAAACGGTGTGGCCATCACCTTTCCAGAAACGCCGGACGCAATCGCGATACTTCCCGTTCCATTCCGTCCACAGGACTGGAAAGTTGCCTACCTGATAACCACCTTCGCCCAGATCCCAGGGTTCGGCAATCAGCTTGACCTGGGAGAGGACAGGGTCCTGATGGATGATGTCAAAAAAGGCTCCCAGCTTATCAACAGCATGCAGTTCGCGGGCCAGTGTGGCAGCCAGATCAAACCGGAAGCCATCGACATGCATCTCCTGCACCCAGTAACGGAGGCTGTCCATAATCAACTGCAGCACGCGCGGGCAGACCATGTTCAAGGTGTTACCGCAGCCAGTGTAATCGAGATAGTAGCGGCGGTTATCTGCCACCTGCCGATAGTAGTTGCGGTTATCAATCCCGCGTAACGACAGCATGGGCCCCAGATGATTCCCTTCAGCCGTATGGTTGTAAACGACGTCGAGAATAACTTCGAGGCCATGGGCGTGCAGCGTCTTGACCATCTTCTTAAACTCAAGAATTGCTCCATGAGGCGAAGGGTCTGCCGCATACCTGATTGCCGGAGCAAAGAAGGCCAGGGTGTTGTAACCCCAGAAGTTTCGCTTCCCTTGTGTCACCAGAAAATGGTCATCAATGAAGTGATGCACTGGCATGAGTTCGACTGCAGTAACTCCCAGTTCCTTCAGATGCCGGATGGAACCTTCACTGGCCAGGCCAGCGTATGTTCCACGTAATTCACGGGGAACCCACGGGCTCAGTCGAGAGAATCCTTTGACGTGCAATTCATAGATGAGTGTTTCATGCCAGGGCGTTTTCGGATGTCGATCGCGACCCCAGCGAAACCTTCGATCAACCACTGCGGCTAATGGTGCAAACGCACTGTTGTCTCGTCGATCGATGAGCAGATCCTGCTGTTCCTGCCCGATGACATACGGGAACATTTCTTCCGACCATTGGACATCCCGGGCAATGGCCATGGCATAAGGATCCAGCACAATCTTGTGAGGATTAAAGCGATGTCCTTCGTGCGGTGCATAGTCACCATGCACCCGGTAGCCGTAGATCTGCCCGGGCTTTACATCCGGCAGATATCCGTGCCAGACAAAATCGGTTTGCTCCGGGAGTGTGATTCGGCAGGATTCCACCTTCGCTTCGGCAGAATCAAACAGGCACAGTTCGACTTTGCTGGCATTCTCCGAGAAGAGCGCAAAGTTCACTCCGCGTCCGTCAAACGTCGCGCCCAGTGGGGCTGGCGATCCTGGCCAGATACGCATGGGGAGTTCCTTTCCCGGGATGTTTCGTTATGGGTTTTGAGTCGTTGTGGGGGAGTTGAGGGTAGGAAGATCGGTGTGACTGCCTCTACGCATATCGATCGGAGTGAATTGGGGTGAGGTGCTGGATCGGTCACTTTCCAGCTTGTCGGGATCTTGCTCGGAATAACTCATTTATCAGGAAGACCCTCACTCGACCTGTCTGCCACCCTCTCCCGGAATACCGGGCGAGGGTCAATTGCCTTTTCTGGCTTTTCTCCTTTTACCCCTTCTTTACTTCCCACCTTTCTCGCGGCTTCACTCCCATTAACCCGTCGTTCTCAAACCGGCTGCCACCCCTTGAATGGTCAGTCGCACCGAGTGTTGCAACCTCGCTGCACGATCGGCTTCAATGCTTCCTTCACGAGCTCGCTTCAAAAGCTCAACCTGAATCAGATTCAAAGGGTCGACGTAAGGATTCCGCTCCTGAATTGATGTCTGCAGCCAGGGTGTATTCGAGAGCAGCGACGATTCGCCGGTGATCATCAGCACCGATGCCCGGCTGCGGTCGTACTCTTCATGGATCATGGACCATAATCGCTTCGCGACTTCCCGATCTTCGACCAGGTCGGCATAGCGGTTGGCAATCTGCAAGTCGGCCTTCATGAGTGCCAGCGTCGCGTTATCGATAATCGCCTGGAAGATCGGCCATGTCCGATACATTTCCTGATAACGTGACCAGTCTTCGTTGTTGCGGGCGACGGCATCATGCAGTGCTTTCCCTAAACCGAACCAGGCGGGAATCATGTGCCGACTCTGCGTCCAGGCAAATGTCCAAGGAATGGCCCGGAGATCCGAGAGACTCTTCCGTTCGCGTCGCCTTGCAGGTCGCGAACCAATAGGTAAGCGTTCGATTTCTGATATCGGCGTTGCCCGGTCAAAATACATCAAAAATCCAGGGTCATCCACCAGCTTGCGATAATGTAGATAAGATTGCTGAGCCAACTCGTCGAGATGAGTAAACCAGTCTTCCGGCCAATGCCCCTCTTGTGTGCTGCTCACCAGCAGCGTGGCCCATGTCACTTGTTCGAGGTGTCGGAAGGCAATCTGTGGTTCGTCATATCGCTCAGCGAGGACTTCTCCCTGTTCGGTGACACGCAGACTGCCATCGACTGATTTTGGTGGCAGCGAAAGAATGGCCCGGGCCGCTGGCCCGCCGCCACGGCCTAGTGCACCGCCTCGACCATGGAAGACCCGCAGTCTCACACCCTGGCTGGCCAGTACATCCGAAAGCTGCTCCTGAGCACGATACAAGCCCCAGGAAGCCGCCAGATATCCGCCATCTTTGGTGCTGTCGGAATAGCCCACCATGACGTTCTGGAGTGGCTGTGCCCCCTGATCTTTCTTGAGATAGGCCAGATAATCAGGAACTGAAAGCAGATCCGTGAGAATTGCCGGCCCCTGGCGCAGATCGTCAATTGTCTCCAGGAGTGGCATCAGTGGCAGTTGGGGCAACTCAGCCTTCGATTCACCTGCCGTCACCTTCCACGCCCACTTCCAGAACCACAGAATCACCAGGATATCACTGGCATAGTGCGTCATACTGACAATGTGACCACCGAAGCGCTCAATACCACCGGCACGCACGGTCTCAGCCATCAGTTTGTAGAGCGAGAAGGTCTCTCGCGCCATATCAGATAGCTCGCCCTCAAGAACATTCATTCCCAGATCATGCGGCGTCGTCAGAATTTTCTGGCGGGTCTTTTCATCCGCTTTGGCATACTCGGCATAAATCCCGGTACGAGCAAAAACTTCCTGCAGCACATCCACATGCACACGGGAATCCTGCCGGACATCCAGAGCCGAAACCTGCAGTCCGAAGGTGCGAATCTGATCGAGCCACGCCGCCAGGAATGATGCGTGAATTCGATCCCCTTTTCGCCTCAGCAGGCTCTCTTCGATCAACCGGGCATCGGCTTCCAGTTCGGCTGCTGTCTGATAGGCCTTCAAAGGCGAAGCGAGTGCAGGCTCAATGCGTTTGCGAAGTTTGAGTTCAATTACCTTGATCCAGCGCCGGTAAGGTTCAGCCTCAGGGGCATCTCCAACGAGTTGTTCCAGCTCTGGATGAGCACCGAACGTCTTCTGCAAGGCCGCATAGACGGGATCATCTGGCAGCATCCCGCGATCGGAAACCACCAGCAGATCAGCGAGTTCACGTGTGGTTTTCAAGTGCCGCTCGATGGCTGTGATTTCGAGCAGTCGCAAAGTGTCGCTGGTGACCTGGGCAGTCACAAACGGATTTCCATCTCGATCGCCACCAATCCAGGAGCCGAACTTCAAAAATGGCGGCACATGAAACTTGAATCCCGGGTAATGTTCTGCGAGGGCACTCCGCAAATCCTGGAAGATCAGTGGTACAATGTCCCACAAACCATCGAAGAAGAAGAGACCTCTCTCGACTTCCTGCATCACAGTCGGTGGCTGCGGACGCATGGGGTCGATTTGCCATAACAACGTGAGTGAACCGCGAATTCGTTCCTGCAGTACAGAACTTTCGCGAGGGAGCAGATCTCCCTGATGGGCGGTTGTTAAGTCTGAACGCAACTGGCGAAGAATACGCCGGGTCGTTCGGCGCTTGGCTTCCGTCGGGTGAGCTGTGAAGACCAGGCCGATGTGCAGTTTATCAAGCAGATGCTGCACAGCTTCGGCCGTCGCTCCCTGCTTTTTGAGTTGAGCAATCGCATCGCCGAGCGATTCCTTCCGCACGGAACCTTCCGACTGCCGCTCACGCTGACGAATGACGCGAATGCGCTGCAGATCTTCTGCGACGTTGGCCAGATCAAAGTAAATGCTCAATGATTTCGTGAGGAGGTCGAGTTGATCTTCGTTCAAACCCGCCAGTAATTCGACCAGACGTTCGGCGGCACCTGGTAAACCGACTCGTCTTTCCCGTGAGAGTTGCCGAATGCGCATGAGTAAGGCAGCCAGGTCACTCCCGGCCTGCTCGACAATTGCACCACCCAGAAGTGAAGTCAGCGTCTCGACATCACTACTTAAAATCGGCTTTGCACTCATATCGTTGCCTGTCTCTGGATCGCTACGTGTGACCTGATTGCTGCCCATCAATAACGAATTCACGAGGAAACTTCACTCGATGCAATTCTGCCAGATTCTGGGGCTGTTGTTGCTGATTTCATGGGAGAATCCGCTCGTTTGAAAGGATAAATTCTCGTGACCTCAAGCTTTCACACATTCAGAAAGGCCATGCCTCGAATACTTGTGATCATAAAATAAGCGATTTGCCCATAAGTTGCGCATATTCTGTTGGCAATCCACTCTCCATCAGTGGCTGACAGTAGCATACACTCTTCAACAACGCTTAAGCACCCGGTGTGCCAATAGATTTTGGAGAGGGCAGAAAATGGTATTGGGCTCACCGAGCAAGTCTTGCGATCTGAGAGTACAACTAGTGATGTAATTCAAAGAGAAATCGACGTGCTTTGGCTGATGACTTACCACCAGAGTGAGGCCACCTGAAAGGTGATCAGCGCTCCGACATATGCGAGGGCGGTCATGTAGACGAATGTGAAGACCGCCCATTTCCAGCTTCCCGATTCCTGGGATACAACCACCAATGTGGCCATGCACTGAGCGCAAAGGGCGAAAAAGACCATGATCGACAGGGCCACCGGAATCGTGAAAACGGGGCTGCCATCTGGATTTCTGGAGTTGATGAGTGCATCGCGCAATTGGGGCGATTCCGCTTCCATCCCTTCGCCCAGGTTATAAATCACACCTAGCGTCGCGATGATCACTTCACGAGCCGGGAATGAGGCCAGCACTCCGACACCAATCCGCCAGTCCCATCCTAAAGGGCGAACGATGGGTTCGATCCAATGGCCCGCCATCCCCAGAAAGCTGTTCTCCTGCAGTTGTCCTTGTGTGGCAATCAGTTCCCCCTCCAGCTTCTCCATTAATGCGTCAAATTCTTTGAGCTGTTGATTCAAAGAGTTCAATTCATTTTCTAAGGATGCACTCTCCACCGGAGAAGGGGGCGGAGCATCATCAGATCCTGCCAACTGCTGCTGCAGGTTTTCTCGTCGCTGGAGAGGATCTTCAAAGATCTGCCGGGTCTCCTCCATCTCCGCCAGAATCGCATTTTCACGCGAATGGTCTCCGGGGAAGTAACCCAACCCCCAGATGACAATAGAGGTTAGCAGGATCAATGTTCCCGCTCTTACCACGAAGGCCGCAGCGCGATCGTACACACGCTGGAAGACCGTCTTGATGGAGGGCCATTTATAGGGTGGGAGTTCCATGACAAATGGTGGCGTTTCTCCGGGGAAGATGGTCTTTTTCAAAATCCACGCAACGGGAATGGCGACAATTGCTCCCAGGGAGAGAAATGCCAGCAGAACCAGCGATCGCAGATCGACCCAGCCCCCCAGAAAACTCACTCCCGGAATGAAGGCCCCAATCAGAAGGCTATAGACAGGCAATCGAGCCGAGCAGCTCATCAGCGGTGCCACGAGAATGGTCACCATTCGATCTTTACGATTTTCGATCACACGCGTCGCCATGACTCCCGGAATGGCGCAGGCAAACGATGACATCAGTGGAACGAACGACTTGCCCGAAAGACCGACCTTCGTCATCAGCCGATCCATCAAAAAGGCGGCTCGCGCCATGTAGCCGCAATCTTCGAGAATGGCCAAAAACAGAAACAGCAGCACAATCTGAGGCAGAAAGACGAGCACTCCCCCCACACCGGCAATGATTCCTTGCGTCACGAGGCTGCGCAGTGGCCCACGGGGCATCATGCCACCCACCAGATCCTGCAGGCTGCCAAAAGCAGTCTCCATCAGTACCATCACCGGCTCGGCACCGCGGTATAACAACTGGAAGACCACAAACATCATGAAGATGAAAATCAGCAGTCCAAAGACACTGTGCGTCAGCCAGCCATCCAGCTTCTCACTGAATTGGCCAGCCTGCCGGACAGGCCTGATTTCCAGCCCGGCGATGGCCTTACGAATTGCTGCATACCGCACTCGCGGCTCGATCCCGCTGATGCGATAGCCGGCTGCACTGACCTGTTCGCGAAGTCGCTTGAGGTGCGACGAGAGTTCTGGCCATGGTTGGACTTCGGCCTGCTCGATCTGCCCGTCGATGTCGATCAACAGACGACTGACCAGTGGCCTCGGCATTTTTCGTCCATGGGCCGAGAGCAGTCCCTGCAACTCGTTGACTGCAGTTTCGAAAGCTGGGGGAAAATCGGAGTTTGAAGCTTGTTGAGCAGCGAGATCAGTGCCATGGGCTGCTGGTGGATTCTGCTCGATGAACTCGAAGATTGATTTCTGAACGAGAGCGACGCTCGATTGATCATGAGCATTGCAGAAGACGACGGGCACACCCAGCCTTTGCGAAAGCTCTGGCTCAGTGATCGCAATTCCCGCTTTTTCTGCACGGTCAATCATATTGACAATCAGCAGGACGGGCAGGCCGAGGTCGCGTACTTGAGAAAACAGATACAGATTTCGCTCGATGTTTGTTCCATCGACAATACATAAGGCCCCAGCGAGTGATCCAATCTCGGGTCGTAATCCCAGCAGCACATCGACAGTGACTCGTTCATCGGCCGAACGCGCTGCCAGGCTATAAGTTCCCGGCAAGTCCACCAGCACGGCTTCCCGGGTGCTGGTTTTCAATCGTCCCAGCTTCATCTCGACAGTCACCCCGGGAAAGTTCCCCGTGCGCGTGAAAATGCCAGTTAATGCCGAAAACAGCGTGCTTTTGCCCGTGTTCGGGTTTCCGACAACTGCCAGATGCGGCACTCGATCAACTGCCAACGACATGCAGGGGCCACTTTCCCGAAAGGGCAATGTGTTTCATTGCGAGAACGGCCACTTGCGTCGTTCTCACCGGTCAATAAAACAGGTTCAAATCATCTCGATCACAACGCGGTGAGCTTCTGCCTTTCTTAACGAGAGATGGTAACCCGCCACGCGGATTTCGAGCGGGTCGCCCAGAGGCGCTCTCCCAATGAATTCAATCTCAGCGCCGGGCAAAAGCCCCATTTCCATGATTCGCAAGGCGAGCGAGTCATCACCCTGGACATCCTGCACTCGGGCATGCTGTCCCGTCTGAAGTGATTCGAGTGTTGCGGTCATTTTTGAAGACTTTGAATCGTGGATGATCGTTTTTGAGGCAATAAATCAGTGGCGGGTGAAGGCAGGCAACTCATTGAGTGAGGGAGGGTTCAACAAGCACAGTCGCGAGATCATCTGTCCTTAATGAGAACTGATTTCCCGCCAGAGAAATAATACAAGGTGATCCGGGCAGCACCATTCGCACCTGACTGCCCACATTCAGTCCGATTTCCTGCAGCCGGGTGAGAAGTGTTGTATCCCCATCGATATCAACAACTTGTGCTGATTCTCCAGCTTTGAGGCAATCCAGAGGTATGGTGTAACTCACAAGGATATCCCCAATGCAGAGACTCCGCGAAAGAATTATTGAGACTCAGTCTCAATCACTCTGTATGATAAACTGGTAATGTCTCTGTGGGTAGTCTCCTTGATGAGAAGTCATGGCAAATGTGGGAAACGTTCCTCGTTGTGGCGATTGTCGTTGTTGCCGCCGGTCAGCTTGCCTGGCTGGGTTATCGCTCCCTGGCGTCTCGTCATGGGAAAAAATCTGTGGGTTGCGGTTCCTGCCGCGGTTGTACGTATGCCAATTCGAGTTCCTCTGGCTCCAATTCTGCGGCTGAATTGCCTCTTCTCAGCAATTTCGGGTGCGGAAATAGTCACGCTCCTTCCCTCACATTGCATCAGGCTGAAAACCCACCTGTCTTCGTCAAACT
>JAIXUU010000164.1 GCA_027483405.1 Planctomyces sp. | reverse complement strand
AGTTCATTTCGAATGGCTTCCGCGACAAATGTGCTGCCTGTTCCCCAGGGGGCTTTCAAAAAGAGATAGAAGGCTCCCTGAGCACCGTGAATTTCAAAGTACGGGCTGAGTTCGCGCACCATAAAATCCCGCTTGCGTTTATAGTCGGCGACGCGGTCCGTGATGTCAGTTGTCCAGGCTTCCACACCGGCCCACTGCACAGGCTGCGGGGCACAAACAAAAGTAAACTGCTGCAGTTTGATCATCTGCTGAATCAGTTCTCGCGGCCCATGGGCAAACCCGAGTCGTAAACCGGTCATCGAGTGCGATTTGCTGAAGCCATCAATGACAATCGTCTCGCGATTCCACTTGGCCGGGCTGACGAATTCATCGTCGTACTGAAAGGCGCGATAGATCTCGTCACTCAAGAGAGCCACATTGTGGCGGGCTGCCAGTTCGGCCAGACCTTTCAGTTCTGCCGCAGTAGCAACAGCACCGGTCGGATTCCCTGGCGAATTGCAGATGATCACCTTGGTCTGCGGAGTGATGGCTGCTTCGACCTTCTCAAGATCGATCCGGAAATCAGGGTAGGTATCAATCAGCTTCACCACACCGCCACACAGCGTGACAATGTGCTTGTACATGACGAAATAAGGGTCGAAGACAATCACTTCTTCGCCCGGATTGACCAGTGTCATCAGAGTCAGCATGAGGCCGCCACTGGTGCCACTGGTGACGAAGACTTCGCGATCAGGATCGTTGTATTCGGCCTGAACGCTGGCATTCAAAGTCTCCAGCAAGGGCTTGATCCCTTGCGACTGGCTGTAGACATTTTTACCGGCATCGACAGCCGCCTTGAGTGCCAGTTTGACATTCTCCGGAGTATCGAAATGGGGCTGCCCAATGCTCAGGTTGATCGGGTTCTTCATCGTGGCTGCCAG
Organism: Planctomyces sp.; assembly: GCA_027483405.1. Lineage (GTDB taxonomy): Bacteria > Planctomycetota > Planctomycetia > Planctomycetales > Planctomycetaceae > Planctopirus. The sequence goes on along the minus strand of JAIXUU010000164.1, from coordinate 11,113 downwards.
ATCGAAAACCTTGCGGATTCCCGAGGCATCAATCTTGCGTAAACGATCCGAAATCCATTGTTCGCTCATTGTGGGCTCAAATTCCTGTGTCGATTTCATCACCAGAATTCAGGAGGCGATGAAGAATACTTTGTGATTAACTTAAGGCTACGTGTGCAGCACTATCTCCAGGGATGTTCGATCCGCTGTTCATCGAGAAGTTCAATCCACATCTGCTGGTGTGCCAGAGGGACTTCAATCGTGTCTGGTAACGCGGGTGACTTCTCAAGGTGCTGAATGGCACGGGGATGCTTCATGGAACTGACAAAAGCTGCGAGCCGCTCGGGCGGAAAGCGCTCGGCCATTTCACTCGAAGGCTCGATTGCCAGCAGAAGATGTTCGGAGTCATCGCCGAAGGGAGATTTTTTCGCTCGTTCTGTGGGTAAACGGCCATCGCTCAGTGCTGCCAGCAGCAGGCCACATAACAGGCCGTACTGTAGATCATGCTCACCCGTTAACAATCCGAATGTGCGAGCGGAGTTCCAGCTTCGCGCGGGCTGACCTTCTTTATCAAACGCGAGATCTGCCGCGGGTTGGCCCTCGGTTTGTGCCGGGTCGAGCAGCATGAGCGAATCGAGACTCGCCACCTGTGTCGAAATGAGAGTCAGACTGCTTGCGGCTGGCAAGCACCAGGCACTGCGATGACCGGCCACTCGCGGCGTGCGATCTCCCACCGGGCTGAACTCGGCCCGGCCTGTACTCGAAACCATGAAGCTGATCAACCCGCGGTGTGCGAGATTCGCGACGACAGCTTCCGGTCGATCAATGGCCGAGCTGTTACGAATGATGGCTCCTGCGATGCCAGTGGCCTTCGCTTTTTCCACCAGCAGTTCTGTCGCATAGGCCATCGCCACGGGCCCTGCAGCGCGACTTCCATCGAGATGCACCAGCGATGGTTGATCGCGTACTGTCAAGATGCGTCCGCGGGGATCAATTTCCCCCAGATCCATGGCTCGTACCATCGACGACAGGTAGGGGAGATGGAGCCCACCCCAGGCAGGCAACCAGGGCGAGAGGACATAGTCAATCACATGCTGCGAATCGGCCCCGAACAACCCTTGCCGGGTGAGAACCTTCAGGATCGATTGCTGGACATCCGCCACATGAAGGGAAACGGTTTCTACCGCACAGACTTCTGGCGGCACCACATGATCAGAGGGGTTGGAGGCATGATTCATGGGAATGTTGCTTTCTGAGTTCCAACCGGCACTGAATTCCACCGACGAACAGGCAGAGATCGATTTCCAGACACAGGGCTGACCTATTCTCACTGACCTGAGGCCGTTTTGTCGAGTGGATCGAAGCGATAGGCTCGAATTCTCCAGGGGCCTTTGCCTTTGACAGACAGGCGGTATTCTCCCCCTTCGCCGATGTAAACGCCGCTTCCGGTGCGGATGGGCTTGCGGTGCATGGCGACGACTTCGTTCGATTTTCCCTCAGAATTCGTCCAGCGGATCATGTCCAGGACCGTGGCGTATTTATCGGGGCCATCAAAATCCCAGCGCAACTGCCAGTTATCGGGAGCTTGAAAACTCTGGCTGCTTTCGAGACTTCCTTCCCCTTCGATCTCGAAAATCAATTGTTCTGGCTGAGGCAGAATCGGCTTTAACGTTCCGGCCGAAAGAGTGATGGCGACGATGACCGCAAACGACGCCATGGCGACACCGAAAGCAATCAGAAGTTTTTTGTTGTTCGACATGCAGGGCATCCAGAATTCGAAGCAGCGATTCAAACCGGTGGGCGTGGCGAAAGTCGATCAGGAGATCGAAGTGGCCAATATCGAATTCTAGCCAAATCCTCTGGCGTCAGCGCTGGCGGAGGTGGTTGATCCATGTGCGAATCACGACATCTCAATTCCAGACACCCTGAAGTATGGCCTCGCACGGAACCACCAGATGGGTTTTGTCCTGCACAAATCTTGTAATGCATCGGGGTCAGGTAACGGGTAAAGTGCCCGGGTCATCGCTGCTGCCATTCCGGCTGGCGAATCTTTTCTCAGGCATTCATGACGAGGTGAACGATGGGTCTCATCCACGAATTCAAAGAATTTGCCATGCGTGGCAATGTGATCGATATGGCTGTGGGGATCGTCACGGGAGCGGCCTTTACCAGTATGTCACTTCGCTGGTCAAGAACATTATCACTCCGCCGATTGGAGCACTCCTCAAAGGGGCGGACTTCAGCAAGCTCTCCATCAACATTCCCGTTCCTGCGGTGGCCGCCGGGGAAGTGGCCTATGTTCCGATCAGCTATGGGCTGTTCCTGCAATCTGTGTTTGATTTCGTGATCATCGCCATGGTGTTGTTCATGGTACTCAAAGGGATCAATACGCTGAAACGCAAGCAGGCTGCCGAAGAGGCGGCTCCACCCGTCCCGACTCGCGATCAGGAACTGCTGATGGAAATCCGCGACCTGCTCAAAGCCCAGTCCACCACGCGAGAGAATGAATAATCGTTGACGCCGCAACGCCCGCTGGCCCAAAGAAGGGGGAAGGCGGGAAGGGAGGAAGGGAATAAAGGAAAAAACGAAGCCCGGGTGGCTCAGACGTAGCTTTGCACGTCTGGGTGACGATAGTCACAAGAAACACCTATCAAAACGCAGCATGGGTTCGGTCGTGTGTATGGTATATGCCTTCCAGAAGACGTGGTGGGTTGCGTAGAGCCTTAACCCACCCTGCATGGCTGATCTCACGATCATACACATAATTTTTCAGTGACGAAGAGTGAGTGACAGATGGGAGAGATCCAACAGAATCGAGTAGCTTGCAGTGCGAATGGCCGTGTGATGGTCATCTCGCATTTACAAGAGATCCTGATTTACTCGGCGATTGATGGGTCACCAATCTGGCGACAACAATGTCAAACTGAAATCAAGAGCGTAAGCGCTAATGCCGGTTTTGTTTACGCCCTGGACAACAGCAAACAGATTCATCGATGGGAAGCATTTAAAGGCGAGATTCATGAATCGCTTTCCCTACCCGAACAGCCCTTGGGAATGGCGGTTAGTGCGACAGGGGATTGTGCGGTCTTCTCGCCAAATCACTTGTTTCTGCTGCGCGACCTCAAGATCGTGCAGTCCATTGATCGTTCATCCATCAGCGCCGTTGGTTGGGTAGACGATGCTGGAGACAAGATTGCTATCGGAGACCAAACAGGGCAACTCTGGTTTTTTGAATGGCAATTGGACTCAGGTATGAGTCTACATCCCACTGGTTATCTGAAGTTGAATTGTTCGGTCGAAATTATCCACTGGGATCGTCGGCAATCCTGGGTTGTGGTCGCCGGAGGTGAGATCTGGCAAATCAGTACCAATGGACAAAATTCGAACAAAATCTTCGATATGTTTCAGCAACCGATACATTATGTAGCGATTTCAGTTGATGGCAATCAGCTTGCCGTCGCGGTTGGTCAGCAAACTGTACTGGTTTTCCATCTTGGTAAGTCACAAATAGGAAACCCAGGTCAAGTCGACTATCAAGATCGAACTATCGTCGGTCTCGGATTTGGATTGGACGCCAAACTATTCATTGGTTTAGATACCGGTGATGGCAACATTTTTGACTTAAGTTCATCAGAACCAAGTTTTGTCCGCACAGATCCACATGCCGGTCGACCACTGACTCGATGGACACTGTCATTCAACTTACTCAATGTTCTTCCGAATCCAGACATGAGTTATAATCGCAATTCGAAAAATCCACTGACTGCCTATCTCGCTACGAGAGAAGAGATATCCCGGCAGGTCAGCGCGAAAAGTTATCCGGCTTGGATTGGCCCGGTCCTGGGGATGATTGCTGGTCTCGTCTTTGGTGCCCGCCTGGCCAAAGATCTTCCCGGCAACGAAGTATGGGCTTTTGCTGTGGCCATAGGTATTGGCGGCCTTGCTGGCAGTATTGTCATGCTGCTTGATCTCATGAAAAAGAAGTGACTTGAGCCGCCCCTAAGCTGACTATTACTGACTGAATTTCCATAGGAAGCTGGGTGATGAAAGAAGACTTGGTGGATTACGCAGAGCCTTAATCCACCCTACAACGCTACTTGGATGTGTCATATCTTGTACGAAACAAGACGGAGAAGACCCTCACCCTGCCCTCTCCCGGCAGACCGGTGGAGGGTTCCAGAGGGTATCTTTTGGGGATTGCTGGCCAGCTTGCTACGGATTACGAGCGAGGTAGTTCGTCGAACTTGATCGCGGGCTTCTGGTCTGCGGTGGATTCGCGGGTAAAGATCTCGCCCACTTTGCCAGTCTCGTTAAAGAAGCCGCAGTTGGACATGAAGAACTGTGTCCCTTTGGCGCCGCCGTTGTAATCGAGGCGATGTCTGCCACCTCCTGTAGGATCGACGCTGAAGCGGGCCTGCGTGCATTCGTGCCACTGGCCATCGACATCGCAGACCCAGACATTTCCATAGAGTGCACCGCGGGTTTTGTGCCCATAGCTGGGGTTAAAGTTCTCCAGGAATGAGTGGAACCGCTTTAGATACGTCTGTGTTTTCGGTCGGCGGAAGCTGGCCATCAGCTTCCAATCCTGCTTATCTTTTTCACAAAACCACGACGTATAAACTGTGCTGTCCGGGCCATCGGGTTTCACTTCAGTCAGGAAGCTGTAAGTGACGCCAGCCTTCCAGGGATAAACCATAAAACTTTGTCCGCCCGAACCTTCATTGCCAAATTCACCCACGCGGACATTGGCCCCCGAGGCGAGTTTGACAATCCGCTGATCTTCGGGAATATCCTTCGGGTTGTCGGTGCTGAAGGGACTCCAGATCGAAAAGAGGACCCGCCGCTCGTTGGGCCCGTTGACTTGAATACCGAAGTATCCTTCACCAAAACCATTGGCCATGAAGTACGAACCCATCGTATCCTGGCCTGCGGGCACGGTGAGTTCGCTGTAGCCGTATTGGGCCTTGATCTCCTTGGGCATCTGATAAGTAAGATGAACAGAAGGCCCCCGGCGGCCCCAGTAGAACATGTTCCCTTCGTTGTTGCGGACATACTCGACCTTGAGCCCCGGTATTTCGCTGGTCACAACGACGTTGGCAATTTCGGCAAAGACTTTGCCTGTCCGTTCTTCGCCCTGGAGATCAACGCGGACATAGCCTGACTCGGTGATTTTGAGCTTCCCAATCACATGATTTTTGAGTTCGTTGCCGGTGAGCGTCACGGGCCATTTCTGGTCGCCCGAAGAGACGAGCAGACTTGAAGTGCCCTCGGGAACCAGTGCATTGAGTGACAGTTCGACTTCGGCCGGCTGATCGACGCGGAAGTAGATGGAGTAACGGTCGCTGGCATTCGACCAGGAGAAGTTGCCGCCACGGCGGGAAATACGGACTTCATTCTCTGGATCAATCGAATAGATGTTCCCCGCAATGGGAACTTTCCATTCGGCGGCCTGGGCCAAGGCCCCCAGCGTGCTCAAGGCTCCGAGCGTGCTCAAGGAGAGTACAGCAAAGCCCATCAAAACAAATCGCAGCACGGCATTTCTCCCCTGGAATTCGCTCATCGAAACCTGATTGAGAAATCATGGAGCGGAAGCGCGCCAGATGTCAACCATTCGACAGGCAGATAGGGACACAAGATCAATATGTTTGATCGTGTATAACCTTCGGATTAAGCGAAATGGCACTCCGACCAATCTCATTGCCCCACAAAGAGTTCGGTCTGGTACTTCATGAGCACCTCGCCATCTTTGGAATGGCGGGCAAAAATGGAACGTAAGTCAAGAAGCATATTGGCATGTCCCGGCTGGGCTTCGAGGGGCACATACGAGGCCGACATCAGCAGCCCTCTCAAGTCTTCATAGGTGAGCCACTTTTCGTGGGGGACTTCGAAGGTTTGGTAGCTCGGTTTGCTGCCGGGTTGTCCATTGCCAAAAAACTCTTCGAGACGACGTTCATCCCGATGAGAATCCCGGATGGCGGCGTAATCCCGGCCATAGGTACAGAGCAATTCTTCGTACTCTTCGAGAAACTTTGAGCCCTGCGTTTGTCGATGATTCCAAATTAGCGCCACCCAGCCTTGCGGTTTGAGAATTCTTCGAACCTCCAAGCGAGTGGCCGGTATGTTGAACCAGTGAAAAGCCTGCGCAGCGACGACCAGATCGATGGCAGCATCCGGCAAAGTGGTGGCTTCCGCAGTCCCCTCGACGATGTGCAAGCGCGCCAGGTCTCCGAAAAGCTCCTTGGCGGCCTGACGCATCGATCGATTAGGTTCGACAGCATAAACCTCGTTGCCATGCTCCAGAAAAAGCTGCGACGAAATCCCTGTTCCCGCACCGAGATCGGCGACCACCCACTGCGTGCTGAACCCTGTCACCCGCTGCAGGACCGATAGCACCTCTGGCGGATACCCGGGCCGATATTTCCGGTAGTTTTCGACTCGATTGGTGAATCGATTCAAGGAATCGGTCATGTCAAGTTTTCTTCTGAGTTTACTGGCGGAAATGTCGGGCGAGTGGAACTGATGCATCGATTGTACGCTGAGTTCCCTCGTGGTTTGTATTCGCTGGCCGGCAGTTTCTCGTGCAGAATCAGCACGAGGGGCTGTTCACAGGTCGGGCGGGGACTTTATGATCTGGTCTTGCTGGTTGATTGCCCCGTGATGGTCGACAGGTCGCTCACTCCCATCTTTGACTGCTTTCTGAAAGCCATGTTGCCATGCCATCGTCTGCTTGCCGAACTTTGCCTGGGGATTTTCGCGCCTGGTGCTGCTCTCGGATTGGTGCCATGGTTGTGGCCTCGATGGTCCTCGGGTCGATGATCCTGGGGTCGCGGAGCCTGCAGGCTTCCGATTTGAATCTCACGCGAATCTCGGGGACATGGCAGGTCGATTCGGCCACGACCGATGTGCTGCGTTCGACCGTCCTCCCTTACAAAGATTACCTGATCAAGATTGATGGAAACAAAGTTCGGATTGAAAAGCCCGATTCGATTCTGCCCGTTGCGACTTTAGGTCTGCGGGTCAAGCCAGGCCGCCTGCTTGATGAGCCGATGCAGTTCGACTTGTACGATGCTCACAACAACCATGTCTATCAGGGCATTTACCGGTTGAACGGTTCGCAACTCGAGTTGTGCCTGGCCCCGTACGGAAAAACAGCAGTGGATGACAACCGACCCGAAAACTTTATCCCCAAAACGGGCGATGGCGCGACACTCGTCCGTCTGCACTGGGTGAGACGATAAGTGGGCGTGAGACGATAAGTCGGGAATTCGACGGCGGACTTATCGATACAACGCAGTTTCAATGTATGTGAATAGTTGGCTCCGCGAGAGCGAGGGGCTGGTGCATTCCGTCGGAACTGCAGGTACCCAACGTGAGGAAATGCAGGCTCACCACTGCGTTTTGCAGAGTGTTTCCTGTGACTGTCGTCACCCAGACGTGCAAAACCACGTCTGGGCCACCCTATTCATGAGTATGCGGGCGACGATATTGCTCCTTCTCCCGTTCTGACGGGAGAAGGCCGGGATGAGGGGAACTCGCACGTATGGGGCGTGCGATTCACGAGCGGCTTCATCGCCGGTTGCTCTTCATCTCCGGCTACCAATCGTCAATCAGCGCTCCTGCGGAAGCTGTGGTGACTCTTGCACATCAATTGGCAAGACCCTCACCCGGCACTCTGTGCCACGCTCTCCCACGCAGACGTGGGCGAGGGTTCCGGAGGTTTGTGCAGGGCACGCTCAGCGAGGTCGATGCTCGAAGCCGAAGTGATAAGAGTGGCGACGATTTACGCTGGCTTGAAGCAGTGCTGGATCTCGTGCTGATGTTCGAGTAACCAATCGATGGAGGGTTCGTGTTTCATGGCTTTGGCAATCGCTTTGGCTGTGGCCTGACGGTGCGTGTCGAACAGAATGTTATGGTCAATTTCGACCGAGGTGACCGACGGGTCGAGCCAGACCGAGATGATGATCCCCAGATCGTTGGCCTTTTCTTTCGGAATATCTCCCTTGCGGACAGCATCCAGTACGCCATTGGCAATAGCGGCCTGCACTGTCCCCATCAGAATGTTTGTGTAGGCTTCACTTTTAACAGTGACCTTACTGACCATGAGTGTGGCAGGACGGACTTGAACATCGCAGTTGAGAATGGCGAAAACGCGCGAATGGCCTTTGATCTGGTCACCTAACAGATTGGCCATGGCATAGCCGACTGGCCCATCGAGTTCCCCAATCACGACTTCGGGTTCAGCAGCAGACCAGGCGGGCTCAGCCTCGACCAGTGCTTCGCCAGTGCGCATGACAATGCGATCAACCGCGGCAGGTTTGGCTGGAGAGGCCACAGCTTTGAGCTTTTGGGCAGGTTTGGCGGTCGTGGTTTTCGCAGGTGCGGGAGCAGCCTTTTTGACAGCTTTTTTCTTAGCCATGCTGGTCTTTCCTGTGTATTCAATGGATGCGGTGAGTCTCTGGCAGCAATTTGATCGTTGAAAATCCCGTCCAAGCATGCGAGTTGGCCACAGGGTTTGTCAACATTTGCCACAGCAGATTTGCCACAGAACTGTTGTCGTTCAGAGGCTGTGGCAAAAGATCAGAGAGATTATCCATCGGCTAACCGACACTCACACTCCGCATCTGGATGAGCTCTTCGTAGGCTTGAAGTTCCAGCAGTTTCCGGCGTTGTAATCGGCGGTATTCGGCCAGTCGATTGACGGCATCCCGATATTGTTGTGTCGCCCGGTGCAGAGCCAGCCCGGTATTCCCCTGGACGACCAGATGATGGAGTGTTTGAAACACGGGAAAAAACTCATTGTGTGCGTATTCGAGCATTTCGGCCGTATTGACTTCGATCTGCCGGGCTAACTCTCGTACCGATTGCCTGTCATGCAGGCGCTCGGCATTCGTCATCTGACGCATCACGCCGGAACTGTCGGAAGTGTTGCCTTGTGCGGCTTCTTTGGTATCGACCAGTCTGCCGAAAGGGCTGATTTTGTTCTTCAGTTGCTGCGACAGACTTTCCGCTTTTTCTAAACCCGAGAGGGCTTTGGCAAAGCCCGGCTTGACTTCCAGCGACTTCTTAAAGTTCTGAATGGCCAGTGGATAGTTCTGCATTTCGAGATAGACGTTGCCCAGGTTTTGATAAGCCTCGGCAAAGGCTGGGTCGAGGCGAATCGCTTCCCGATAGGAAGAAATCGCCATCTGCCATTGTGACTGCTTGCGATGCGCGATCCCCAGATTGTAATAACCTTCGGCACAGCGTTTATCGCGATTCAAACCTTTGCGAATAATCTCGACCGCTTTGGCATATTCACCCATGCGATTATAAATCGCACCGGCATTGAAGAGCGGCTTACCATCGACGGGCTTGAGTGCCGCCACTTCCAGAAAACAGTTGATGGCTTCCTGATAAAATTCTTGCACGAAGTAGATCGTTCCCAAACCATCGTAAGCCGCAGTGTTGGACGGATCCTGAGCAATGACCGCCTGATAGATTTGAGTGGCGGCAGCAAATTCTCTCTGGCGGGCGAGTTGCCTCGCCTGATCGAGAAGTTCATCAATCGAGGGAGCGGACATGAAGCTTCCTCCCGAGGAATCGTCCTGAACGACAGATAGGTTCTCAACACCGAGGGGGAGCGGATGTTACTATGAAGTTTTCATCCACACGTTCAAAACATGTAAGATAGAGATGCGACGTTACGGTCAGAAAGTAAATTTTTCGTGGAGAACGTACGAAATCCTGATCGTCTGGACACGTGACCATTGACTGTTTTGAACCCTAAAGGTGTGTCCTGTCAGGCATCTTCGAGCGTCGGCTCCTGAGTCATGCCATCGTCTGCCTGGACACTTTTGGCAATCGCTTCCAGCAGTGGACTGATTTCTTCGAGTTCTTTATCGGGCCCCTGCACTAAAGTCAGCAGGGTGCGCTCTCCCGTGCGGAATGCGTGCAGAGAAACGGTCGTCACCAGATCGAGGCAGACAAAATCAAGCTCCCGCGCTGCATGCATCCCCGGGGCTGCCGACGGGATAAAGAGCGGATACTCATCCATTTCGGGATAGATTTCGCGGTAAGTTTCGACAATCTGCTCGATGACATCCTCGGGATCCTGAGGGGGATCCATCACGACGACCGAGAAAAACGAACACCCCTTCGAATTGACTGTGATGGTGACCGTTTCGTCGTTTCCCTCTTCACTGACAGGCCAGCTGACCGGGTAAACGAACTTGATGCCATGTCCTTCGAACGTCGCCAGATCGCCAGTCATACCAACAACCTTCTATAAATTCGCCCATTCATGATCCATCGGGCAGAAGCTCGAAGGATTCTCGCTGACTGGAAATCGCTGTGAAAGTTCCTGCCAGGGGATTGATCAACCGCAGACTCGCTTGCTGCTGATCGTCTGGATCCTGCTGAGGTATTCCGCAGAGGTATTCCACAGCCCGATACGATAACCTGCGGGCTGATCTCTGAGGAGTGTGCCGCCATGTCCAAGCATCGATCGCAGACAATTTCGAGACCTCCCCAGGAGACGCCTGCCTCAGGCCGGGCCATGGTTTCTGTGCTGCCCACGCGTGAAAAGATGCTCCTTACGGCCAGAGATCTCTGGCCAGCCTGGGTTTTAGGAATTGTGGCCACTCTCTGGGTGCTGTGCCAGCTTGATGCGGGAGGTCTGCACCCCACATGGCCCGAAGGCCCTGGCCTGACGATTGATGAATCGTTCAATGTTCAGCAGGGTGTGTTTCTGAGTCGAGCTTTAGGAGCTTATGGGCTGGCGCTGCTGAATCCCTTGAGCCTGTGGGAGATTTTTCAGGATGACATTTATCTGGCCGATCATCCCCCTCTGGGTCGGCTGTGGCTGGGTCTGCATCATGATTTTCTGAGATACGTCCTGGGTTTCGAGAGCCTCGGGCAGAAGCGGTCAGAGATCGACTACACCCTGGGAAGAGCTGGTTCTGCGACGGCTTTTGGCCTCACCGTCATGCTCATTACCTGGTGGGGCATGAGATGGGCTGGTCGATGGACAGGCATTGTGGCAGGGTTGGGACTGATGACGATGCCGCGAGTCTTTGCGCATGCCCATCTGGCTTCTCTGGAAACGGTGACGAACCTGGCCTGCACGGGCTTTGCACTGGCGGCTGCGAGCTGGTGT
>JAIXUU010000264.1 GCA_027483405.1 Planctomyces sp. | reverse complement strand
GTCAAGCTGACCAAGCTGACCAAAACCCAAGCCGAATACCTCGGCATCCCCGTCGAAGGCCCCTACAAGCCGGAGCATTATCGGTATTAAGGGAAGATTGCCAACTATATGTTATTAACCACGAGTCAGGTCTCGGCCTGACTCGTGGTTTTTTGTTGATGGCAGCGGTGAGACAAACTTGATGAATTTCATTGGATTTGTAAGAGACTGCTGCCCGTTACGATGTTCAACTTCAGATGCCTTCTTAAAGATGCCCAACAAGTTGGGGGAAAATAGAATCTCTTTTGTCTGCGGTACATAGGTCGTTTATCGATGTACCAGCCTGGGTCACCCTGCCAAGTGGTGTGCTACGTATCAGTGTGGGTCTTTGGGCAGGTGCATTCGTGCTGCGTTACAGCCCTTGAGAGAGCTGTCTGGTGAAGCGGCAGCGGGGGTAGGATTTGCAGCCAAGGAAGGTGTTGCCGGGATGGTCGCCTTTTCTGGATTGCCGCTCGATGAGATCGTTGCCGCATTTGGGGCAGCGGGTGGTTGAGGAATGGCGGTCGGCGAGCGAGGCCATGTGGGTAGCGTGGTTGAGAGTGCGGTCGCGTTTCAGCTCCTGGATCGTGGCGATGATCCGCTCCACGTCCTGATCGGAGAGCAAAGGTTCGCGATGCCTGAGGATATGGCTCGACAACCCGTGAGTGAGGACGTTGCCGGGCATGGGGGTCTTTAGTTTCGCATCGCCAATGAAGAAGATGATCGAGTGCATGCGGGTTCTAGGCAGGCCCAGGTGTTCTTCGAGGCAGCAAAGATGCCGATAGTTCTGCTTGAGCGGGTTCTGGATGCGGAACGAATTTTTAGAGAACTTCTGCGTCCACTGGCTGTCCTGTTCGTTGCCATAGATCCAGCCATTCATGTTCTTGGTTTCGATGACGAAGAGGCCGTAAGTCGAAACGATCAGGTGGTCGATCTGGGTGGTGCCGTTGGAAGTGGGGACGACGACGTTGTGGAACAGGCGGTAGGTTCGCGAAGGGAGCCTGAGCCACAGGCCCAGCCGGGTGCAGATTTCGCCAAACCAGCCTTTGAAATGGCTCATCGAACGATCCCTTATGGAATTCGCAATTGCGAATTGCTGAGTGATTATCCGCAGAAAGGAGAAAAACCACTGTCGATGTTTATCTACAGTGGTTTATCTAGTGCGTATTGATGGTCGATTATGTGCACTATCAGCATGTTTGGCAATGATTATTGAATGATCTAGTCATCAAGATGACATCACAGATAGAGTCTGATCCAGGATTTAGAAGACCATAGCTTTCCTCAAAGCTGCCATTAACCGTATCCAATGGAAGATCAGTCTTGATTGATGGCCATGTACATCCTCGACTCACTTTCTGACGAGCACTGCTGGGCGAGCCAGCAGTGGCACCCGGACGAGAAGGTTTCATGTGATGCCAGTCGGCTATAAAGAGGATGGCCGAACTGGTGCATTGGTATGCACCCTAGTTGTGAAGATACTATCGGTAGGGGGCGGGATATGGTCCGCAGAGCGGACCCTACGGGTTTGGATACGGGTTTGGCAGGCACACGACAAAACGGCGATCACCAGGCGAATGTGCCGTCGGTTGTCGGTGGAGTGAGGTCGAAGTAGGAGGGAGAGATGGGTGTTTTTGTCAGTTTCAAACAGGCGGCGGCGAGGGCGAAGGCGCGGTCGTCGTGGAAGCCGGCTTCATTCCGATGGTCAAAACGCAACCGGCCCGAAGGCGATTGTCGCAGCAAAAGCGTGGCCAATTCCTGAGCCAGATCGTTCTCTTCTCCCGGCTGCGTCGTCGTCTCGGGATTGATCAGCGCTTCTGCAGGAGTGGGGCCATGGGAAAAATCGAGCTGATCAAATTGCGGCGAGCCGCAACCGGGGTACCATAGCACGCGGCGTTCGATAATCAGTTGCCGCAATAACATCGCCAGGGCGTGATTCCCGGCTCCGCCAGCGAACGAAAAGCGTTCGAGCGCGAGTTCTGCCGAGCGAGTCTGGATGACTGACAATAACTGATATTCATCGAGCACGAACTCAATATCGTCAAAGGCACTCGCTGCCCAGGTCAGCCAGTTATCGACCCACGCGACGGGAGTGGGCCGCCCGGGCTGTGGAATAGCGACATCCATGCGATCGACAATCAGGCGACTTCCTTCAGCATGCAGAATGACAGCGACTGTCCAGTCGTGCTTCTCGGCATAGTCGATGGCCGCCACATAATGGACGCCGGGTGAACCATGCTCTTTCCTCGCGAGTGAGGGATCGATACAGGCCCGGGCTTCGTCGAGAGTGACAAAGTCGCCTTCCGCTTGCTGCCACTGATTGAGCCACAAACGGGCAAAGACGGTCGCGGGGAGCAAACGCTCCTGCTCGGCCAGTGTTTCGGAAGTAATCCAGCTTGCCTGAGGGCCATGGAGTGATGAGAAGTACCACTCGGGAGAAGTGCGGGCGGCCTCGCGAACCTGCCATTGCCAGGTGCGGCCCACTCCGGCATTACTCATCACAGCGAGCAGCGTATGCGGCTTTTTGGCCGATGCAGAAACCAGCGAGTGCCACAGATCGGGCTTTGTCCAGTGGCAGAGTTCGTCACAGATGACGAAATCGGGGAGCAGGCCCCAGGAGCTGGCGACATCCGAAGAAATGACATCGAGTCGGCTGCGCGTGTGCGTATGGATCACCCGTTCCTGCTGCACCTGCAATGTGCCAAGCAGGTGAGGATTGAGCCGCACGAGCCGGGCAATCGCCTGCAGGAGCAACTGGGCCTGTTCACGATCAGCAGCCGCTGCAATGCCAGTGACAGGTTCCTGCGAGAAGGCGAGAATCCAGGCACAGGAGAGAGCGATATCGGTGGTTTTTGAGTGGCCGCGCGGTCGTTCGAGATAGGCCCTGCGAAGAACGTGGGGAGCGTTCGAAGTGGTCGCGTCGGCCTCTGATAACGATGGGCGAGAACCAAATGCCAGTTGACGCCAGGCGGGGTCGAGCGCAGCGAAATCGGCCCGTTGCCACGATTCGAGTGTGGCCTGCCGTGATCGATCGGCGGCGGAAAGACGGACCACCTGCCGGAAGCTGTGAGGATTATGCCTCGAGATCAGGAGTTGCCAGGCGCGCAGTGAGTTCAGGCGGGAAATCAAGTCCTGCCTCTCGGCAGCGGTCAAAGAGATCGGCATCGCTGAGGTCTTGTCCTTCCAGTGGGCTGGCAGCCAGTCGCCAGTCGGCTGGTGGCTGATGGCGCAGCCAGAATTGCTGAGCTGTGACATTTCCCTTGAGGGCCGCCTGATAAAGCATGGCCACCACGTTCTGGCCCTGAATTTCTTTGATCGCCTTGAGCTTTTCTGCAAACTGGGCATCTTGCCCGAGCGTGAGTGCCAGTTGCAGTTGCGAACATTCCAGCTTCTCACAGGCACCAAACGGGCTGGCTCCTTTGGTGAGAAGTTCGAGGAATTCCGCCTGCTGATCGCTGGTGAGCAGAGCGGGTTTCAGAAGCTGTGGTGTGGTTTCGAGTGATTCATTCCAGAGCATGGGATGGGGGACTGTCGGCGATTCCTCTTCGGCAAGTGGCAAGGTAGGCGGGTGAGTTTCGATTATCGAAGAGGAAGTAGACGGGGTGAGCATGTTGGCTTTTGCGGAACGTTTCATGAGTGATCAATCGCTTGCGGCCCGAAAGTGAACGTGTGCCGTAGATTTGGGAATGCTGCTCACGAACATGGTTTGAAGGCGTATTTTGTGAAGCAGAAGCGGATTGACACTCCCCGAGATTGAGGAACCCGGCTTTCTCGAAGAAGGGGTGGAACTGCCCCATCTCGGCGAGCGATTCGATC
>JAIXUU010000254.1 GCA_027483405.1 Planctomyces sp. | reverse complement strand
TGGCAATTCGATCTCCAACTGATGCCCGATCAAATCGTTCCATACGTGCCGGCCTGCATCGAGTCCGTGGGGTGGCACAGGTTGGTCGTTTTCGAACTACCTGTGTGCCGCAGGCAGAGCAGCTTCCGACACCAGATAGCGAGCCAATCTCGTTACTCACATGAAATCAGGGTGAATCAGAACTGCCGTTGACGGGGGATAAAACCTCCTGTGGCTTTGCCAACCCGTTAGAAATCAGCATCTCAGCCCGGGCCATCCTGCGTTTGTCGAGCGTTTCTTCTGACCTTCGTCACCCAGACGTTAAAAGCCACATCTGGGCCACCCTGCGCAGGCTTTACCCACGCTACATGGCTAGCGAGCTGCATTTTCTTGATCGGGACTGTCATGCCTTTTTAATGCAGCTCTAAGAAACGTTACAATTGTTCGATCCCGCTCCATCATTTGTTGCGGCGACTGATAAGGAATGTGGTTTTGATACCAATCCTGCGATTTCTCGTACATTTTCTCCCGCTCTTTCCAGCCCTCTTCATCCTCCGGATATGCAGATACGTTGCTTTTCACGTAATCGAGGCATTGCCCGCTCAACAACGCGAGCATCTGATCGACATTGCTCTCAATCGCGTAATCAAAAAGGATATCCCAGACTTCGCCATAACTGATTATACCACGCTTTACATAATCTTTCTCGATGCGATACAATCCCGGGTTTTCTGGAGGATCAATGTTTGTCTCGATGGCGATTTTGTTGCATCGTTCAATCAACTGCTTATATTTATTATACTTGGCTTGCAGCATTGGTTGTGATGACCGCAACTCCTCAAGAGCTGCCAGTCGATCTTCAAGAGTCTTGAACTGGGTAATCTCACGGGGAAGTCGGCTATCTCCCCGATAGGTAAACCATACGTCGTGAACTAGTTCTCCTCCGCAAAGGCATATTCCATTCAGTTCCTTTGCACAGAGTGCGCAGCATATGGCAGCACATTGTGGGCACCCATATGACCCCTCTCTGTTTGTTGGGGTGACACCATCGTAGTAAAAACATCCGACTGAGCTTAATGCTGAACCTCGGCCATGAAGAGGTTCGCAAAAAGAACATCTGTAAACAGTCATAGTCGATCCTCGGGCGGCGATAAATGTTTGCGATTCAAACGGTTCGGAAACTCGCGCTGGACTTGCTGCTCTCAGCAAGCATGTGTTTTCAACTTTTAACGATCAATAACATCCGCAAATCCGGCATGCTCGCTCTGATTTATGGGCATCGCAAGATGAGTGGCACATCCGCTTTTGGATTCTGTCACAAGCATGACTTCGACCGGAGCTTGGCTGCTTTTCTTTGTACGCTTCTTGTGAAATTCATTTTTCCAGGCTTTCAAGGATACCCCCTTGGCCACCCTGCAAAAATTGTGATTCTACCACGAAGGTCACGAAGAGCACGAAGGTTGGGGGAGAGTTGTTTGCGGGGTGAGAGGGGCACTGCTGGCAAGCCAGCAGTGGCACCCCAGAAAGTTAGACCCGTGGGGTTAGACCCGAGAAAATGGCACCCGAGAAGGTGGCAGGCAAAGAGTTGACAAGCAAGAGAGTTGCGGCCGGGAAAGTGGTAGCCGGGCGGAATATGGTCGGCACAGCGGGACACTACGGAGTCGCTTTGGAGGCTTCTGGCGTCAATCTGGGGAGACGCCGATGGGTCATGGAGTCCGTATGTGATATGATTCAAGCGTGACGATTCATAAGTGCCACCCCTCCTTTGGACTTGAATTGGGCAGCGTTCACGATCCGACCGGATCATGAACTGAGCTGACCTGATTTGAATCCAGAGGTGCCCCTGGTGAGTGAAGAACTGCAGTGGGAGAGACATCTTGGCCAGTCATGCAGCGACGGCAATCGAGCAACCTTTGACCACAGAGGCGACTCTGGCTCCTCATCTTCAATCGTTCCAACGCTCGGTGGTGCTGCCGGTGAGTGCCGAGAGAGCGTTTGAGTGGCATGCAGCTCCCGGTGCACTGGAGAGGTTGACACCGCCCTGGGAAGAGATCCGTGTGATCTCCCGAACCGGTGGCATCGATAACGCGGGCGAGGTCGTGCTGTCGGTTCCTGCAGCAGGGATGCGGCAGACCTGGATTGCCAGGCACAGCCACTGTGTCTGGGGGCAGGAGTTTCGTGACATCCAGGTGCGGGGGCCATTTGCTCACTTCGAGCATCGCCATCGCTTTGCGAATCTCGGCGTCAATGAATCTCAATTGACAGATGAGATCAGTTATCGATTGCCGGGAGGATCATTGGGGGCGTGGCTGGGAGGATCGTTTGTCGAGCAGAAGCTGGCCACGATGTTCGGCTATCGCCACCGCACCACGCTGATGGATCTGACTCAGTGGAAGCAACTGCATGAGTCGGGTTTTTCCAGCCGGAAGGTGCTGGTATCGGGGGCTACAGGCTTAGTCGCCTCGACGCTGATCCCCATGTTGACAACGCAGGGGCATCGAGTCGCACGGCTATTGAGAAAGCCAACTCCCCAGGTGTATGCGACCGGATTGCCCGATGTGATCTGGAACTCGGAATCAGGTGAGGTGCAGGAGGGTTCGCTCGATGGCGTCGAGGCCGTCGTGCATCTGGCGGGTGAGAACATTGCGGGAGGGCGCTGGACACCGGCGTTCAAGGAGCGAATTCGTGACAGCCGGGTGGTGGGAACGCGGAAGTTGTGCGAAAGACTGGCAGCGCTTGAGGAACCACCCGCCGTCCTGGTATGTGCTTCTGCAATTGGGTTTTATGGCGATCGCGGCGACGAGGTGCTGACCGAAGAATCGGCCATGGGCCAGGGATTTCTCCCCGAAGTGAGCGAAGCCTGGGAAGAGGCGTGCGAGCCAGCGCGGAAGGCGGGGATTCGCGTGGTCAATCTGCGGATTGGGATTGTCCTGACACCACGAGGAGGGGCTTTGCAGAAGTTGCTGACACCGTTCTGGTGGGGTGCCGGCGGTGTCGCTGGGAATGGTTCGCAGTATTGGAGCTGGATTTCGGTGGATGATTTGTGCGGCGCGATCCTGCACTCGATTGCGACCCCGAGTTTAGCAGGGCCCGTGAATGCGACAGCTCCCCAGGCGGTGACAAATCGGGAATTCACACAGGTGCTGGCCCGAGTGATGAAACGGTTTGCCTGCGTGCCATTACCTGAGTTTGCCGCCCGAATGGCCTTGGGGGAAATGGCACATGACCTGCTGTTTGCGAGCAGCCATGTGCAACCCGTCAGACTGCTTTCGACGGGCTATCAGTTTCGATTTACCGATCTGGAGTGCTGTTTGCGGCATCTGCTGGGGCGTCCGCTGGAGTTACCGAAGGGTTGAGCGGGGCTGGATGAAGAACTGGGAGTCATTTCAGTCGGGCAAGAACCACGCCCTTTCGCTGTGTTTTGATGATTCACGGACTCCAAGGTCGTGGCGCCCGTCGGCACAAAGAGC
>JAIXUU010000061.1 GCA_027483405.1 Planctomyces sp. | reverse complement strand
GCGTAGCCATAGCGCATGATCTCGGCTTTTTCCAAGCCTTTCACGCTGTGAATCATCTGATCCTGCACATCGCGAGGCAGGCTGGTCGAGATTCCATTGCAGTAGATTTCGCGGGTATTGTACCCCTCTGGCTCCAGAAAAATGTGGTGCGAAGACTTATCGGCAAAGCGGACGACTTTATCTTCAATTGATGGGCAATAACGTGGCCCGCGTGAGTTGATCTGGCCCGAATACATCGGTGCGCGGTGCAGGTTGGCGCGGATGACCTCGTGGACCGATTCGTTGGTTTCGGTCAACCAGCAACTGAGCTGCTGCTGCTGGAGTTTGGTCGTCATGAAGGAGAAGGGCTGAGGCTCCTCATCGCCAGGCTGTTCCTGCATCACGCTGTAGTCAATCGTGCGGCCATTGAGCCGGGCGGGTGTGCCGGTTTTGAAGCGTTCGAGCTGAAAGCCCAGTTCTCGGAGTGAATCGGAAAGTGTACCCGTCGTGCCATCGCCAGCCCGTCCGCCGGGAGTTTTGGCTTCCCCGGTATGCATAATGGCTTGCAGGAATGTCCCTGTGGTGAGAACGACGGCACGAGCCTTGTAAATGGCACCGCCGCGCACCAGCACGCCTGTCAGCTGTGGTCGTTGGCCGGGAACATGCTCCACCAGGAGCCGTTCTGTGGTCTCTTGTCGCAGCGTGAGATGGGGCTGTTCTTCAATTCGCCGCTTCATGTCGAACTGATAGAGTTTTTTGTCGGCCTGGGCTCGCGGCGAGTGCATCGCGGGCCCTTTGCTGCGATTGAGCATGCGGAACTGCAGGCCGTTGGCGTCGATGACTTTGCCCATTTCGCCGCCGAGGGCGTCGATCTCGCGCACAATCTGGCCTTTGGCAACACCGCCAATTGCGGGATTACAGCTCATCTGGCCGACGGTATCACAATTCATGGTGAGGAGGGCTGTTCGCGCACCGAGCCGAGCCGCTGCCAGTGCTGCTTCACACCCCGCATGACCGGCACCAATCACGAGCACATCATAATCGTAGGTCGACATTCGCTTGCCAATATCCGCAACAAGTACCAATCAAAATCTCATTGCCAATTGTGACAAGTCTGTCGGCTTCTGTCACATTTCCGGCAGATTGTAGTACTGCGAATCTTTCGAAAGCGTGGCGGTGGCGCGGTTTCCACGAACGCCCCAATCAACCGGCACAACATACACACGCGATGCTTCCCCTGGCACGTCGAGGCGTACGATCGCTTGTTTCTCTTGAAAAATTCTCTTGGCTCGAACGATGCCAGGGAAAATCATGCTTCCCTCAACAGATTGAGATCCTTGCAGAAGTGTGGATTGCCCGGGTGGCTGTAGCGTTTTCCATTCTGGGAACGAATGTTTCGTGTAGATGGCCTCCTGCACGATTTCCTCAGGCGAGTTGGTGTGAATCAGTCGGCAGCTGGCGGATTCATTCCAGGGGAAATCCTCTGCGGTCAATAATCGCAGATGTGAAGAGCCGCAGGCTCTGTAACCTGTGATGGCTAGCCAGTAACTGACACCGTTTTGCCGGATATCGAGCAGCATGACGCCAATGGTCAGTAATCCCAGTGTCGTCAAAAAGGTGATCGCCGAGTTGGAGAGTCGCATGGGATGGCCTTTCTGCGGTCACTATGGTTTCACGCTGAACTGACCTGTTCCTTTGAAACTGCCGACCGACCTGCGATACTTCCTGCTGAGAGCCGGATCAATGGATTCGCTGAACAAACTCATCTTTCAGGGGGAGATGGCATTATGAAGCGTGCTGGGGCAACAACACTCAAGGGAAATCCTGTCGATCTGAAGGGCCGTGCGATTGTTGTGGGAGATGTCGCACCCACATTTTCACTGCAGGCTAACGATCTCAGTGAAGTCACGCTGGGTGGCAAGACCACCATCATTGCCACTGTTCCTTCGCTCGATACTTCAGTTTGCGCTCTCGAAACCAAGAAGTTCAACGACGAAGTCAAGAATCTCCCCAATGTCGATGTTTTCGTCGTCAGCATGGATCTCCCCTTTGGCAACAAGCGCTGGTGTGCATCGGAAGGGGTCGAGAACATCAAGACGCTCTCCGCTCATCGCTGCACCGATTTTGGTGTCGATTACGGCGTGCTGATCAGCGGTGGCCCACTCGATCGTTGCCTCGCCCGCGCTGTTTTTGTGGTGGGTGCCGATGGCAAGGTGAAGTACGTCGAATACTGCAAGGAAATCGCCGATCATCCCAACTACGAAGCTGTGCTGGCGGCTGCGAAGTCGTAACGCTCTGTGCGGGATGGAATCACGGGTGAGCCAATGGGTGCCGGTTTGCAGGATCGTCACCCATTGTTTGTTCTCATGTGAGTGATGGTCTCCAACGAATCAGTTTGCCTGATGGTGGGCGGTTGGTCGGTCTTCCCGGTTCCACGGTTTCATTCCTCTGTCATATTCCAGCGGTGGAATGTTTTTATGCCCATGGTGAAGCGATTGAGTTTTCGAGCAGTGGTCCACGTTTTCGTGGATGCCGGCCGTGAATGGCTGGCTCATAAGTGTCCGAGGCTGGGGGCTTCGCTCGCGTTTTATGCCATTTTGTCACTGGCTCCGCTCGCTGTGATCTCAGTCGGGCTGGTGAGCATGATTGTCGGTGGGGAAGTCGCTCGTGGCGAAGTGACGGACCAGATGCGTGAAGTCGTCGGTGAAGAAGCTGCTCAGATTGTCAGTTCGGTCGTGGCCAATACCCGCAAATCGACCAACGGATTTATTGCGACCACGATTGGCATCATTACTCTCGTGGTGGGAGCGATGGCGGTCTTCGTCGAATTGCAGGATGCCCTCAATACGATCTGGGAAGTCCCACCTCATCGCACGTCAGGCTGGTGGCGGTTCATTAAAGATCGCTTTCTATCATTCTTCATGATCTTTGGCATCGGGCTGCTGGTACTGACTTCGATTGTGCTGAGCCTTATCGTGACCTCTCTCGGCAAAGTGGCGACTGATATCGTGCCTGCCACACAATCGCTGCTGCAGTTCTCCGATCCTTCCATCAACTTTGTGGTCTTCGTGCTCCTCTTTGCAGGGATCTTTCGCTGGCTGCCAGATGTCTCGCTCACCTGGCGGGATACCGCCCTCGGTGCCATCGTGACGGCCATTCTCTTTCTCCTCGGCAAGATTGCGATCTCGTTTTATCTCCACCAGAGTGGCGTCGGGAATGCTTATGGGGCTGCCGGTTCGATCGTCGTCTTCCTGGTGTGGATGTACTACTCGATGCAGGTACTGCTCTTTGGGGCCGAGCTGACGAGATCGTTCTCGCTCAACCTGGGAAGTGGTGCTGTGGTTGGCGGTGAGCGCATTCCCCGCCGTGGCAGCGAAACGGAATCGATGCCCGCTGTGTCGTCTCCATCCTGATCCTTTCCTGCCTGTCGGCGAGTGCTGCCACTGAATTTTCAAGCAGGGAGAATCCTTCAAGCCTGATTCCTCGTGTAGCCGAAACTGGAATTGATCGGGCGGGATTCTGGCCACGATCTGGCTGGATGAACCGGCAGATTCTGCTGGTCTTCATTGCTCAATACGGTGGAACGACAGACGAAGGGAGGAACACGCCGACATGCGCTGGGTCTTCTTCCTGCTGATACTGGTTCAAGTCGTTCAGGCCCAGGGATGTCGTCTGCTGGGGCCTCTCTCGCCTCTCCGGCCGGTCGAACAGGTGCTGGTCTACCCCAACTTTTCTTCCCTCATTGCAGGGGGCGAGCAAAAGCCCGGCGAAGTCTTGCCGCCGGGTGAGCAGGTCACCATCGAAACCCCTGATCGGCAAAAGCTGGATGGTCGCTACTTCGCCCATCCTGCGCCTCAAGCCGTCGTGCTTTATTGTCATGGGAATGCGGGGACTGTCGATCAGTGGAGTGTGCTGGCAGCCCGGCTTAGTCGTCAGCATCGATTAACGATTCTTGTCTTTGACTATCGCGGATATGGCCGCAGTACGGGGATTCCTCATGAGCGGGGAATTCTCATTGATGCGACCGCTGCTCGTGACTGGCTGGCCAAACAGAATCAGATCGCACCTGAAGAAGTTGTGCTGATGGGCCGGTCGCTGGGCGGAGCGGTTGCTGTTGATCTCGCAGCGAATGGTGGAGCCCGCGGACTGATTTTGGAAAGTACCTTCCCATCGCTCCCGGATGTCGCCCGGCAACACGCCGCCTGGCTCTTGCCCGAATGGAATATGACCCAGCGGCTGAACTCGGCTGAAAAGCTGAAGCAATACCAGGGCCCTTTATTGCAAAGCCATGGCAATGAAGATCAGCTCATTCCGCTGGCACTGGGAGAGAAGCTCTTTGAAGCTGCCCCGGGCCCTAAGCAGTTCGTCGTCGTGCACGGCGCCAGCCATGTCGATGACCACATTCATTTGTGTGCCGCCGAGCGAGAACTCTTCTTCCGCAGCCTCCCCGTCCCGCAGCCCAAAAACATCATCGACGGCCGGATGCCGTAGCGGGTATGAAGTCGGCAATCTGCGTACTTGAGTTATTCCTGATCCTTCGTGCTCTTCGCGATCTTCGTGGTAGCCCAGGTCTGTTTGATTCGAGTTTTTTGGAATTGAGTGAGCAACGCCTTACATCACTCATCAACTCGCCATAACTCGGTAAAGTTGAGTGTCTCATCAAACAGGTATCGAAATCGATATTCGATACAACGAGTTGAAGCCAATTCTTTTTCGGGAAGATACACCTGAAACGTAATCTGATCTTTGGACTCCCTCAGATATGAGCAGGGAAGATCATTCAGAGATGAAACTGAGCACTCTCGCCATTGCAGACAAACATCTGTGATCCGGTGTTTCATTGAACCATAGCCACCAAATGCCTTAAAGGTGATTTCAAGGGGTTGATCCACTGATTGACTCAGGTTT
>JAIXUU010000338.1 GCA_027483405.1 Planctomyces sp. | reverse complement strand
TGGCTTTTTGTTTATTGAGGGCGACTGGTATGGTGTTCGCCAGGGGCCGGAGATCAAGAGCATGCTGCGATGAAATCGCTGGTGAATGGCTCGATCAATACGTTCGGACTCACCCTCATCCCGGCCTTCTCCCGTCGGAACGGGAGAAGGAGCAAAAACCCCTTCCCGCGTCAGCGTGGGAGAAAGGGTCGCCGCAGGGTGGGTCGTGAGGTTCTTCCTCTGGCCGACGCGAGCATTCTCAAAGTTTGACAGAAGTCGAAAGTGCTTATCAAAGCTACTTGAGAGGCGCCAGAATGCCGTCCAGTCGTTTCCAGGCATCCATACGGGCCTGCTTATTGGCATCGGTGGCATCGGGGGCTTCACCAGCTCGCATGAATCCATGACCCGCTCCTTTGTAAAGCACGGGCTCGTAGATTTTGCCAGCTTCCTTCATACTGGCTGTCGAACCGGCAATCGTCGCATTCACCCGGGCATCGTTCTCGCCATAGAACCCATACACAGGTCCCTGGATGCGGGCCAGATCTTTAACTTCCGTCGGCCCTGTCCCATAGAATGGGCAGAACGCTTCAATTCCCTCGACGTTGGTCGCGAGACGAAATGTCTGTCCACCACCCCAGCAGAAGCCGATCACCACCACTTTGCCATTCGCAGCGGGTAAAGCTTTGGCATATTCGATTACCCCTTTCAGATCGGCTGTGATCTGATCGGGCGGCAGGGCCGAAATCGCCTTGCGAACACCATCGCCTCCACCGAGTGAAGCCGTCCCCTTACCATCCGGTCCACTGCCTGAAAGCAGATCGGGAGCGATGGCAATCACACCGCGTTCGGCCAGTTGATCGGTCACACCTCGCACCCAGTCCGAAAGCCCGAAGATCTCATGAATGACAATCACCACCGGGGCTTTCTTGCTCACTTCCGGAAAGGCAATAAACGAATTCACCTTTCTCGCGCCCGCAGGAATCTCCACATACTCCAGATGCCGGGGAGAATCTTCCAATCGCTTGAGTGCCCATTCCTGAGCTTGAGATATTTCCATCGTGGCCAACCAGCCACAAGCCAGCAGCAGTGCAGCCGATAATCGAACGAGTGTCTGAGACATCGTCATGCTCATATCCTTTCGATTTCTCTATAGGGATCTGTCAAGAGACGACGAGCCCTGCTGGTCTGTCAGCAAGGCTCGTCGTAGAGTCCATCGTTTACTTTTTGACTCGAACTAGGGACCCACAATCTGCAGCCCGGGAATCGCAGCCTTCAATTCATCCAGGCCCCCACTACTCAGCATGATGCAGTTATTGACAGACAGCTTCTTGAGCTTCTTCAGAGCAGCCAGTTCCTTCAATGTCGCATCGGTCACTTCTGTCTGCGATAAATTCAATTCGGTTAACTCACCGAACCCTGCAATCGTTTTAGCGGCGGCATCAGTAATCCGGGTCTGCTCCAGATTTAACGCTTTGAGCTTCTTCAGATCTCGAATCGATTCAATCCCTGCATCCGACGTCGTTGTGGCCCACAGGCTCAGATCTTCCAGTGAGGTCAGCCCCGCCAAATTCTTCACACCATCATCACCAAAAATCCCCTCAGTGAGATCCAGTTCCACCAGATTCTTAAGCCCACTCACAGCCTCCAGCCCCGGGTCGGTACACAACGTATCCCGCAGGAGCAGCCGGCGCATTTTGGGCATGTTCTTCACCACCGCCAGGCCATCGTTTTTGATGCGCGTGCGGCGAACATGCAGCTCTTCCAGATTGGTCAATCCACCCAGCTTGATCAGCCCTTCGCTGGTCAGTCTCGTATCATCCAGTTCCAGGATGCGGAGTGTCTTCGTATCGGCCAACTGGCTTAGACCGGCATCCGTAAAGTTCTCGCCCCACACGTTGAGCTTCTGCAGGTTCGGGAGTTTGGCAATCAGCGGGAGCGATGCATCGGTTACACGAGTTGCCTGCAGACGCAGATCGCGCAGTTGAGACAACCCGGAGAGCGACTTCATTCCTTCATCCGTCACATTGGTAAATCGCAAATCGAGTGCCCGCAATTTCGCCAGCTTCGAGAGATGTGCCAGAGCCGGGTCGAGAATGTTTGTTCTTCTGAGATACAGCACTTCCAGGTTGGGAAAACTTGCCAGCACCTCAGCCCCGGTATCTGTCAGTTGTGTGTTCTCCAACCCCAGCACGACCAGATTGGTCAACGGCTTCAGCAGCAGGACACCTTTGTCGGTAATCTTCGGGCCTTCGAGTCGCAATTCGGTCAGATGAGTCAACTTGGCGACGAGAGCCAGATCATCATCTCCAATCGAAGTTTCTGCAGCGGTCTCTCCTTCACCGGCGACCTTCGTTCCCTTGACTGTGAAATCAGCCTTGATGACATGTCCGTTAGCGTCGACCGTCAATAGACCACTTCTGGCACGTAACTCTTCAATCAACTTGGGATCATCAGGGGGCGCTGCCTGTTCGCTGGTTGCCGAAGTCGATGTTGGTGCCGATGGCGGAGCACTGGGACAGCCCGACAATGTCGCCATCGTCAGCAGCAACGAAGCACCGGCCAACAATTTCGTATGTGCCAGCGATCTTGGGCTGACCCGGGAAGCAAGTGTGGAAATACGGCAGGCAGTGTGGTTCGAGTCGTCGAGGCGGCAAATCATTTGGATAACAATCCCTGCGAAAGCGGTAGGTTGAGTCAATTACTCATCAGGGAAAGTTTACCCGAACTTCCAGCCTATCGCGCCTCTCCTCAGCAAGGAATTCACCGCTGGGAAATCATTTTCCATTTGCAGGAAAGTCCATCCACCCTGCTATCAAGGGATTGAAGATATCTGGTAGGAAGTTTGTTCATGTTGGAAAGAGACCAGGCTCTGGCGTCACTCTGCGAATTCCTGATGAACATCTGGCTGGCCACTTCGACAGATGGTTATGATCTTTGTGGCTCGCCCCGACTTGATGGATCCTCCAAAACTCACTGAAGTCTTCTCGAAACCTCACGGATCAAAGGTTGTTTCATGTCGATTCTCGACCGCTCCACATTTTTCATCAAAGAGCATGTGGGCATGATGAAACTTGTCGATCGCTACGATATTCACGATCCCGACACCAACGAAAAAATTGGCTTCGTCGAAGAACAGCCGGGGCAGCTTGTGACTTACCTGAGGCTGCTGGTCAATAAACAGCTCATGCCTACGACGATTGTCGTGAGTGATCTTACAGACAACAGCGTGCTCTTTATCATTCACCGTGGCGTGTCGTTTTTCCGCCCTAAAGTGACTGTCAAAAGCCCGCAAGGTGAAATGATTGGTTACTTCCGGGCCAAGCTCTTTTCACTGGGGGGTGGCTTTTTACTCTTCGATGCGAACGATCAGCAGGTCGGCGATGTCAAAGGGGATTGGAAAGGCTGGAATTTCAAACTGCTTAGTGCATCTGGAGAAGAACTCGGCACCGTCACCAAAAAATGGGCCGGCATGGCCAAGGAAATCTTTACCTCGGCAGATAACTACATCGTCGCACTCAGCCCCACGATTCAATCCAATCGCAGCCTCGCCACCTTACTGCTGGCAGCCGGCCTGGCGATCGATACGGTCTTCAAAGAGAGCAAAAACTAGCCGCTCAACCATTGCTGAATGTCATATGCAAAGTGCCATGTCTCGCGGCTTTGAGCGAGCACGTCTTATGCATTCTTGCCAATGTCTCACATCAGAACGTACTTTGCCCTCCAGCTTGAGCTAGCACAACTTTCGCAGAAAGTAAGTGTGTGGTGTTGGTTGTTAAAACATGCTTGCCCAGAGCTGCAAGCATGGCACAAAGTGCGCTCTTATTTCATGGAAAGAGTATTACACCGGGTTCGCGACAAGGATCCGAAATCGGTTCGTATCCCATCAATGAAACAAGGCCACCGGGAATCTC
>JAIXUU010000201.1 GCA_027483405.1 Planctomyces sp. | reverse complement strand
TGGAGCGAACTTCGATCCGCTTCGGCCTTTCGACGGTGCTTCTGGGAATTGCGACAATCTGGCTGATGTTGTGGCTGGCCGTCGGCTTTTTGAGCAGTGACGAGTGGCATCGGCTCGCCCAAAACTTGACCCGCCCCTTGGCCCAGGGTGTGATCATCGCGACAACGCTCAAGTTGCTTTACGACATCTGTCTGCTTCGACATCTGGCGACATTCCGCAATTCGTCGCTCAAGCGATCAGCACTACTGGTTGTCGGCCCGCTGAGAGGCTTTTCCATCGGACGGGTCGTTTTGGGAGTCGTTGGCGGCGTAGTCATCCCCGCCGTCTACCTCGCCGTTCCAATTCATGACCCCATCTCCTTCACAACGACATCGGCAGTTTTTGTGGGGCTGATGTGGTTGGCCTGTCTAGGGGGGGAATTACTCGAGCGTTATCTCTTCTTCTCAGCTGTGTCGAACCCGCGTATGCCGGGAGGAGTGCGTCCATGACCTGGTTTAAAGACAACCGCATCATGAGTCCATTACTGACGTTGCTTCATCAGCGAGAGGGCTCTCTGACGCGAGAATTGCTGCAACAACCCGCTTGGTTTGGACTGGGCCAACTTCCAGAAAGCGCGCTTCCCGAAGCGACGACCGACATGGTCTGCGGTTTCTGCTCTACAGGCTGTGGCCTCAAAGTTCACTTAAAGGGTGGCGAGGCGATTGGTCTTTCACCCACCACGTCGTATCCAGTGAATCTCGGCATGGCCTGCCCCAAGGGATGGGAGGCGCTGCGTGTCCTCGATGCCCCCGACCGCGCGACGACTCCTCTGTATCGGAGCAATAAGAATGCACGACTCGAACCCGTAAGCTGGGATGCGGCACTCAAGTTATTCACCGGTCGCTTCAAACAGATTCAAGAAAAACATGGTCCTCAGTCAGTCGCGTTCATTAGCACGGGACAAATCCCCACTGAAGAAATGGCATTACTCGGCGCGGTGGCCAAGTTCGGCATGGGTCTGAGGCACGGCGACGGCAATACACGACAATGCATGGCCACTGCCGTGGTGGCCTACAAGGAGGCTTTTGGCTTTGATGCACCCCCTTATACCTATGCCGACTTCGAGGAATCGGACGCTTTGGTATTCGTCGGCAGCAACCCCTGCATCGCCCATCCCATCATGTGGGAGCGTGTCATGCGGAACCGCCGTTCGCCAGAGATCATCGTCGTTGATCCACGCGGTACCGAGACGACCATGAACGCCACTCAGCATCTGGCCATCCGACCCAAAACGGATCAGACACTGTTCTACGGTGTGGCTCGCCTGCTCATCGAACAAGGCTGGATTGATGAGACATTCGTCGCGCGATCGACGATGGGCTTCGAAGAATTCGCTCGCTTTGTGAACGACTACAGCCTAACCCGAACAGCATCCGA
The DNA here is from genome assembly GCA_027483405.1 of Planctomyces sp. Lineage (GTDB taxonomy): Bacteria > Planctomycetota > Planctomycetia > Planctomycetales > Planctomycetaceae > Planctopirus. Next base: position 8,361 of record JAIXUU010000201.1, on the reverse strand, counting down.
AACTGGCCTTGAACCAGCCGAAATCGAACGGTTTGCTTGCACGATCCACGAACGGGAGCGGGTTTCGTTCTGGTGGACAATGGGGGTCAACCAGAGCCATCAAGGGGTGCGCGCTGCACAGTCAATCATCAATTTAGCCCTGATGACGGGGAACATCGGCAAGCCCGGAACCGGGGCCAATTCGATCACGGGCCAATGCAACGCGATGGGTTCACGGCTCTTCAGCAACACGACCAACCTTCTGGGAGGCCACGACTTCAAGAACGCCACTCACCGCTCGAAGATTGCGGGCATACTGGGGATGGATGAGAGTGTCATCCCGACCGAAAACAGCTGGTCGTACCACGAGATTATGGAGGGGATCCTAAAGGAGAAGATCAAAGGGTTGTGGGTCGTCTGCACGAACACGGCCCATTCGTGGATCAATCAGAACCTGGCCCGTGAAATTCTGTCGCGACTCGACTTCCTCGTCGTGCAGGACATGTATCACAGTACGGAAACCGCCCAGATGGCTGACCTCGTCCTCCCCGCTGCCGGTTGGGGAGAGAAGGAGGGAACGTTCATTAACTCTGAGCGGCGGATCGGCCGCATCAAGAAGGTGCGGCGTGCTCCGGGCGAGGCATTGGCCGATTTTCACATTTTCCAGTTGATCGCCGAATACTGGGGTTGTGGCGAACAGTTCCGCAGTTGGTCATCGCCCGAAGCAGTCTTCGAAATCTTGAAAAAGATCTCAACTGGTACACCTTGTGACTTCACGGGTATCCCGACTTATGACTGGATTGAAGAACAAGGTGGCGTGCAATGGCCCTGTCCGGAAGGGATGACGGTCCCCTCTCAGGAGCGGCGGCTCTTTGAGGATGGCTGCTTCTATCATGCTGACCGCCGTGCAAGATTCGTCTTTGAGGCTGCCCGCCCGATGACGGAATTGCCCAACGAAGCGTATCCCTTCATTTTACTGACGGGGCGAGGAAGTGCATCGCAATGGCATACGCAGACCCGTACTGCAAAGTCGCCCGTTCTCAGAAAGCTGTATCCCGAGCAGCCATTTGTCGAGATCAATCCGGCTGACGCGCGAGCGCTCAAGATCGCTCCCAACGCGTGGGTAACCGTCGAGTCGCGGCGAGGCCGCATGCGGGCCATGGCGCTCGTAACACCTGCTGTGAGGCAAGGACAGGTTTTCATCGCGATGCATTACGAGGGGACGAACCAGTTAACCGACGCAGTATTCGACCCGTACTCGAAGCAGCCCTCGTACAAGGCCTGCGCTGTCAACGTCAAGGGAGGTGTGGAGTGAACATTCACGCGTCTTGTCCCTCGTCGGATGGCACGTCACTGAGTCCTCGAAGGGGGTGGTCTTTGGCAACGGGTGGCTTGAGTCAAACGCCATCGTGTGACCCAAAGATGTACCGATGTGAAGTCTTCTCACCCGAAGGCAAATGAGCATATCAGACTCTGGCAGCCCATTCCAAGTGCGTAAATCGATCTCTTTTCGAGAGGTGCTTTCCCATGACTCCAAACAACGGCTTCACTGATAGTCAGAAGAGTTATCTCCAAGGCTTCGCATTGGGTGCTGACGTGGCCCGCAAGGTGAGGGGCTTGCCTATTCTTGCAGGCAGTGGGGGTGGCTGCCAGGAAGCTGTTCACAGTTTGGCGACGACGATTCAGATCGGGCCGCAGGGAACGCAAACCGCATTGCCTGCCACGGGAAGGAATCGAGAACTCGCAGCTCAGGAAAGGTTCCTGGCACAAGGAAAAAAACTCTCAATTGAAGAACAGGCGAAGCGAGACAAGGATCCAATGTCGATCTGGCCGCAAATGCAGGCGGCGGCGGCAGAAGGCGTGTTTCCCAAGGGAACCGATGTCTTTCTATGGAAATTTCATGGGTTATTCCAGGTGGCCCCTGCTCAGGATTCATTCATGTGCCGACTGAGAATTGCGGGAGGCGAACTCAAGAGCTGGCAGCTTCGCGGCATCGCCGATCTGGCTCAGGAGCACGCGGGAAATTATCTGGATGTCACGACGCGGGCCAATCTCCAGATTCGTGAGATTTCGGCGGTTAAGGGCTGCGCGGTCCATACGGGTCTTGTTGAGTTGGGACTCGTCAATAAAGGCTCAGGAGCCGATAACATCCGCAATGTCACTTCGTCGGCGACTTCTGGCTTCGATACAGACGAACTGATCGACACTCTCCCCTATGCCAAAGCAATGCACCACTACATCCTCAATGACCGCGAGTGCTACGGACTGCCTCGAAAGTTCAACATCAGCTTCGACGGCGGAGGTCGCATCGCGACCCTCGAAGATACGAACGACGTCGGTTTTCAGGCGGTGCGAGTCTCAGAAGTGAACGCGACGAACGCCTGCGCTGCTGGCATCTACTTTCGCTTAACGCTCGGTGGCATCACCGGGCACCGCGATTTCGCTCGCGATACGGGCATCCTCATCAAGCCTAATGAGAGTGTCGCCGTCGCTTCGGCCATCGTGAAAGTATTCCTCGATCACGGCGACCGCAACGACCGCAAGAAGGCCCGGCTGAAGTATCTGCTCGATGAGTGGGGCTTCGCGAAATTCATCGAGTATGTTGAGCGGGAACTGGGCAGGCCTTTCCTCCGGATAAGTTCAGAAGGTTGCGAATCAGCCCGTCCCGTCGATCGCTGGGCTCATGTCGGGTTCCATGCCCAGCGGCAAGAGGATCGCCATTACTGCGGCGTCGTATTGCCTGTAGGTCGTCTTACCTGCGACCAGGCCCGGGGATTGGCCAAGCTTTCGGAAACTCATGGTTCAGGCTGCATCCGGTTAACCGTCTGGCAGAACCTGCTTATCCCGGATATCGCTACTTCTGATATCCCTGCGGTCCAGCGGGAGATTGAAAATCTGGGGTTGGAGTGGCGCGCTACGTCTGTACGTAGTGGACTGATTGCCTGCACGGGAAGCGCGGGATGCAAGTTTGCTGCCGCCGACACCAAACGCCACGCGCTGCTGCTGGCGGATCATCTTGATGAGCGGATCGAACTCGACGTGCCAATCAATATCCACTTCACGGGTTGCCATCACAGTTGTGCCCAGCATTATATCGGCGACATCGGCTTACGCGGGACGAAGGTCGAAGTCGACGAAGATATGGTCGACGGATACGAGGTCGTCGTCGGTGGCGGGTATGCCGACCAGCAAGCCATTGGCCGCCAACTTTTTCCCCAGGTTCCCTTTACCGAAGTTCCCCGCCTCGTTGAGCGGCTTCTGGGCTTCTATGTCGATGCCCGCGAAGAGTGCGAGCCATTCTCGAAGTTCATTAATCGGCAGTCCATCGAGCGACTACGGGAAGTGACCGACTTCCATCCCGTGCTGGTTCCATAAGCCGATAGTCTGCGACCAGTTTCCCCACATCATTGGGAGTACAAGATATGACTCAAACCTTCTCGATTCTTCCGGATAGCGCGCCCTTCACAGAAGAGCAGCGAGCCTGGCTGAATGGTTTCCTGGCAGGATGGATCGGACTGCAATCGGAGGGCACAACGGCTTGTTCAACCATTGCCGCAGTTTTGCCATTAGCAGATCCACCGAACAGTGATCCCTCATCCACGCAGAAAGTGGAAGTGGATTTTCCCTGGCACGATCCGGCACTACCACTCGAAGAGCGGCTGCGTCTGGCCGAAGGAAAACCATTACCACTGCTGATGATGGCAGCGATGGCTCAGCTCGATTGTGGCACTTGCGGTTACAACTGCCAGCGTTATGCCGAGGCCATAGTTAGTGGAGAGGCAAAGAGCCTCAAGCTTTGCACCCCCGGAGGCAAAGAGACTGCGAAAGTCCTCAAAGATTTTTTCATCAAGCCCGCCGAATCAGGCACCAACGGTCATACGAGTGGTCAAACCAAAGAGCACACAACCGGAGGAAAGGCCGCTCACGCCATCCTTGACGCTCTGACAAGTCATTCAGGCGAACGACAGGTGGTCTGGAATCGACAGAACCCCTACCAAGCCCCATTACGTCTGGTACGCGAACTCAATGGTAAAGGTTCCGCAAAGCGAACTTCCCATGTCGAAATTGATCTTACAGGGAGCGGCCTGACCTATCGTGTTGGCGATTCGTTAGGAGTCTATCCGTCCAATTGCCCTGAACTGGTATCTAAAGTGGTTCAGGCTGTCGGTGCAAAGGGAGACGAGATGGTGGTCGTCGACGAACAGACGTTGCCGCTCTCGACCGTTCTAGCGGAAAAATTCTGTCTTTCAGAAATCACCGACGAATTGATCGAGCGATTGCTGGCTGTCACCTGGGAACCCGAGCATCAGGAATGGCTCCGGCAGGTGATAGCCGAGAGCGAACTGATCGACGGCTGGGATGTTCTCGAACTACTCAAGCGGATCTCTCCTCCGCAATTACGACCAGCGGAGTTGCTCGAGGTACTCTCGCCCTTGAAGCCGAGACTCTATTCAATCAGCAGTTCACCTAAAGCCTGCCCCGACCAGGTACACCTGACGGTGGGACGCGTCTCGTGGGAGTTCCAGGGACGTGACCGCAAAGGGGTCGCGTCGACAATGTTCGCCGATCGGTTAAAGCCCGGCAGTCGCGTGCGAGTATTCGTACAAGCGTCGCATGGATTTACGCTGCCAGAGAGTCCAGAGACTCCTGTGATCATGATTGGGCCAGGGACAGGGATCGCCCCCTTTCGTGCATTTCTGCAGGAACGCCAGGCGACATGTGCTCCAGGGAAAAACTGGCTCTTCTTTGGTGATCAAAGGGCTGCGACCGATTTTCTGTATCGAGAAGAACTTGAAGAGCTGCAGAAGTGTGGCCTGTTAACACGTCTGGTCTGCGCCTTCAGCAGAGATCAGGAAGAGAAGATTTACGTCCAACATCGGATGCTTGAACAGGGGGCCGAACTCTGGAAATGGCTGGAAGATGGGGCACACATCTACGTGTGTGGAGATGCCAAGCGGATGGCTGTCGATGTCGATCAGGCACTCCGCCAAATTATCATTCAGCATGGAAAACACGATCAATCGGCCACAAATGAATATCTGGCCTTGATGATACACAACAAACGATACTGTCGTGACGTTTACTGACGCACTCAGCGGCAGCAATTCTGCCTTTTCCGCCGAGAATGCAATGCATCACTCTCCCATGCGATTGCACGTTGAGGTCTGTCCCCGCAATGACTTTCGTGAGGTGACAGTCGCCTCAATTGGCGGCGAGAATTGTCATCGGACAAAAGTAGTCAAAAAGATCCCTCAAGTCACTCAGAAGCTTGGCCTCGTTTTACAGCCAGTCTTCCAGCAGTAGGCTGTTAACGGCGATTGAAACTGGTGGTGGAAGCAATAAAATTCAATGGCTGTGGAGATCTATTGAGCCACTGAGAGCCTGACAAACAACCTCATTTTTCTGCATAGTTTAGACCGTGTGCCTAATCGGAAAGCGATTGCAGAGGGCGGCCAGTGCCACGTGATTCTATGCGTGAATGTTCGGCTATTGGCAGTGGCCGCTCTCTGCTTTGACGTACTGCAGAGGCGGGTGGCATCGCCTGAAGAGAGAATTTTTTTCAACTTCCTCAGTGAACACACGGGGACAAAACAGTCTCACAACCAAAGAACCGGTGGAACGTTCACTCAGAAATTGCTCTAATGATTTTTTGGGCTTGAGTGTGGTTAGAGATCACTTCCTGATCTTATGGAAGGAATCAGCGATGTACATTGTTTTAGATCTTGATCTGAGATTCGTGCATCCCACCGCCAGCCAAGAAAAGTTTAGCCAGTATCTTTCGGAAGAAGGGTGGACGCCGAGCCCACGAATCCCTCGATGGTACAAAGTTCTCAAAAAGAGTCGTCTTCCCGTTGCTGCCATGATGAGAGCAAGAACGGAAGTGAGTATGCTGGCATCGGCTGCAGGCGTTGTCACCTATCAGGCGACAGTCCATACCAATGACATTGCGAAAATGTCATGGAAAGAAGGGTGAATTCAATCCCTCATCGATCACACAATCAATTCTCCACCCGGAACATCTCATCCGCACAACCATACTGTGGTCCATGGCAATCGTGTCAATCGACGCAACCCAACCTCTGAGTCACTGCTTTTCTCCGGATGGTTCAAGCATTGTTTTCGAGTAGCAACGCCATCCTGAATCGATCAACCTGCTGAGCGATACTCAATCTGCTGAGGGAATCAACAATTCCGAGCTGTTCGGCTCATTGGTCAGCATCGCTGCCACATCGAAAGGTTTCAGTTGAGGTGCCCCCATCAACAACTGTTTGGGGATCATGACCTGGAATCCTGCGAAAACGCCTGGTGCTGGATGCACAGTGTCAAGTTTTACTCCAAGCTCAGCAGCCATCAGATAGATGGGGAGGAGATCCATGGAGTGATCGCTGGAGTCAGAAATGAAGGCATCCACGGCGGCAAACAGAGGTAATGATTGATCGACAGTCCATGTCTTTTCACGAGCAATCATAGTCAGTACCAAATAAGCGGTGTCGTGATTATTGACACTCAACTGAATGGCAATATCGTCTCCATCGAGATTGGAGATTCGTCCCAATAAGAGCGAAATTATCGCTATCAGCCGACTCGAATCACTGACCACTTTGACTCCGGGTGTGATATCACTCGATAAGACACTGACACCTTCCGGGGACTCCATTTGCTCAAAACGATGAATCGACTCATAGAAGACAGCATTCAGATCCAAGTCCTGGATCGACAAGGGATCTGTCGGTGTGACTCGATGAATCATCCGTGCTAATCGAGTCAAGAACTCGTATTCTGCCGCCCCTTTATCATCTGTGACGAGCGAATGATTACGAGAGGTCTGATTTTCCCTGAGCTTCTTGGCTGCTTGCGAGTAATCCCAAAGCCCATACAAAGACTGAGGATTCCACCGCTCTGCTGCCGCACAGAACCCCAGCAGTCCTCGCATGGAGTCACTGTGAGACAACTGTTGCCAGATAAAGGCCTTTTGAGCCAGCAATTCATCGTGACTGACTCGCAACTGGTAGAGATCGAGAGCCTGCCTGAGCAAAATCCTGAGTGAGTCGAAATCCCAAGGTTTTGTCACATATTGATAAGCACCTCCTGTATTCACGGCAGCAATCGCACTGGGTAAATCTGAGTAGGCAGTTGTCAAAATCCGAACGGTCAATGGGTGCTGTTTACGAGAGTAGTCCAGAAGGTCAACTCCCTGTTCACCTGGCATCCTCTGGTCTGACAACAGGACTCCGATCGGAACTTCGGAGTTATCCAGTATCTGTCTTGCATCCGCAGCATTTTGAGCTGTCACAATCGAGAATTCGTCGCTGAAGACGCGGTCGAAATACTTGAGAGCAGGAGCCTCGTCGTCGACATAAAGCACACGCGGTGAATGGGCGGCAGTATTAAGCGACATTGGCTGTTTCCATCTTTACGGAAGGAAGGGAGAATGTGAATTCGGTAAACACTCCAGGTTGACTATCAACCTCGATGCTCGATTCGTATTGGTTCAAGATCGTGTGACAAACAGAGAGCCCCAGGCCCGTCCCTTTACCGACGTCTTTTGTCGTAAAAAATGGTTCGAACAATCGAGAGCGAACCTGGCTGGATATGCCGACGCCGTTATCACGGACTTTGACGACAATTCGTGATTCTTGTTCTGCAGCGAGGATTTCAATGACGCCACCTTTATCCCCATGACGTTCGACAACCGCATGGGCTGCGTTCGTCAAAAGATTTACAAAAACCTGTACGACATGGCTTTCAACAATCATAGCTTCGATTTCATCGGGAATATCAATCATGACTTCGCACTGATTTAACTCGTGCGAAACAAAACGCCTCGCCATTTCCACAACTTTTGAAAGTGCGACCGGACGACGAGGTGGAGCAGCATCCGGGTGAGCAAACGTTCGCAAATCCCGAGTAATATCTCCAATCCGATTCAGGCTGCTGGCAGCATCATCGAGTGATTCATCAACCAATGCGATATTTGAAGTCGTTGGAGTGCGACTTTTCATAACATTCTTGGCATACGCAATCGCCATCTGGGCATGATTGACAGGGTTATTGAATTCGTGCAATAGCCCGGCAGCTAAACTACCTATCGCATTCATCTTCTCGGATTGAATCAGTCGAGCTTCAACTCTTCGCCGCTCGGCAATTGCCTGTTCGAGTTCGATCGATCGCTCGCGTAAACTCCTTTGCAGTGTTGCTGCTGCAATCAGATTTCGGCATCGAGTCGTTAACTCCGTGGGGCTGAATGGTTTCGTGAGGAAGTCATCGACACCCGCTTCGAGCATCTTGATTTTGAATGAGTCGTCAACACGAGCTGTCAGAACCAGGATTTTTGTGTCTTTAGCTGCTTCTGATAGGCGTAATGATTCAGCCACCTCAAGT
>JAIXUU010000046.1 GCA_027483405.1 Planctomyces sp. | reverse complement strand
CTCCATGCCATCAATCTTCCATCGCGAGGCCTACGAAGCGGCAGCAGGGTTCGCCGCGGACATCGCTTCGTTTGAGACATGGGAGCAGTTAGCGAAGGCGTTAGACAAGCTAACCCCGGAACAGCGATGCGACGCGGTATATGCCGATTGGCTGTTGCAACTCCACAGTCCGGCACACCAAGCCCTGCTCCAGATTCGAAACCTTCTCATCGGCCAGGGCGCGCTCGCTGCCAACTATCTCGCCGAGCTTGCGCAGAACGCCGATGACGCGGCAGACGGGAAGGATGCCGAGGTTCGCATCGAGCGTGAAGGCGACTGGCTGTTCGTTGCCAACAACGGGCGCAAAGTCACGTCAATGAATTTGCTCGGACTCAGTCGGTTCTTCGTCCACGCCGCAGGGAAGGTTCGAGAGTTAAACGCGGAAACCATCGGGCGATTCGGGATCGGTTTCAAATCGAGTTACCGCATCGCCTCTGAAGTTCTAATTCACACTTGGGAGGGAAATGAAGAGTTTGCTTTTCGTCTGCCGATCTGTCGGGAAAGCGAATCCGCGTCCCACCCGAACCACGAACGCCTGAACCGTCTGCGGAGTCGCTTGACCGCGGTTGGGGTCACAGGTTTGGAAAATGCGTTCGGCGACGTGAACAATCTCGGCTACTGCACGCCAGAATTCCTCTCGGCGTTGCCGTTGGTTTTGATCGAGCGCACTGCTGCGCTTCGGCAGTCCAAACAAGGTACTATATTTTGTTTCCACCTACGTTCCGATCAACGTGCTGAAGTGGAACGCCGAATCTCTGGGCAGGCGCATGAAGTCTACGAGCTGTGTCCGTTGTTCCTGCCCAAGCTCTCATTGGTGCAGTTCGGACCCAATACCCTGCGAATGGTCGCCAGCCGCGCCACAACGGCTGACCTGTCGGGCACGGTGGAGGCGGACAAGGTCACATTGACAACAAGTGCCCCAAATCAATCGCAATCCCGCTCGCGCTTCTGGCGGCTGCGTGGAGTTGCTCCCGGCGACCTTTGGCAGTTGGCATTGCACGCTGACAGCCAGCACCAGCTTCGGCTGAATTTGGAAGAAGACGAACAAGGGGTCACACTCAAGGAAGGCTCAGCTTATGCCTTCTTCCCGTTGAACGGGATGAACCAGACTTGGCCGTTCAGGCTTCACCTGCATTGCAAGCTTCCCACCAAATTGGAACGGGACAATTGGAATCCAGCCGACGCAGCCGATGTTGAAGATCAACTTCGCCGCGCGGTTCGAGGCATGGTGGCTTGGGTGGAAGCGCAAGCGGACGAACTCGCACATGGTGAATGGGGATTCGATCGACTGGTCAACCAGAGGCCAGCCCCGCCCATGAATGAAGGCGATTGGCCAGCCAAATGGGCGAACGTCATTTTCGGCGAACTATTGAAAGCGGTGGAGGAGCGTCCATTGCTTCGGACAGTATTTGGTCGGCGCGTGCTCAAGGCGAATGCGCAGCGCATTGAGGTTGTTGAGAATCAAGCTGCCCGTGATGCATGGTCTCAGCTTGCTTCAGCAAGGGACCTGGGCACCGAACTCCCAGCCTTCGTCCCAGCGGGGACGGCAGTCTTCGGAGTTGGGGCGGCAAGGTCCGATGATATTGGCGAACCGTTTGCGACGGTTTTGGGCAGCCCAACGGTATCGGCTGCTACTCGACGTGCTGCGATGCTCGCGTATCTCTCAACCAGTTCCCATTCCACAGGTTCATTGGAACGAACTCTCGCGGGTGCACTTGTCGAGCGAGCCAACGGAAATACTGAAAACTTGGGCGACCTCATGGCCGAGCCATGTGGCACTGAACTATCGACGGAATGGCACTCATGCTTCTCGCGATTGACGGAATGGGGTCGAGACGCCGTCTGGCAATCCGCACACGTCTTCAACGGGCGTCTGCCCGAACAGTTCCGCAAACTTTCCAAGTCGGTTTTCAACCCGACATGGGGCGAAGTGCCTGCACGGTTGGATAGTCTCGACGCGTGGCAAACACAGGGCGAGCAGTTTTGGAAAAACCCGCGCCGGACTTGCCCGCCCCAATTTATCGCCTCCGCGCTCGCGTGCTTACGCGTGCCGAGTGGTGATGGCCGATGGTTGCCGTTGGCCGGATTATGGCTTGATGACGACACGCCAGTTGACTGTTTCGCAGGACTACTGACTGCGTGGCCATTGCGTTATGCGGACAACGAACGGAAACGCATCACCGGCCTCGTTAAAGAATGGGGACTTCTCGGAGAGTGGGAGCAAACGACAAAAGCTATGTTGAGGGAAAGGCTGCCCGGTGAGCTGACACGGCGGCTAACGGAGCAATCTGGCGGTGACGCCTTCGGGCTGGTCTTTAACCAATCCTTTGAGGATGCGCGCCGACCGCTCGATGGAGGTTGGGCACATATCATCAATGAGGCCGAGAAAACCGCCGTCAGCCGGTTCCTCCACGCGCGATCAGTTGAACAAAACCTTTCGGGCAAGACGGTATTGAGCGTCAGCATCGAGGCTTCGATTCGTGCTGCGTTGTGCCTCGACAATGCATTTGCCCCCGCTCCGTCTTGGCTCACCGATTCGACTCACCGCCGAGTATGCCGACTTGGGCTACAGGAAAAACTTGGGCTGACGTTCATAACTCAACAAGAGTTCTCCAAGCACCGGGAACGTCTGGGCCGCGAACTTTTGAAGAGTTTTTATCGGTGGCAAATCGATCCAGGCAACGAGCTTCAGTCAAAGGGCTTAGACGAGCTCTGTTCACCGATCAGCCTCAAACAACGTCGCGAGTGGCAGGTTGGGTTGGGACCGCAAAAAGAGCGTCGCCTGCGGGATTTGATCTTGGCCGGAGTGGTTCAAATCGAAATGGGTGACACAGACAGGCTACGGCAAATCTTGCTAGACCGAGCGGAGTGGCGCGGCGAGCCATTACCCTCAGCACTGGCAAACATTCCGGCTCTTGCCGAGGCGTGTATTCAACCGGCGAAGCTAGAACTAGAAATCAAGCTCGGCACGCTGACCCCGTTGGATGTTGAGCAGCTCGGTCCCGAGACGCTGGCGCTGCCAGAAATCAGCAGGCTTCTGGCAGCTGGCACCTGTAAGCTTTACGGCAGCCCCCAGCCGCTCAACATAAAATGGCGCTATGACGGTGAAGTGGTGGCGACACTGGACAATGCTGAATTCGTTGTCGAAGCGGAACAATTGACCGTACACCAATTTCGTCCACCAGCAGACGAGAAGCAGTGCCAGCGTATCCTGAGCCAATTCGAGACATACGCTGTTGACGGCGCTGATTACAAGGCGGATGCCGTTCTACCACCCTACGAGCGATACCAGAAACATCGGGACGCGATTCGTCGCACACTTCTGAAGGAGTTGGTCAGCAAGGTCGGTTACGAAAAGCACCACATCTTGCGGGAGCTTCTCCAGAATGCGGAGAGCGCTTATGCCAGCAAGCGGGACAAGCCTTCTGAGGCGTGGTTTGAATTCCTGATTGAATCATCCGGCAGCGCTGGCCGACGCAAGGTCATTGCGCGCCATGCCGGTCGTGCTTTTAACGAACCGGACATCGACGGTCACGAGCGCCACGACGTGGAGCGCATTTGGAGGCTGGCGGCAGAAAGCGAACGAACGGCTGACGAGGTGGGGCGGTTCAACCGCGGTTTCAAGACCGTGTTTTCAGTCGCTACAAACGGATCGGTCCGTATCCGCAGCGGTGATTTTGATTTCGAGGTAATTGATTTGCTCATGCTGAAGCCAGCTGAGCCAAGGCCCAATCCAGCCAAACATTCTCCACTGACCGAATTCTTGTTTGAGGCAGATTTCGGTCACGCATTGGAAATGTTCCGGCTTGATGCGACGCCGAGT
>JAIXUU010000258.1 GCA_027483405.1 Planctomyces sp. | reverse complement strand
TTTCCTATGGTGGAAACTTCCTTCGCCTCGCCTCAGGTATTGAGCCACGCGATGAACATTCCATGGCGATGGATGCGCTGCTGATCACTTCCGCCGATTTCGAATACGAACCCAGCACTCTGGCGGCACGTCTGGCGGCTGGCAGTCGCGTTGATGTTCTAGGAGCCATGGTGGCCGCCTTAAGCATCTTCTCCGGTGAATGCCCGCTCGATGAAGCCCGCGCGATTGCCGATCTGCTGGATGCCGTTCATAGCCCGGAAATGAGTCGTGACCTGATTCACAGGCTCTGGGAAGAACGAGCCATTCTCCCCGGCTTCGGGCCTCGCATTCCCCGCGGAGGCGATGCCCGTGTCTGTGTTCTCAGCGATTGGGCCGATCAGCTCTCCGATCAGCCCGATTTTGAGGTCTGGGAGGAACATGCCGACTGGATCGAAGCCGCCGCCTGGGAAGTTGCCGAACAAGGGCCCACACTTCTTTGGGCCGTCGTCAGAATGATGAAGTATCTTGGATTACCAGTGGATGCTGCTCCCGTGGTGATTTCCACAGGGCGCGTCGCCGGTTGGATGGCTCATTACATGGAGCAGATCCGCACCACCTGGAAGCTGAGACCGCTGGGAGCCTACATCGGCCCGACCGATTTGCAGTTTCTACCCGTTGATGACCGCAGTGCATAACAACAGTTGAGTCCGATGATGGGAACACAATTTTTCAGAAAGATTTTCCCCGGTTTTACACAGTTAAAGAGTAATGGAATGGTTCCTTCATCACTCAATTGAAGACCAGAACGAATCCTCACACCTTCACAACCCTTAGACCACAATTTCCTTCCGAGACTCTCTACGAAGAAAGCCCACATTCGGAGCAGATCATTGTCCCGCAGGCCATTGATCATCCCCGCTCTGCAAAGGTTGATTGTATGACCCCACCCACAGCCGCCATCACTCCCCCTGTCGCCAAACTTTTCCGCTCCTCACCGACCGATGCGGCTTTCCAGGTGTGTATTGAACCGACTTGCCGGGCGACCTATGCGGTCGATCAGACATTGACTTCATGCACAGCGTGCGGAAGTCTGCTGGATATTGGCTACGACTGGAATCGAATCCGCGTGCCGGGCTCGATGCGCTGGTTCGAACAGCGCTGGAGCCGCCGCAATCAGCCTCTCGATTTCAGCGGCGTCTGGCGTTTTCGCGAGTTGTTCCCCTTCGCTCCCGAAGAGTCGATTGTCACCATTGGAGAAGGTCAGACGATTCTCCAGAACTCAGCCGCTGTGGCGAGTTACGTCGGTGTGCAGCAGGGAAATCTGTTTTTGCAGTACGAAGGGCTCAATCCCTCCGGCAGCTTCAAAGATAATGGCATGACAGCCGCCGCCACACATGCCCGCATGGTGGGTGCCCATGTGGCCGCCTGTGCCTCGACAGGCAATACGAGCGCATCATTGGCCATCTATGCCAGCTCAACCAAAGCCTTTCGGACTGTGGTCTTCATCGGAAGTGGCAAGATTGCCTTCGGGAAGCTCTCACAGGCTCTTGATTATGATGCCTGCACAGTCCAGATCATGGGTGACTTTGACGACGCCCTGGCTCGCGTTCGCGAAGTTTCTTCCGAGCGAGGCATCTACTTGTGCAACAGTGTCAACCCGTTCCGCCTCGAAGGCCAGAAGTCGATCATGTATCGAGTTCTCGAAGGTCTCGGCTGGGAAGTTCCTGACTGGATTGTGGTTCCCGGCGGAAATCTCGGAAACAGCAGTTCGTTCGGCAAGGCCTTGGCCGAACTGAAACAACTGGGCCTGATTGATCGCATCCCACGCCTGGCTGTCATCAACGCCCATGGAGCGAATACGCTGCAGCAGCTTTACAATGACCATCATGTCCGCTGGAATAATGGGAATGTTCCTTTAGAGACCATCAATCGGTTTTATGCCGAAATGGATCTCAATTCTCGCCGTGCGGATACCATTGCCAGTGCCATTGAGATCAATCGGCCTGTGAACTTAATGAAGTGCTTGCGAGCCCTCGAAACCTGTGATGGTGTCGTGCGCGATGTCAATGATCAGGAAATTCTCGACGCCAAGGCGCAGGTGGGAGCAGGCGGTTTCGGCTGCGAGCCGGCCAGTGCTGCCAGTGTGGCCGGTGCCCGTCTCCTGCGGGCACAAGGGATTATCGCTCCTTCCGACCGAGTGGTGTGCATTCTCACTGGCCATCAGCTCAAAGATCCCGATGCCACCGTCGCGTATCACTCCGGGAATCGTGACATGTTTGAATCGAAGCTGGCACGCCGCGGCGTGACCGAAACCCCCTTCCGCAATATGCCACAGGGTGTCGAGAATGATCTGGGGAAGATTCTGGAACTCCTCGCCCGGCTCGATTAGACTTTCGTCACCTGCCTTTTAGATGAAATCAGCACCCGGGATTCTGGTGAGGATCAGCCAGAGGATGCGACTTCATCTGTTGGACTGGCAGAGGCAAATGGCAGAGCCAGTTGCATGAGACTTCGTCCCTCCCCCGGACATGTCAGCCATGCCTCAATCACCATTCGAAGAACTTGAGTATCTGGCGGATTTTCTCCCTTCAAACGGAGAATCCATTGTCGTTTCCCGCCGTGATGGCGAACTTGTCTGCGAAGCTGTCAAAAATCCGCAGAAATCCGATCCTCTGGACGACCCGGCTCTCTACGGTCGACTCGTACAGATCAACGAGCGTCTGCAACGTCTTTCCGTTCGACCAATTGTCATTGGTGTGCTGGGTTGGTTCTGGCTGTGTGTAGCCCACCATCAAGCGATGGATGTCGGCGTCTCGGGTTGGTTTTTGGATGTGGGCTTCGGGTTGCTGATTGGCGTCGCGATCACTTCGTGGATTCAGTACCGCCAGTGGAAGCTCTTCCGCAAGATTCATCATGAATCGCTGGCCCGCCAACTCCGGCAATCGCGAATTGATCAGCACACCTTGATCGGCGCACTCAGACATCAACCCGAATTGCGTCTGCTCTTCTCACAACTCGTGCAGGCCACCTCACACTGAGTTGCCTATTGCGCTCGTTTGTCCGACTCAGTCATTTTTCGGCGCAATCCCCAGGCCTGCGCGGATGTTGGCCTGGATTTCGTCGCGTGTCAGGCGCCCATCGACATCAATGACGAGTTCCTTTTTGCGGAAGAGTTCCAGCGCCGGTTCGGTTTTCGTGCGATCGTCGTTCAGCCTCGATCGAATGGCGTC
>JAIXUU010000307.1 GCA_027483405.1 Planctomyces sp. | reverse complement strand
GTAAAGAGAGGTGTGTCTAGCCTGAAGGACGTCAGGCTAGAGATCGATTGTGATCAGTGATATCTCTCGACGACAGATGCGGAACGCGAGGTACAAATCGAATACGGACGAAAGGGATTTCCAGAAATGAATCCCGTAATGTTTTTTGAAAGACTAGAGCAGTCGTATTCAAGTCTTGATTAAGTTTCTGAAGTTCGAATCGATGTCGAATTCCCAGGGAGCGTGGCCGTGCAGGAAATGTTGCAGCAGATCTGGGTTCATGTTCAGGACAATCTCGTCAAGATTCTCATCGGATTAATCTTTGTCGGTGTCGGCTGGTGGTTCGGTCAGCGTCGAGCACGGCATGACTGGAAGCGTCAGGAATTTTTCGACCGTTTGAACTTTTCACTCAACTGGATCGAAGACGGCAAGCTGGTTTATCGAACGCTGGATGAGAAGCGCTGTGAAGAAGTCTTTTTGAATGCGACGGCTGCCGATGAGATTCGGGCAGCAGCCAAGGCGACCACTCCCGAAAATGCGGTCTTGCCGCTTCCGAAAGAGCATTACTGGAACTACCTCAATGCAGTTCTGAATGAGCTTTCGGAGCGGTTTGCTGAAGGGAATCTCCGCCGGGAAATGGGATTACCCACGCGGACGATTCCATATCTGGTGTGCCTGACGTGTGAATGTGCCGGTGAGCTGCGAACTCGCAAGATCCGCGTCATGATCATTCGCGAGCAAGTGTTGGGAGCTCTCAATGGAACTGAGACGATTACTCCCGAGAATTCTCGCGGCGGCACTCGACTGGCGACTCTCAGGCAACTGGCGAATCGGTACAAAACTCATCCTCATGAGTTTCTATCGGTGGAACTTTCGCTGCCGCAATGACACCTTTTTCTGAGAGATGAATGAGGTCAGATTTCAGTTCATCGAAGCGAGCCCCGTAACTCACATCACTCTGGAACTCTGCGAGTCCTTGACAATGCTGCAATTCCCACTGAGTGGGAAACCCGGCTTAGTTTGCAGGGGTTGGCTCAGTGTGATCGGGGATGATCGCCTGAGGCTCATCGCTCGTTGCCGGTGATTTGCGGGGTGCTGGCGCCATGATGGCTGCCACCAGCAGGATGAGCGCACCGGCGGTGATGGCCATATCGGCAATGTTAAAGATTCCGCTGCGCAGGGAACCCCAGCCGATATTCAAGAAATCGATCACGTGGCCGTTCTCGAGGCGAATCCGGTCGATCTGATTCCCAATACCACCGGCAAAGATCAGCCAGCAGGCAAAGAAGTTCAAGAGCGACAATCGCTTGACGCAGGGCAGGATCGCCAGTGCCAACAGACCCACGCCATTCAGGCCGATGAATAAAGCCGTCCTCATTTCACTGGAGAGATTTCCGCCCAGACCAAGAAATCCACCCGGGTTATAGGCGAACTGCATGCGGAAGATGCCACCGAGAAAGACCCAGGCCTCTTCTCCTTTGAGCACTTCGACTGCCCAGAGTTTTGTCCATTGATCAGCAATGAGAATGGTCAGGCAGAGAATAAAAGCCGCTGTCCAGCGTGAAGTCAGAATTTTCGGCATGACGTTCATTCCGTAGGAAGCTGGAGCGGCGATGGACTCTTTAAGGTTCGTCGTGGCAATTGATCTTGTCAGGCAGCATGCGGGCGAGTTGCCTGACTGGCAGTGGCTAACACTTCGTTGGCCAATCCCAGGTAATCTTCAGCTCCCGTACATTTGGGGGCGTAATCAAAAATGGATTGTCCAAAGCTCGGTGCCTCCGCCAGTTTAATGTTTCGACGAATGCGAGACGAGAAGATTCTGGCCTGTGCCCAGGGCGACTGAGGATCACTCTCTTCGAGAAAGCGAGTCAGGTCGTCGGTGATATCTGCTGCGAGTCGAGTTCCTGTCTCATACAGGCAAAGCACAATTCCGGCGACTTTGAGCTGACGATTCAAACGGCGTTTCACCAGAGCCGTCGTTTCAAACAGCTTCGAAAGCCCCTGCAAGGCAAAGAAGTGAGGCTGGAGAGGAATAAAGACCTCTGTCGCTGCCGTGAGCGCATTGATCGTAAGAACTGTCAGTGAAGGAGGACAATCCATCACGATGTAGTCAAACGCCCCCTGATCTTCACAGGCAAGGATGGCGTCTCGCAGGATGATTTCGCGATTCTGTGCGTCGACAAGCTCCAATTCAGCCGCTGCAAGATCGAGATTCGCGGGGGCCAGCCAAAGATTTTCACAAGCAAGTTGCTGAACTTCAGTCAGTTTTTTACGGCCAGTAAAGACCTGATAGATCGTGGGAACTTGGCCATAGGCTTCGACACCCAGATGAATCGAAGCATGGCCTTGCGGATCGAGATCGATCAGGAGAACCTTCTGCCCGGCACGAGCCAGGCCCGCAGCCAGGTTGACACTTGTGGTCGTCTTGCCGACGCCACCTTTTTGATTCATGACTGCAATCCGGCGCATTTCTGATTCCGTCCCTGGAAGCTGTTTAAGCGCAAACACACTGTCTTGAAGATGTTAGCCAATCCGCTCCAAATCGCAAAGATGAACTGCGAAGACTCTTTTGAATTTCCTGTGGGTCTTTGACCGCTGATTTTTCAAGCGTTTTTCCGCCTCACAAGGCCTTAACTGTCACAGGGATGGCCTTAAAAGCCGGAGTTTTGCTGCGCGGATCGAGACTGCGTGGGACAAGGATATTGGCCTCCGGGTAGTACATCATGACATTCCCGGGGCGAATATTTTTGAAGGACCTTGTGCGAATACCCACCATCTCGCCAGCAGCACTTTTCACGACCACTCGCTGGTCGTCGAACAGGCCAGCCAACTGAAGATCTTCAGGGTGCATGAGAATCACATCACGGCGGTCGATGTTGCGATATAGGTCGTAATCTTCGTAAACCACGGTATTGAATTGGCCTTCACTGCGGATTGTCATCAATCGGAATTCACCGGGTGCCCCCATCAGAGAAGGGAGTTGGTGGCATTTGATCTGCGCACGACCGCTGGGCGTTGGAAACGTGGGCGTGTGAAAGGTGCGGCCCGGAATCTGAAACTCCTGTTTTGTCTCGCCAATCGTGGCGAGGGATTCAAGACCTGGCACGACTTTCGCCAGTGATTCGCGGATCTTCTGGGCGCTTTTCATTTCCTGCCAGTCGATCGGGCCCGACCTCTGAAGAACCCTTTGGGCGATCTCGGCAATCACATGAATTTCTGATAGTGGGCCAGTGTGTCGAGGCGATCCCCCATCGCTCAGTCGCATGTAATTGAACAT
>JAIXUU010000287.1 GCA_027483405.1 Planctomyces sp. | reverse complement strand
GTGGAAGTCACAGGTTCGAATCCTGTATCGACCAATCCTGTAAGTCCTTGCTGAGTCAATACTTGCGACTACCCGCCATTTCGGCGGTGCAGCAGAAAAGTGGGTGACTACCCTCATTTCTACCCTCGCTGCAGTTGGTCGCACCCATGGCACCCACCAAAAACCGCCCCGCTTACGTCCATCATCGCCCCACGGGGCAGGCCCGCGTGAGAATCGCGGGCAAGGACTTTTACCTCGGCAAGTTCGGCACGCCCGAGAGCCGCGAAAAGTACGAGGAGCTGGTCACGGCCTGGCTTTCGGATCAGGATCCACGGCATGTCGCCCTGACAGTCGATGATCTGGCCCTCCTGTTTCTGGATTTTGCCAAAACCTATTACCGTCATCGGGACGGCACGGAAACCCGCTCAACAAATCACTTCCGCCAGGCCCTGCGTCCCGTCATTCAGCTATACGGCCAAACCCTCGTCCGCGACTTCGGCCCTCGGTCTCTCAAAAAAGTCCGGGAGACGATGATCGAAGCCGGTCACTGCCGGAACTACATCAACTGCCTGGTCGGCAAGATCAAACGGGTCTTCCGTTGGGGAGTGGAGGAAGAACTGGTGCCTCCCGGCGTCTATCAGGCTCTGGCGGCCGTGTCGGGTCTCCGGGAAGGTCGCACAGCCGCTCGCGAATCGGATCCGGTCCGTCCTGTGCCCGAGTCGATTGTCGAACGCACACTCCCGGCTCTCACAACAGTGGTGGCCGACATGGTACGGCTGCAGTTGCTCACCGGGATGCGACCAGGTGAAGTCTGCCAGTTGCGACCCGGCGATGTGACTCGACGGGACAACGAGGCCTGGATCTACGTCCCCCGTCATCACAAGACCGAGCATCATGGACGCCAACGGAAGATATTCATTGGCCCCGAAGGCCAGAAGATCCTCGCCCCCTATCTGTTGAGAGCCGCCGATGCCTACTGTTTCTCCCCCCAGGAATCCGAACGGGAACGAAGTCGTATTCGGCGGGAATCCCGTCAATCGCCCATGACCCCCTCACAAGCCCTGAGACAGGATCAGCGGGCATTGTGTGAGTTCTACACCAAGGACACGTACAACCGCGCCATTCAACGGGGTTGTGAAACGGCGTTCGAAATGCCGGACGAACTGCGTTACATCGATCGATTCCTGAAAAGAGACAAGTTGCTCACTCCAGCACAGCTCGCCAAACTCAAGAAGGAACGGCAATTGGAAGCGGCCGCCTGGCGCAAGGAGCACTGCTGGTCGCCGAATCAGCTGCGCCACACGCGGGCCACCACCATCCGGGAACGCTTCGGCCTGGAAGCCGCCCAGATTGTGTTAGGACACGCCGATCCCAAGGTGACTGAGATCTATGCCGAACGAGATTTCACCAAAGCGGCCGAGATCATGCGGCTCATCGGCTAGATCTCTCAGCTCTACCGGATCGTGTCCCCATCAGGGGGATGGGACAGCGAGTCGAAGAAGAGTCTCTGCCTGGCCGTTCAGGCGTGGGGAATCCAGGAGAGAGTCTGTCCGGCAGTCGATAATCGCCAAGGAAAACTCTCTTGTTGGAATTGCTTGTTGAGCCGTTTGACCAAACTTCGGATGGCGTCGTCGGACAACACTTTGTTAGTGCCCCAAACACGGTGCCAGAGAGTGTCGAAACTGATCGAGGGACGCCCGCTCATGGCGAGGAGAAGCTTCTTTCCGGAAGGGGAGAGGGGCGAGAAGGAGGCCCCACTTTCAGAACACCGAAACGAGGGGTCTGTACGAAAAGTCGGATAGGCACTTTGACTAACTGGGGACATCCGAGAAATGGGCAGCCGGTCGAGGAGAAATCGTAACCGGGGGAGTTGCTCCCAGCGGGCGACTTGATCCCAAGGGATGGCCAATGAGTTGTCGCTTTGGGAGATGGCCGCATCGAGTGCGGACGTCGTTGTAAAGTCGAGGAGGAGATTTCGGGTATGAAAGAAGACTTCTGCCAGTGAACTGCGAGTCTCAGAGGAATCAAAGTATGGTTCGGAGTCCAAGTAACCGCAGAAACGATTCTGGAGGGACGAGAATTGAGTTCGGGCCTGATTGAGTAGAACTCTGCAGGAGGCCATGGATCGCTTTTGATCAGGGAACCAAGGGGTCGTCGTCATCGCGGGAAGTGGAGCTGATCCAGAATTCTCCCTGGCACAGATGAGGTTCTTGATGAAACCAGCGACCGCCAGTCGAAATTCGGCGGCCTGATCGGGATCCGTAGCATCGAAGGGTTCATTGGACGAGGCAGGCATCTCGTGACTCTGGGCTTGATTCGGTGGATCGATAAAGCCATCTGAAGTGTTCGCTCAGGCTTTAGGCTAGCGAGCCTCCTTCGGCTTGTGAAATCGAATCCCGTGACTTGCCCGTTCTCGACAGCTTTCCAGAGAGTATTGTGCCCGAGGAGAGGTCAACATGATGGCACGCAGTGCACACAGTCAATCCAGCTCGGAAGTAGGTCACGATCGGCCGAATGTTGGCCTAGTCGTCCGTCGCCTCAAAGCAGCCCGGCTGCTCTCAGACGGTCATTCGTTTTGTCGCTTCTTGTTCTGGGTTCTTGAGGTTTTTCGGCGGGAGATGGGACAGGAAGGCTGCTTTGAGCATCAAGAAAACGATTGAGGGCTTCGTAGGTGGTGTACCACTTGCGACCTGCGCGGACGCATTCCAACTTGACCCCATTCACACCTCGGGTACGCCATCGCCACAATGTCGGGGGACTGGCGACCACAGAAAGCTTGCGACAAGCTTCTCCCAGAAGAATGAGCTGTTCCGCTCGAAGATCAATCGCCATGGTCGACTCCGTTTGCAATGAAAGTGAATGCCACTGTTCGAAACGAAGAAGAACATAAGCACGCTCAGTGTCAGCCTAATGTCATCCACTGGCATCCTGTGTCACGGAGAAGTTTTTGTGGAAATTTAGGCCCCGAATCACAATTGGCCTGAGAATGGATCATTCAAAGAAAAGATTGGCCGATGCAGTTAGAACGAACCGACAAACAGCCGATTCTGTTGACTCACTGGCGAGCACCCGGCGATACGATTTGTGCGACAGCCGTAGTGCGTGATCTGGCCCTGACCTATCCCGATCGCTTTGAAATTCATATCGCTGGTGCCTGCGGTGCGATCTGGGAGAATAATCCATACATCGCTCACTTTTGGGGAGCGGAGTTTCCAGCAGGCATGCCTCGTGTGGAACTGACGTTGGAAAATTCCCAAGCTGAAGCGACTCGCATTAAGCTCCACTACCTCACTTCATTTCATCGACGGCTCAGCGCACAACTCGGCCTGAAGTTAGACCTTCTGAAGCCATTCGGAGATCTGCACCTTTCCGAAGCGGAAAAATCTCATGTACCCGTAGACGACCCTTATTGGGTTGTTGCGGCAGGCGGAAAGATGAGCAATCGGGCAAAGCTGTGGCCCACTCGCTACTGGCAGGTTCTCGTTGACCAAATGGCAACTCAGGGATTTCAAGTTGTTCAGATCGGAGCCCAGCTTCCAGGACATACACATCCTCACCTCAGCGGAGTGGTGGACCTTGTCGGGAAGACAACACTTCGAGAGGCGCTCGCGGTGATTGCAAACGCCGCTGGCGTTATCTGCCCGGTGACCTTCGCGATGCACGCCGCCGCCGCATTCCAGAAGCCTTGTATCGTGATCGCTGGAGGCCGCGAACCCTGGTGGTGGGAAGCCTACACAAATTCACCGGGCGGGCATTTTGGCGTGGAGTGTGAACCAGTGAGAGTTCCCCACCATTTCCTCCACACCATTGGGCAGATGAATTGCTGTGAGAAGGATGGCTGCTGGAAGACCAATGTCTTGCCAGATAACGATCATGACTCCAGAAATTGCACCAATATCTCTCGTAAATGTCCGACAGAAAGAGTACCTCAATGCATGGCGCTGCTTTCACCTCACTTTGTCTCTAAAGTCGTAAGTGAGATGAACTGCGACTTATAGAATGGTTTCGTGGGGTGCTGAGATAGTGCGAAGCTAATGTCGATTCATTCTTCGAGGTTTGCCAGTTGTTAGGCGTGATTGGTTGCGTAGAGAACTCCTGAATCGTGGTTTTCACCACAATGCGGAAATTTCTCGCGTCGTACTGGTACTCGGCGACGGTTCAAAAGGTGCTGGAGACTTCTTCTTCGAGTTTGACGAGGCGGTTCCAGGCGTCGTAGGTGGCCGTGTAGGCTTCGTCCATCTGCTTGGGCTTGGGAATCGTGGTCATGTTGCCGACGGCGTTGTAGGCCGGGTCGGCCCAGGTGCTGCCCGTCGTGTTGGTGATATCGATGATCTCATTGACCGGGTTGGCGGTGCGTGCCTGTTCCATGGTCCAAGTGGAGCCGTTGTCGGATTGTTTGAAGCCTTCCCAGTTGCCGGTGGGGTCGAGGTTCCAGTCCTGCTTGAACGCGGTGCTGGTGAGGGCGGTTTGGGTGCCTTTGAGTATGCCCCGGTTGGCGGTTTTCAGGCGTTGGAGGCCGTCGTAGGTGTAGAGCCAGTCGTATTCGGCACTTTTGGCGGTGGCGACAGGGTTCTTGCGCCAGATGCGTTTGCTGGCTCGATCGTAGCCGTACTGGATGCGGGAGAGGTCAGCGTTCAGCGGGAATCCTTGACCCGGCTAAAGCGATCCAACCCGGTGTAGATGTCGCCTGTGTGAGGATCATTGGAGACTCCTGTCAGCGTGTAACGGAGATTAGGTTGGGGGCTGGTTTGCAGCATGACGCCTGCTAGGCCGAGGAATTCGTAATCGGCCAGGTGTGTCAGGGAAATATCGCCTCCGATGATGGAGCCGATGCGGCTGAGAGTATCGTTGATTTCGTTGGTGGTGCCGTAGTCGTAGGTGAGGCTCAGTGGGTGCACGGTGCTGGTGCCGCCGTTGGTAAAACCTCGCTGCACGCTGGGTGTGGTGCCGGTACTCACTGTTCAATCATCCAAGAGGCCGCCATGCACCTGGAACGTCTGGATCGACTGCCCAAAGTCATTGTACGTGAACTGCACCTGATTAACAGCACTTCCTGAGGTGGCGGCATCGAAAGCCCCTGCCGGAGAGTGATCCCCGGCTGGGGATGTGAAGAGACACTTTGCTGAAATATCAAAGAGCAGAGAGATTACGATCGCGGGAAGTGAGACTTTCTGGGCCTCTGGCGCACAGGTCACTCAATAACCAACAACCTGTGCCAAACTTTGATCGGCAAAATAAAAATGTCAGTAATCATTGAATTGAAATGGCAACAAATAAAAAGACTCCTGACAGATTCTACTTGTTTGCTGACCTACATATGCTCATTGGTCCTCACCGCGCGAATGATGGCCTCGTCGCCAGTATCGATTGCCCATTCCATCAGCGTCATATTTCTTGGAAAGTTTCCATGGGTTGATGCGCCATGCTGAAGCAAGTGCTGTAATATCGAAAGTCGTTTGCCGCTCACTGCGTAGTAAACAGGCCGTCCAAGATCTTTACAGACATAATTGATGTTCGCACCGTATTGCAATAAAATCTTAACTATTGACTTTCTTCCACATACAATCGCAGCCGTAAGAGGGGTTTCTGAAGCATATGTTTCTGAGTTTGGATCTGCACCTCGTATCAACAATCGCTCTAGTGAGCGACGCTGCATTTTAAAAACACCACAGTACAGTGCTGTTCTCCCAAGGCGATCCCTACTATTAATATTGAGCGAATCGCAGAGTATATTCATCATTGTCCAACTAGCACCAGATTCGGCAGCTGCAATGAGAGGAGTGACATGATCAGTGTCAATGCAACTAATTAGCTGAGGCGACTTTTTCAGAAGTTTCTTTACTGACTGAGTGTTACGATTTCTGCAATGCATGAAAAACTCTTTGCATTCCGCACTCCCCATACCCCCCCCCCTATTCACGAAACAATCGCATTTGCGAGACCACCTAGTTGGCCTGTATCTTCCTATATCCAACCGCAGTGTCCATAATATTTCCTGCATGGCGGCGGAGCTGTATTCTTAGCGTTCTTCTGACATTCTCCCATAGACTCTCCGGTGCCGTAAACACGATCTGGGCAGCCATGTTTGATTCGTTCAGCGTCTGCCATATGGCGAATTGTACAGCGACATTCATTTGAGTCTTTACACTGATAGAAATTTATTTTGTCTTTCCTGTCAAATGAGCAACCAGATAGGGCTTGATTGCTTCTTGCGCAACACGCTCGTCCCGTTTCAATTTGAGCTGAAGTGCAGCAATCTAGGCAGGGATGCGTCCACACATACCAGGTGCAGAACTCTTGGTCAATCTCACCGGTAGGAGGAGTGTGTGGTGTGTGGCATATAGTCTTGTCATATGCATCAAATATGTCATTCCCATATGGGTCGGTATGAGTGACAGGGCTGCCGTGGCAGTAAAGCATGAGATTAACACCTGCCTGATAAGATATGGGGTCTCGTTGAATCCAGGTTCCAGTTGCGTGGGTAAAAAGTCGGTAGCGGCAATAATACAGACCAGGCATGGGGATCCAATGGTAGCCACAATAAAGGATATTCCACAGCTTGGTGGGTGATTGTGGCTCAAAAGTTGCGTTAGTGAATTTCGGGAAGCCATAGGCATTGTATGCAAAACGATCTTGCACTTCTCCTTGAATATCCACAATCGCTTCAACATTCCAGTTTGCATCCTGAAGGCAATATAGACGTTCGTCGAGTTCCAACTCTGCTGTGCGGTCTCTGAAGAGGCAGTCGTCGATGTATCTGAGGCCCCAGATGTATTGTTGGGCAGGTGTGGAAATGCCGTCGTCGCGTTGTTCGATATTTTGCCAGCCGTCGGTGTAATACTGGTGTTTGGTCACATCCAGCACGCCTGTGACGTATTCTTTCTGGATGATTTGGAACTTGCGACCGTCGTAGCTATATGCGGCGACAGTTTCCATAACGCTACTGACTTCTTCTTCTAACTTGACGAGGCGGTTCCAGGCGTCGTAGGTGGCGAGGTATTCTTTGCTGGGGTCTTTGGGTTGGGGGATGGTGGTCATGTTGCCGGCGGGGGAGTAGGCGGGTTGGGCCCAGCTTGATCCCACGCTGTTGGTGATGGTGCCGATTTCGTTGACTTCGTTGG
>JAIXUU010000150.1 GCA_027483405.1 Planctomyces sp. | reverse complement strand
GGAAATGCCCGGTCATCGTCTTTGCCTCGTCAAACGATTTTCGGACATTCGAAGCCCGTCATCTGGACAATCCAGAGACTCAAGGAATCGCTGGGCTGTCTCACCAGTGGAGTGATGGGCGCGTATTAACAGTCTGCGGTCGTGGTGATGACCCCGTCTTTTTTGCTGCCGTTTTAGTGCATGAAACCTCTCACGGGTTTCTCCATCGAATTCGCTCAACGAGCCGCATTCCTCCCTGGATGAACGAAGGGATCGCCGATTGGGTGGCGGCTGTCGTCGTTCCACAAAGCGATCATATTGCCAATCGCATGACTGGAGCGATCCCTCAAATCAAAGCCACTGGAACTCTGGATGGACTGCTCAGCTCCAATGGCCGGATTGATGGCTGGCAGTACGGGGTCGCAGCCACCATGACACAGTTTCTCGTCACGACCGATGCCAATGCATATCGCGGGTTAATCACGGCTGTCAAAGAAGGCTTTACCTGGCAACAGGCTCTCGAACTCACCTACGGCATCACTCCGGCACAACTTGTTTCGGCCTACGGGAAGCAACTGGGATTTCCCGCCCTGCAGCCTTAATCAGTTCATACCACCCGGCACACCACCGGCACAATTCGCCGACAACCCTCAGCAAACCTTTTCGGCCGATGTTCAAGCAGGAGAATTCCAGCGAGATTGACCATGTCACTCTGGGTAATTTGTAGCGGGCTCGCGGTGAAGTGCGGAAAGGTTGTAGGTCATCGCTCGTCCGTTCCGATGTCATGATTACTGAGGGACAGGGATCTGTCTTCCGAAAGTGTGATGGAGCACCTTCGTGTGAGATTATGGCCGCCTCAGCCCTTTCACGACGCGATTGATCCATGTCGTTTGCCGGTGCACGCTCCGCAGGTGATCGACGCCGCCGGCGAATGGCTGTCGGCCATGATCACGGTACGGAGAGATCACCTGAAAATGGTGAGTCGATTCCACTGGCCGATCTGCTCCAGAAAACAATGGCTGGAAGATCGCTTAAGCTGATCCCTGGTCTGCCAGTGCGTCTCTGGGTGGTCTGGTTGACCATTTCTCTGGCGACCTTGTCAGTAGCTTTTGCCAGTTGGCTGTTGATAGCCCACACCTCGTTGCCAGCTTTCTTTGCCCCAATCACACAGCGACTATTCAGCTCAAGCGACGCTGTGTTTTCGATTGTGCTCGAATCTGCAGGATGGCTGGCCGCTGGCCAGATCTTTTTCCTGATTGGCTGGTGCCGATCTCGCAGTTCGCTCGATTTCAAAGGACGGTACCGGGTCTGGTATTGGGCCGGCGTCTTGTCACTGACCGTTTCATTGTGCAGATTACTTGATCTGCATTCGGCCATTGCCGAGATGATTCTGCAGACCACTCAATGGAAGTTCTGGAACCCCGTCAATGTTCTTTGGACTTCAGCTGCGTTTTTCACAGGCACACTCCTGGTGCGGAATCTCGATCGTGATATGCGATCCAGCCGGCTTTCTCTCTGGAGTCTAAGATTCACAGCCGCTCTGATGATGATTTGCGTCTGTATGCGACTGGCACTGGATCGCTCGGCGAGCTTGAATGGACAGGTCAATGCCAATGCCGAATTGTCTCTGGCAATTCTTCGGCTGTGGACAGCAGGTGCTGTGTTGGTGACCGCCTGGCTGCATCTCAGGCAGGTCGTCTACTTCTCGGCGGATCCTCCAGCTTCTCAAGAGCGTCGAGCGAACCGGATTACACGAGTTCTCAGCGGAATGAAGCTTTTCCGCTGGTGGGGAGTGAAACGCCCTGCGACTCCAGTAAAGCCAACCCGTGTTCGCAAGAAAGCGGCTGCGTCTGAAGATGCTCCCAAAAAGACCACTCGCAAGAAAGCGACGAAAAAACGGACAACGCGCGCCAGGACAGTCGTTCAAAGTGAAGTGGCTGATGACAGCGAATTGAGCGAAGCCACTTATGACGAAGAGAACTACGAATCAGGCGATCAATCGACTGACGAATCCGGGGAAGAACCACTCGACCGAGACGCCGAGATCCAGCGTGCGATGGACGAAGAGGATTGGGATCGTCTCGAAGAATTGACACGTCCCGATCATGCCAACGCATCGAATACGTCCTCTTCGGGAAAAGATCGCTCGACACGCCACAGTCAACCAGCCAGTTCCTCTCGAAAACAGGTTGAGGAAGAATCTGATGTCAGTGATGAAGCAACTGATTCAGCAGACTCTGGAGAAGAGTCTGCTGACCAGGATTATATGAGGGTTGATGAAGGGCACAAATCCCTCAAAGGGCTGTCCAAGAAACAACGCCGCGACATGAAAAAACGCCAGAAGCATGGTGGCTACGACGACAGCGATGACGAGTAAACGCGATTCATAGGGAATCGAACCTGAGGGCACTCACTTTTGGTTGTGCTTTCCACGTGGCAATCTCTCTGAACGTGGATCAAAGATCAGACATCACACAGGTGAATGGCTTCTTTTAGTCCAATCGCTGGATCCTTGGTGGGAATGAATTCGTGCCCCACATAGCCCTGGTAGCCCACATCCAGCAAGGCCTGCATGACGGGAGGGTAATTGACTTCCTGATTCACATGCAGTTCACCGCGACCTGGATTACCGGCCGTGTGAATATGGCCCAGCCAATCTTTGTGCTGATGAATCCTCGAGATCAAATCACCGTCCATGATTTGAACATGGTAAATATCAAATAACAGCTTCACTCGCGGCGAACCAACCTGTTTGAGAATCTCAATGCAGTAATCGACATGATCCCCCTGATATCCGGGATGCCCTTTCATCGGATGAGTCGAGACCCGGCTGTTCAGATGCTCCAGGCAAAGCGTGACCTGTTTCTCTTCGGCATAACCGGCGATCTGCTTGTAAGCCTTAACGCAATTCGCCATACCCACGTCATCAGGAACGATGACTCCTTTCGAGTTCGCTCTCATCCCGGTGAATGTGATCACACTGGGGCAGCCAAATTCCGCCGCTTGATCGATCTTCTTTCGCAGAATTGCCAGACATTCCTCATGATTGGCAGGATCGTTGACCCCTTTGACAAAACCATGACTCGAAGCAATCGCGCAGGTTAATCCATGTTCTTTGAGGACAGGCCAGTGCACAGGATCCACCAGTTCCACACTCTGGACACCCAGTTTCTTCGCCTGACGACAAAACTCGTGAATGTCCTTCCAATAGTCTTTATAGCACCAGTGAACCAGCGAATGGCGAATATTCCCCTTCAGTGCCGGGCTCGTCGATTCCTGGGCAGAGGCAGCGCTGGTATTGATGGCTGCAGTTCCCGCTAAAGCAGCACCAGCCGCGATTGCTGCGAGACAGTCTGATGTCTGACCGAGCCATTCTCTGCGAGTTGAAGTCGTCATGATCTCTTTCCTGATGTCACTTCAGTCTGAGTTGAGAAAAGGATTATGCCATCTTTTGGGCAGGAGGAAAGTCCGATCAATTCAAACAACCAAAAAGCAAAGAACCCTGTGCAGACAAATATCTGCACAGGGTTCTCAATGAGTTGCCAGTACATGAAGGAAAAGATACCTGGGGATTACCAGGCCAATCTTCCCCGATATGGACTACTCAAGAATTTTGGAAGCATCTTTGGAGATGGCAGCAATCGTTTCCTCAGTGAGATCCTTGGCGGCGAAGCCCTTGTTGACCTTCACTTTGCCTTCGACCCACATCATGACAGTAACTTCGGCCTGTGGATTGAGCTTGTAGCTCTTAGGGCCAGCAGCGCCTTCAAATGTGGTCAATGGAATCTGCTTGATGGAGTGCTTGGTTGCCACTTCGGACAGCTTCGCTTCGGCAGAACTGGGTGAGTCGCTGGTCAGCACCAGGAAGCCAGCCATCTTGGCGTCACGGTTGGCAGAGACCACACCATCAAGAGCCTTGGTGAGCTTGGCCACGTTTTCATCAACGTCCTTGGTGAAAATGGAAACCACTGGCTGATTGCCGAAGCGGCAGCGATAGCAGAGGTCTTCACCCTTCTGAGGGCCGGTAACATCATGCACATAAAACGCAGGAACTCGCTGGCCTGCGGAAAGTCCGGATTCAATTTCAGCAGCCGTCGAAACGACCACACCTGTCGCTACAGCAGCCAGAACAGCCAAAGACGCAAACAACTTCTTCATTCGGAAACTCCACTTTCAACGAGGTGATCAATCAAGCCGACTTTCAGAGAAGAATCAAACCTCACTGAAAATCAATGCAATTCCTGCATTACAGCTTAGTCATGTACCGGAATTTGATCCAGAACTTTCAGGAAAGAACCGGGATCGGACGAAAAATGATGAAATGACGGATTGATCTTCTTATTGAAGCATCCCGCTTAAGGCGGTCTGACTTCGTCACCATGCAAAGCGATCAACGAGAAGAAGCAACGAAGGCCGACAGCCCTGTCCGGAAGCCCCTCCAACGCAGAGTGACTTCGCGCCGTCGGCCTTCGCTGCGATCCCCAAGATTGAGATCAGCAGAATCTGTGCCAGCGGCGTAATTTGCACCTTTATCTGCGATTTTCCGAGAGTTTTCGCGTTGGTCACTCCGCCAGATTTCCCATACTGACGCGAAAATGAAAATTTGATCGTCAGAATGACAACGCTTTACCTTTTTCCAACAACGCTCAAATGACGAATTCACCATTTTGAAACCGGGAGCCAGCGGGCTCATTGTTTTCAGGTTTTCCCTCGACATGTGCCCAGTTATGAATGGGCTTCAAAATCTTCAAGACTTCCTGAAGCAGCTCTTCATCAATAGGTTCTTCTGCCCACCGGCACCATTCCGAAACTCGGGCCGGGTTCGCGGTCCCGGCAATACAGGTCGTCATCTCTTCATTTCGAATCGAGAACTGAAGCGCCAGCTTGGCAAGATCACTCCCATGCTCCCGGCAATAAGCCGCCGCCTGAGCAGCCACTTCGCGAACCTTGGGTGTTGCCTTATGCCAAACAGGCAACGGATCATTGCACAAGAGCCTGGCAGCAAACGGGGCCGCATTCTCGATCCCTACTCCGCGTTCCTTCAAAAACGGAACGAGATCCCCAAAACTGGTGTTCTGCAACGTGTAATGATTGTACGAAAGGACGACATCGAGAGGCGTCTGTTTGAGTACGGTTGTGAAATTTTTCAGTGGGTAACCACTGACGCCAATAAACCGCACCTTGCCCGACTTCTGCACATCTCGCAGAGCCGGGATGGTCTCGTCAATCACCTGCTGAACATCGACGAATTCAATGTC
>JAIXUU010000103.1 GCA_027483405.1 Planctomyces sp. | reverse complement strand
GATCGAGCGTCAAGCGATCATTCGTTGGCCGACTAATAATTCGACTGAGAACAAAGGCTGCGGCTCGATAATTCATCTCTGGAAACTTGAGTGCATACCCCCAATCGTGCAGCACACATGTCCCGGGGCTCAGTTCAATCGCGGGATCGTCAACCTGGCTCCACAAATCGAACGTCCCCGTCCCTCCACAGACAATCTGACCGACTTCAATATCTACAGCACGCAGACGCTCGCGAAACTGCTGCACCATTTCCCAGACCTGCCTTACGGAAGCAGCACGTTCTTCAATGTTCGTCTGATGCAAATGGCCATCATAAACATGCAGGCCAGCCGCATTGAGGCCAGGTAAGGCCTTCAGTTTCTGATAAAGACCAACCGCTTCGGGTAAGCGGGGATCAATCCCCGTCCGGTTCATCCCCACATTCAAATCGAGCAGCACATCCAGTGTGATCCCTGCCGTGCTGGTCATCTCGGACATGGCATCGAGTGTCCCGGCATCATCAGCCAGCACTGTCAGCTTTGTTCCTGCGAAGCGATGACGAAACTCCGCCGCCCGGCGCAAATTCGGCCCCACCAATGGATAAGCCAGCAGCACATCAGTAGCACCAGCTCGCGCCAGCATTTCGGCTTCAGCAAACGTGGCCGCTTTGTGCCGACGAATTCCCCGCGCGACTTCCAGCTTCGAAAGTTCCAGCATCTTGTGAGTTTTGCAGTGCGGTCGGAGTCGTTCCGGCCCACCACTCACCGCCAGCATGTGATCAAGATTCTCTCGAACTGCATCGAGATCAATAATCAGAGCAGGTGAAGGAATCGCTTCGGCAACGCCAGGTGCCAGTGGAGGTGACCATCTCATGCAGAACGCTCGGCTCTCGGGCAATGATCGGCACAAAGGTTCCCGATCAAGGTGGTGACAATCTCAAAGCCACAGCATGGCCGATTGGTGGAGGCGTGGCAATCGATCAACGATCCTGATGAAACGGACGGATGTCTCGTTCGCGGATGTCATGAACAAAGCGACCACAATTCTCAGGCGTTGACCTGCAATTGATGGAGGACGGGTTTACGCACAGTATCCATCGAAACAACCACAGGTGCCGGTGCGGCGGGCAAATGCTCTTCCGAGAGGACGGTGTCGATCACGAAATAGAGCAGCTCCCGCAACGGATCGGGATGGACACTGTCGGCAAGAGTTTCCACCCGGGCTCGCGATTTTTCGACCAGAGTCTGAGCTTTGGTGAAGATCCCCAGCTTTTCAAAAACCCGCTTGAAGGCTTCGAATTTCGCATGCGGGCTGTAAGTCGAACTGGCCACTCGCAGCAACTCTTCGCGATCAGCAGGCGCCGCCGCTTCCCAAGCCATGGCCCACAAGAGCGTCGGTCGCATTGACTGAGCATCCTGACCAGCCACCAGCTTGTTGTGGTCATCACCCAGCCAGTCACCCAGATCATTCAGAATCTGGAATGCCACACCTAAATGACGCGAAAACTGTGTGATCATTTCGGCGTAGTCATCCACCGGCCCCGCCATGCGAATGCCGGCATACAGTGCAGCTTCAAACGCCGGCGAGGTCTTCAGCGCATAGATCTTCATCGCTTCAGCAGGAGTCAGATCATGTCGGCCAGAACGTGACCATTGTAACTCAGCTCCCTGCCCTTCGCACAGCTTCATATGAGCTGCCGAGAACGCATCGAGAATGTCGGCAGCGACTTCAGCACCCAGCTCTTTTCGTGAGGCAGAAACCAGTCGATAACCTGCCCCAATCAAATGATCACCCAGATTAATGGCCGGCCCGACACCATACTGCCTGTGCAAAGTTTCTTTGCCATAACGGAACTGGTCGTTGTCCTGAATATCATCGTGTATCAGCGAGGCTTTATGAAAAGCTTCGATGGCCATGGCCACACGATTGACAGCCGGTGGGTATTCGAGGGCCTGATCCTGATGATCAGCCGTCAGCCCGGCAGCACCGGTCAAGGCATCGTAGGCCGCCAGGGTGATAAAAGGCCGCAGCCGCTTCCCCCCATGCTGCAGCCAGTCGAGCACCACCGTCTCAGTAAACTTCAGTGGTGACAATTGATCGTGAGTGTCAGCTCCGCCAGCTGCTTTCACTCGATCACCTTTGAGTCCATCCGTGCGAATGGGTTGAGTCAGCGTTTCGAAATGTTCATCAAAGGCCCGGTTCGAGGCCCGCATCAAGGGCACAAAGCTGCGCGTTTTATGATCGGGCAATGGCTCATACTTATCGAGGCATTCCCAGACCCAGGATTCGTCGAGCGTCGTATTTTTACAATCACCCGAATGCAGCGGCACCGCATACGAAGGGACGCCGGCAATCAGCACCTTGTCGATGGCCTTCTCCAGCACATTCAGGCAGGCCACTCCCAGAATGCCATCGATATGCCCGGAGACGATAATCTTCAGCACAATCGGCGAGCCTTCAGCCACCAGCACTTTGTAGCCCAGCTGTTCGGCTTTGACCTTGTAATCTGCAATCGAACAGGCACCGCAGCGTTCGCAATCCAGACCAAATTCATCGTAATCGGCCGGACATCCTTCGGCATGCTTCAAACAGTGAGGCAACAGCAGCATCCGCCGCTCAAAAGGAATGGCCAGAAACTGTTCGCGCCAGAAGACGTTCCCCAGCATCACCATGGCAAAGCCCAGAAACTTCTCGGGCTCACCATGCCTGGCAAGCATCTCCCGCGCCATCGCTTCCAGTTGGTTGCGGGTGAATGGCTTCGAGCGATCCAGTGTCTTTCCAAAAGCCACCGCATCAGAGCGGATCTTCTCGCGATGCGCGAGCGTCTCCGGAACGAATTTGAATTGTGCCGTGCTCCGGCGTTTGGGCTTATCGGCTTCGGGATGCTCCTCAACGGGAACAATAACTTGTGATGCCGGCGTAGAAGTCATCGACATAGGTATCTGTTTCACCACGTGAAGTCCGCTTGCAGAGCCCAAATGGAACGCCTCATAAGGTGTTCACACTGAGAGGATTCAGCACACGAGGAGTACCCGTGCTCCACAAAGATCTTACTCGGGATTGAATACCGAAACGAGGGGCTGCCCAGGAAGTTTGGCAAAATGGGTACGTTTGTTCTATTGATGAAGTCGAGAAGTGTGTTATCCACCAGCCCGCACTTACTCATAAGCGGTCACCTCTCCGGCAGAGACCGAACAATTGGTAAATTCCACAAGAGATACATTGTAACGGCTGCTCCAGCCGCACCTTCTGTACAGAAACCCAGTCGACTCCGAGCAGCAACTTATACGCTTTCCATGAAATGATGGCGCTCTATGTGCCCTGCTTTCTGTGTGCCATGCTTGCAGCTCTGGGCAAACCTGTCTTCGCAACCAACAACGCCCTGTTGTCTCCTGGGAGCCGACTTAATCCGCACCCTGTTCATCTGGCAGATCAATTTTTGACTCAGCGTTCTGGACAGGCTCCTGCTCAGCTGGGTCTTCTTCCCCAACAACAGGGTCTTCTTCACTAGCAAACTGTGTCTGTAGAGCATCTGCCTGAAGACCCTGCTCTCGCAGCCAGCGGACAAGAATGGCCACTGATCCATGTGTCGCCAGCACCCGTTCACAACCTGTTTCCTGAATCGCCCACAGCAATTCGGGCCAGTCGACATGATCCGAAACGACGAAACCACGATCCATGGCCTGCCGTCGGCGTGTTCCGCGAATCGTCATCCAGCCGGAAGCAAAAGCCATCGAGACATCGCCAAACTTTCTTAACCAGACCGTTCCCTGCACGGAGGGTGGCGCGATGACAATCCCACGCGACCACTCGACGCCTTTGGGATGACCCACCACCTGCTCTGTGGCCGGTAACTCAATTCCACTTTGCCGATAATCGGCAGTGAGCTTCTCAACGGCTCCATGGGTATAAATGGGCCCTATCGATGGATCCAATAATGAAATCAGCCGCTGGGCTTTCCCGAGAGCATAGCCCAGGAGCACGCTGGTACGACCTGCCGCCTGATTCTCGCGCCACCAGGTGTTGATCTCACTGGCGACAACGGCAGGATCGGGCCAGCGATAGATGGGCATGCCGAAGGTCGATTCCGTCACGAACGTATGACAACGCACAGGTTCAAACGGCGTGCAGGTTCGATCCGGGAAAACCTTGTAATCACCCGAGACCACCCACACTTCTCCTTTGTACTCCACTCGAACCTGCGACGAACCGAGGATATGACCGGCAGGATGCAATGAAACTTTGACTGGCCCCATCGAAAACTCGGTGCCATAGCCCACTGTTTCGATGAGAGCATCCTCTCCCATACGAGTACGCAGTACATGCAGCCCTTCGTTCGCCGTCAGATAAGAGCCCATTCCCCGCCGCGCATGATCTCCATGAGCATGGGTAATGATCGCCTTGGGCACAGCTCGCCATGGATCGATATAGAAATCACCCGCCTCGCAGTACAGACCTCGATCATTCACAGTCAGCAGGGGTGTTGGGGCCATTCTTTCAATCGATCAATCACAACTTGAAACGTGGGGTTCAACATTTTTTGGACAGGCTCGCCCGAGCACTTTTGCAATCAGGTCACATCTCTGAAGCATCAGGTGAGTAACCTGTTTAGGCATTGTAACCTCAAAGCGACATGCGTCACCCGAGGATCTGTGTGCTCATCTCTGTCGATGATAAAGCTGAGACCACAGGTGACTGGGCTTTCTTTGGTGGCTCGACCTGCTCGGGCGAAGCGTCACCTTGTGAGAGGAGCAGATAAGCTGCCAGTAAAAGCGAAATGAGCGACAGCGCACCGGCCAGAACGAGACCGTAATGGAGGCCCCAGGTTCTCGGCTTTTCCTGAGGTGATAAACTCTGCACGAAGCGAAAGTGCTGTCATCCCGCAATGGCAAACGTCCAGGCTCCCAGAGCCACCATTCCCAACCCTAACCACGAACCGGCCCCGGGCCTGACAGCCTCCTGCCGGTGCAGCAACTGCAGAAAAACTCCAAACCTCGCCAGCACAAACCCCATCCCCACAATTGCCAGCCCCGTGCGAATCCACGCGAGGAGTGTACGCTCAGCCGCAAAGTAAACACGCGGATCTTCACCGTCGGACATTGCTCATCGCCTCTTGATTTCCGGCATGCTGTCTTGACTTCGAGCGATCTTACGACATTCGCAAGGGAGATTTTCCCGCGAAATCGCACCCGCCGCTACAGTACAGTTCCGCCACAGCATAACATCAGTTGAACAACCGGAATGTGTGGGCCCACAGCCGAGTTAACAAGAGACCCGGGTTGCTTCAAAACGCCGACAATCGTCCTTCGAGAAAGTCTTTGTCCATGCAAGTTCTTCTCTCCAAAGCCGAGATTCAACAGCGAGTCCGCGAACTTGGTGCAGAGATTTCACACAGATACGCCGGCCAGCCGCTCACTGTGGTCGCCATCCTGACAGGAAGTGTCATTCTCGTGGCGGATCTCATGCGGGAACTTTCCATCCCTCACGAAGTGGCGTTTGTCCGCGCCAGCAGTTATCGCGGTGCGACCACTTCGGCTCGTGCACTGGTGACAGATCTCATGGGGCTCCCCGATCTCAGCCATCGACATGTGCTACTTGTGGATGACATTTTCGACACTGGCCGCACCCTGGAGCGAATCTCCAAAGAAGTTCAATTGCTTTCGCCCGCCTCGCTGCGCACCCTGGTCCTGCTTTGGAAAACGGCCCGCCGCGATGTTGATCTCAAGCCAGATTTCTTCGGGTTTCAGATCCCTGATGAATTCGTCGTGGGCTATGGACTCGACTTTAATGGCCAATATCGCCACCTGCCCGAAATCTGCATTTTCGATGAGAAATCGGCTCCCACTCTCACCGCATCAGTCGGCAGTGAATGAGGCTTCAGCCACCGGTGCCTGCTGGAAATTTTGATACAACGGGCCTGTCAGCCGAATCGGCTGGATATCGAGACGGATATTCTCGACCGTGTAGTCATCACCACCAAACGCTTCGGTATACCAGCCGCGACTGCGTTCATCCCGCGAAAAGCGGAACTCAAAGCCATCGACCGCTTCGAACCTCGCTCGACCACCATCAAAGGCCAGGCCAATTGCTTCCTGCTGTGTACTGTCAATGAGTTCGCCCATCAGATCGGCGACCGCCATATTGGCGAGAATGTCGTTGAAGAAGAGTCGTCTGCGGTGAGCCGGTCGAAAATCGGGTGAGTTCGGATCCAGAAACTCATCATCCAGCTTCTGCTGCGAAGGTGTCACTTCCAGCGTCAAAAGGTCAAAACGATCACCTCGATCTAGATATGTCAGCCTCACATTGGAGAGGTTAAAACGTCCTAAGGCCTTTTCAGTCGTGGCCTGGGAAAGATCCATCACCAGAGCACCTTTATAGCCCAGAACGCGGACATCTTTCCCATTTCGGACCACAATTGCCGAATTCTCATCCACGCCAATCCCATAGCGAATCCCTTCGGAGTGCATGGCAACCAGCGAGCGGGCAAAGCGTCCGCGAACCAGACAGTGCTGCTCGACGAACCACCGCTCATCCAGCAGCCCCAGGCCATTTCCCAGTTCCCGGCCCATCGTGACTCCCGTGAGCAAGGTATCCAGCACAGAATTGGCCGAGCGATACATCACTTTGCTCATCACAGCCGCACCAGCGCTCGTTCCCGCGACCACACCTCCCCGGCGGTACAGGTCGTGAATCGCACCCAGTAATGGCAATGGTTCTCCATCTTCACCATGGAGCCCGCGGATAATTCGATCCTGCGAGCCACCCAGAATGTAAATTCCACTACTTTCCCGCACGAGTGCCAAAACATCAGGATCAGCTGCTGCTTCGCGCGGCGAACGAGACATCTGCCGCCACGCCACCGGCAAGGTGACCGTCTCTCCTCCAGCGGCCTCAATCGCCTCAGCCACCCATTTCGACTTTCTTATCGGGTCGAAAGTCGCCAGAGGAAGGATCGCGATCCGACTTCCCGGCCCTCCGGAAAGCCTCACAATCTCTTCCCAATACTCCCGCTGATCAAACCGCTCCGATCCGCCAATGATCATCAGCGAACCCACAGTCTCCGGAATCTCGGCGGCAGGCAAATCTCTCAGATTCGGCCCGCAAAGAGCGAATAGCAGTACACAGAAAGCTGTCCAGCTTGCCCAAAATGCAGTATTGATCGAGCTTTGCACTGCCGATGATGCAGCACCGTAACAATGCGTAAAGCTCCAGCCAGAGCGGTACATCCAGGTTTCGCCCTGCAAATTCTGTCGAGATGAGCGGGAAATTTGTCCGAGCATCGCCAACCTCAAGTGAATGGTCTTCCTGACGAAATTCACCAGCAAAACGGTCTCGCCTCTTTAAGAATCATACTCCTGATCCCTCTCATCTGCCGAGGGGAGTTCCGCATGAATTCTTGTTTCAGGACACGACAACCGGCTCAAAAGATCACATGAGCAACTCTCGGGCCATTAATAGAATTAAATTGTTTCGAATTCCGTCCAAGGATTTTCGAAAGCGAGGTTGTGGCAACCAGCCCAGACTCCCGATCAATCTCGACCCGATTCACTGGACGCGGGAGGATTCGAGTTGGCCGGTGGCGACGCCTCGGGTGTTTCCGATTTGGGCGCCTCTGTTTGAGGGGTATCGAGTTTTGGTGCCTCGGACTTGGGTGTCTCACTCTTTGGCAGGTCAACAGCCGCTGGTTCTGCTGGAGTGGCTGGCGACACCGCTGGAGCCGGAGTGGTTTCTGGCTTACTGACCTCTGGACGATTCCCCGCCGGAGCAGCGGCTTCGACATTCTGAACAGCAGCTGGCAAAGATCGACGTTTCGATTCCCCACTCCCTTCGACAGGCACAATCACAGAACCCAGCACCCGCTTGTTCGAATCATCCTGCACCCACGCCACCACCGAAAGCCCTTCCAGCAGCAAAGGTTTGATCTCAAACTTCACGCTGCGGTTCTGTTCGATTTCGGCAATCCCGTCTTCCAGCCCCTGCTTCAGATCTGCCATCGTCATCGAGGTGGAATACTTGAGT
Source organism: Planctomyces sp. (assembly GCA_027483405.1). Taxonomy (GTDB): domain Bacteria; phylum Planctomycetota; class Planctomycetia; order Planctomycetales; family Planctomycetaceae; genus Planctopirus. Next base: position 32,524 of record JAIXUU010000103.1, on the reverse strand, counting down.
TCATCTCCTTTAAGACCAGTCCCTTTGGCACCACCCAGCAGTCTTCGGACAACAAAGTGATGTTCAACGAGACCGTTCGGAGCTCGCAGCGTGACAGTATTTTCGACCAGTGCCACCCGCAATCGCAGGGGATCACGCTCCTCAGGGAGTGTCTGGGAATCTGCACCCGCCGAAACCGTCAACTCCCCATTCTCAACCTTGGCCTTAGCGGTAACCAAAACCTGGGCTTTTTCCTGAAGGGCGGCATCCACTTCTCCACGCAGCCGGGCATAGGACATTGCTGCATGTTGGAGAATGCCTCCCACCCCAGGGACAAATCGACCATCCACAAACAGTGATGGAGCCGCCTCGCCTTTATAGTAGGCAAACCGATCCTCCCCATCCTGAGTCGTTAACGGATCGGGCGTGGGGATATTCAGATGGTAATGCAGCACAGCGATCGCCGGGATGGGATAAGTCTCGACCAGTGATTCCAGCGCCAACGACGCCCCTAAACAGGGTGGACAACCCACGCCTGTAAACGATTCAATCAGGGGGACATGATGACCGGTAACGAGTGTCACCGGCGGGATCAGCTTCATCGAATCTTTGCGGAGAGACTCCAACGTCGAGTCATACAGCTTTTGCAGCATCTCATCGAGGCCATCGATCGCATCGTTATGGCTGCTTTTCCACAGCTTGATCAGACTCTCACGCGGGCCCGGCTGGCCAGCAGGAACTCCCTGGCGTGACCGAGCACTGAGAATCATCGATTCCAACTGCGGCAATGCCACAATGCTCGATAGATACTTGATGGCCTCTTCGTTCTGGTTGGTCTTAAGGCTGTACTCAGCCAGTGCATCGAGCAGTTCCGGGTTGTAAGGCTCAATCGCCAGGAAGGTCTGCAGATCCTTAGCCGCCTTTTCCGCTTCCGGACCTTCTTTGTTAATCGCCTCGAGCGCAATCACCATATCCAGTGCCCGGCGGCCAATCTTCAATTGCTCGGCCATCAGCTGATTCGGGTTCAGTTTCTCAGCGGCAGCAAACTGTTCCATTGCCCGGTCTGGGTAGAGTCTCTGAATCGTGAGCTGCATGGCAAGATTCACGCGGGCTGTCAATTCCATCCGCGGCCCCCAGATGGCGGCCATGGCCAGATAATCCTTCTCAAAATCGGCAAACTTTTCGGCAGTCCATTTCATATCGCTCATCTGCGACATCTGGGCCAGAATCGCCGTCATCGCCTCAAAACTGACGGGAAGTTGCGGGGCCTGAGTCGCCAATGACCACATATTGGTCACGGGAGCTTTGCTTTCGGAAGCCTGCTTAAACTGCTCAGTTCCAATCGTGGGGAGGGAATTCCGCAACTCCTTAGCAGTTTCCATCTCCGCACTAACGGGGAACATACGCACAAAGGCGATCCCCGCAGGTTCTGTGGTCAGCGTGCCAAAAAACACACCCTGTTGCAGTTTGCCTTCAAGTAAAGCTTTTTGATTGCCAGCCAATTGAAGCTCGACCGTCATCTGATCGCCATCGATTTTCGACGACAGAATCGATGCGTTCTGCAGAATCTTGAGATCTTCGAACACCTTCACCTGAGGATCCGCCTTGGGATCAAGATCCCACAACCCCACGATGAAGTCTTTACGTTGCTCGGTAAAGATGACCATCCAGCGACCATCCAGCACCGTGACTTTTTCCCGCATCTGCACCGCTGGCTTGGGAGCTTCTTCAGCCTTGGTGGCCTCTTTACCCGCTTCCGCCACTTCGGCTTTCTTGCCACAGCCGGTGAAACTGGCCACAACCAGCCCGAAAAGCAGTAGCCATGCCCACTGGAAGCTCGACGATGATCGATCAATCGGAAACGACATGCTGAAAGTCCTGCGAAAATTTCGATCCAGATCACCCACAGCTCACGGGCTCTCTGTCATGGTTGCTTGTCATTGAGAACGCCAGAATGATAACCGGATCCCCGCTTCTTCGCACATGATCCACTTGCCATAAGTACTGGCCAATCATGAATTATGGATGAAAAGTGCTCGATCGTCACCTGCCCGAAAAAGTTCTCACACACACATCCGGAAAATTTCTGGCATCATGCGCAAGTGGTTTTCGCACTATACGAAGTGAGACTCCCTCCAGAGTTGATTCACTCAATGTGATACGCCCAGTTCGGCCATTTGAAGGGTGAAAATCTGAAATGACTGATCGACAGCCAATGATCATCTCCCCATCTTCGCCACAAATGGCCGTATCCCGGCACCAGCCGCTCTATTCCCGTCGGACTGGCTTTGTCCAGGTTTTCCGACTCTACAGTTTCATCGCCTGTCTGTTATGGAACCTGTCTCTGGCGGGAATCTGGTCTCCCTGCCCCCATGCCTGGGCACAGTCCAAACCTCCCGGAAATGTTATCCCCACGGAATTCACGCTGAGTGATCAACAGCTGGTCTTCAATGTCGCTAACGCGATGCACAACCACCCCGAGCTTTACTATTACCTCTGCAAAGACCAGAAAGGTCGCGAGATTGTCCGCCCGCTCAAGAACGCAACCGATAATCCCGGCGGCAAATTCCTCGAGAAACCACCGATTGCGGTGCTGGATATCGAATTGAACCGGTTTGGAGCATTACCCCAGGCCAAGGCCCGCAAATACCTCGAAGACCTCTGTACCGAACACAACAAACGGCGGGCTGCGGGTGTCGTCGTCGCTCAGGGGCCAGCCCCATACATGGTGGGAGGCGATGGAGTCCCCCCTGGTGCTTACGTACCGCCCGATCCCAAACTGATGCCGAAACCTCCTCAGCCCGACCCAGCCACCAAAAACAAAGCACAATCCGCCTATGCCGAACTGGCCAAAGTTCTCTCGAACGATTACGCCCTTTCCGGCAACGATGTCGTCGCCAAAGTTATCCCCGAAATGATGAGCACCATCGAAAAGAACAGCAGCGAGCCAGCCCTCCAGAAAGCGGCTCACCATCTCGTCACCTACGATCAGAAAACGAGCAGCCTCTTCGATAAAGCCGTTCAGGGCCGCGACCAGTCGTTAGCCAGTGCCAAAGCTCAACTCGCAAGGGCCGAGCGTGGCGATTACACCCATACTGAAACCTACGAGTATTATGACGAAGGGGCTGGCCGGTGGGTGCAGAAGAACGTTCAAGTCGACGACAACCCGACTGTCGCCTATCTGTCGATGGGCCAGATGCTCATGGCTCAGGGAACGTCGAATGACATGATCCGCAATCGCATCGAACGCCAGAAGTTCATCATGCTCCAGAAGGCCAAAGCTGCCAGCTGGAAAGAACTCCTCCCCGCGATGGCAGACCGCTTCAGTGGCCAGGTTTCATCGCGTCCCTTAGTCAACGTGCGGTTTGTCCCTCAGGAAAAACCGTTTGATCGGCTGCTCCTTGATAACTACTGGCCCACGGGCTTCTCCGAGTTTTTCCAGGGCAAATATCTCGCTCGCAATGTCTCTGGCAAAGAGCTGCAGCATGTGACGTTCGCTGTCGATTTTCACCACTTCTCGACACTGCCCCAGCCCACCACCCGGCACGTCTACTACATTCCCCGCTGGAAGCAGGGCGAAGAAGTCGAACTCTCAACCATCCTCTTCCCCGATCTGGTGGGGACTGGCAAACGCTATTACGTCCCCAAGTTTCCCGACGGCCGGGGAATGAACGCGGCCCCCAATCTCGAACTTCCCGATATGTGCGGCGTCGTGAAACTCACACTCACTGTCTGGGCCAACGAAGGGAAACAGAACGCGACCTCCATCAGCATTCCCGAGCGGCTGCAGAAAATCGTGCCCGCTCTCATTGAAGGTGCCGAAATCACGCTGGCCAGTTCGATGTATCCCTTTGAGGCCACGGGGGCGACAGCCAAAAGCTCGACCACCAAGCCAAAATCTTCCACGACTGGAAAAGATTCCGACAAAAAGGGAACTCCCAAGCCCCCCGTTTCCATGGAAGAGCGGGCTCGCGAAATGCTGTCGCTCTACCTGGAACCTCTGCTGACCGAACTTCCCGAGGGTTCGCCATCGGCCCAGAGAATTCGCAAGATTCTCGCCAATCCTCGCGATGTGCGAGAAGAGATTATCAAGAAACGCAAGACCGATCTGCTGGCAGCTTGCAGTGCTGGCAAACGATATCTGGGCAACTACAGTGACCGGGACCACGAAATCGAAATGGGCCTGCTCTTCATCGAATGTGATGCCGCTGGTCAGGCCATTCGCGTCGAACTCTTCGACCCGGAGAAGCCCTCTCAAACACGTCCCTGGGGTGGATTTGTTTCGCATGACCCGCGAGATAACAGCGAGTTTCTGTACCTGGTGCCGCTTGATCACGCGACCGAACCCACAGCAGCAGCGCGCAATGGCCTGCAGGCCGACCCCTTTTCCCCCGATGCCACCAGCTTCATGCTCTCGTTAACGAAAGCGGGTGGCTTCGACGGCAAGTTCGAATACCGCGAGAGCTTCGATACTCCGCGATTGAGCGTGCGCGAGCCTTCACGCCCGGTGCGAGTAAAACCCGCCGCCGGTGACAAGACTCAACTAACAGCGGCGACCCAGCGGGTGAAAGAAAACCCGAAGTGGAAACTCCCCAAACCCCGCCCCATCATCACCACCCGCAGCCCCGCCAACAATCCCACCAATCCAGGCCGTAGCAACCCCATAACACCCAAAGGCCGCTCCCGATAGCCAGCAAGTATCAATCGCTGGCAATAGACCCTACAGACCCGAAATCATTTTTTGGGTGGCACGCCCTGAAGCCCCAAAAATCAAAACAGTGCGAAAGGGCGTGGTCTTTATGCTCTTCATCGCCACAGTTGATATCAGGTAGTGTGGCAGGGGTCGGATGTCATCATCCGCCCTCTGGTCAATTGAGTTCACCAGCACAAATGCATCCGCGATTTGATTTCCTGACTAAATAGCATGTTCCCAATCAACGATCAGAGTCCAATCACCCGGGGGCAAACGAGGATGTCTGACTCCGGCCACCCATTCTCCAGTCACAACTCAAATCAGCATGCATGCAAAGTTGTTTGTAAAGGACTGTTCCGAGTCACAAGCAGGGCACACAAAGCAAAGTTAAATCCCGGAATCCATGTTATTCACCGCGAATAGAGGAAGTCGTCAGCCAAGCACTCAAGATTCAACGGGATGTCATTCTCAGTTCGTTTTTTCAGGGAGGCTATATCTCATTATGGCCTCGGAGATGATCGCAGCATCATAACACGATTCGTAGTTCGACACACAAAAGCTTATGCAGGCGATTATTGCGTGCCTTTGGGATGGTGTCAGGAGCGTTTTGAATTCCGGGGCACCGAAGGAATCGAAGATCAGTCGATCTATAAAACCCACGTCGATCTCATGACGTAATTCTGCTGTCAGGAAAGCCGGAAGGTGAAAGTAAAGCCCGCGAGCATCAAGAAATGAGGGAGCCGCATTGCAATGACTGAGATGATCAACGGGAATCTTCCGCCAATCGATCTTCTCATCTTTCGCTCGGAGTGCTTGAAGTTCATTCTTCCCGCAGTAATCATCAATCCCATCCGATTCCCAGAGACTAATGCCCTCCCCCAGCACGACACCATCGAAGGCAGCATCAATCTGAGTGATTAACTCGTCCACTCTCTGTTGAATCTCGCTTCCCATGAGCTGCCTCTTCAAAATCATCACTTAGGACCTTGGGTCAGCATTATCAAACTCACCGTTCATAAGTGATTTGATCAGCTTCGTAACAAGGCTTTCGTGCAATTTTCCACAAAAGCATGGCGTGAAGTATTGTCCACTGATACGATTTCTCGCAATTCAGTGAACAGACTTGCTCAAATCCTGTTCACAAGCCATCGGTACCAACGCGATGTGATCGATCAAAACACGTTATTCAGTAACTGAAAGGCAAATCTCAGATGGATCTCATAGATCAGTTGCGAATTCTTTCCAGTCGAATCAGCCAGACAAAAACATTGGTTCAGACTGAAGAGGCAACAAAGAACGCAATGATCATGCCCTTTATTCAGATTTTGGGCTACAACGTCTTCGATCCACTCGAAGTGACGCCGGAACTGGTCGCAGAAGTTGGTACGAAGAAAGGTGAAAAAGTCGATTACGCGATCTTAAGAGATGGGAAACCCATCATCCTGTTCGAATGCAAGAAATGTGGAGGGGATCTGCATATCAACCACGCCAGCCAGTTGTTTCGCTACTTTCATGTGACTGAAGCACGTTTTGGCGTACTGACGAATGGTTTGGTTTATCGATTCTTCACTGATCTTGAACAACCAAACAAGATGGATGAAAAGCCTTTCTTTGAGTTTAACATTCTTGATTTCAAAGACCGAGATGTTGAGGAACTCAAGAAGTTTACAAAAAGTGCTTTTGATATCGACACAATTCTGACTACAGCCAACGATCTCAAATACACACGATCAATTCAAACGCTGTTGTCAGAATGGATGACCAACCCTTCCGAAGATTTTGTGAGACTGCTTTCCGCTGATCTCATCGGAAATCGAAGATTTACCCCAGCAGTTAAAGATCAGTTTACATTGATCACCAAAAGGGCATTTGATCAGCTTCTCGGAGAAAAGATCAATGAACGCCTTAAAGGGGCCATGGCACCGGAAGGCGTAACAATCGCAGAATCCCCACGATCAGCAGCCACCAACGACATTGCTACAACCGAAACGGAACCAGCAATTGTAACCACTTCCGAAGAAATTGAAGGCCTTCATATCGTCAGATCAATCGTGCGAGACCTGATCTCTCCTCGTCGTGTCGTCATGCGAGACGCCCAAAGCTATTGTGCAATTCTACTTGATGACAACAATAGGAAACCTATATGCAGACTCAGATTCAACAACACTCAGAAATTGCGTATCGGCCTCTTCAAAGACAATAAAGAAGAGGAACTGATGAACCTCGAATCCGTTGATAATATCTACTCATTTGCTGATCGAATTAAGGCCACTCTGAGCTCATACATAAAATCTGATGGTAGCCCAGATAGCTCGCAAATGTCTACCGCACCGTAGAGACTGCTGTCATTCGAAATAACTTAATAAGTGGCAAACAGCATAGGTTCTTATTAACAATCGAATATTCCTGGTGGAAAATCAAAAACGCACAGCCGGAGCAAACCTGGCTGTGCGTTTTTATTTCGTAAGCAGCTGTGTGTTTAGCTGGGCTTTGATCCGCTGCCGGAAGAGCCACCACTGGAACCACTTCCGCCCGAGGAACTGCCGCCAGACGAACTGCCGGAGCTTCCCTTATCGCCCGACGACGCGGGTTTGTCGGCTGAGGCGGCTTTTTTATAGCCTTCGCTGCGGTAGTCCGTCAGGTAAAAACCTGAGCCCTTAAACAGCAGGCCGCCACCCGCACTGATCAGCCGGCGGGCTTTCTTTTTATTGCACGATGGGCACTTCTTCGTCGGTTCAGCCTTGATCGACTGGAACTCTTCCCAGCGATGATCGCAAGCATCACAAGCGTATTCGTAGGTGGGCATGATCGTTCTCAGGAATGGACTCAGGTCCGGGACGAATTGGAAAAATTGACTCAACTATTGAGCAGCCGGAGCCGCCGAGACAATCACCTTGGCCGGTCGAATGACGCGGTCGTGAAGTGTGAAGCCTCGCTCGACTTCCTGAATGACAGTCATTGGTGGATAGTCAGCACTGGGAACCTGGGTAATCGCTTCATGACGATTGGGGTCGAAGGGTGTACCCACCGTCGGGATGACCACAGCCCCCATGCCCGCAAAGAGGGTTTCAAACTGCTGGCTGACCATCTCGACCCCTTTGACGAGATCTTCCAGCTTCGCCGCAGGAGATTTGGCTGCCAGAATGGCCCGCTGCAGATTATCAAATCCCGGCAGCACGGTTCGCAGAAAGGTGGCAGCGCCATACTTCCGCTCTTCTTCAGCTTCCTTCTGCACACGCCGGCGGTAGTTTTCGAGATCAGCGACCGAACGGGCCCACTTCTCCTTGAACTGATCGCGATCTTCTGTCAGCGCCTGCACCATGTTCACAGAAGTCGAACTTTCAGTCGTGTTTTCGGTGTTTTCTGGGTTCTCGGTATTCACGGTTCCCGCACCTTATTCTCTGGCAAACCCGATGTTCTGACGAACACAGGCGGTTCGCTCGATGATCAATTCTTCAAGTCAAACTCAATCTCCAGGTGAGCCACATGGCGACCTGAAGGAACGTCATTAACACTAAGCCATTACGAATTGCTGTCGCCACCTGCAAAGAGATCTTTGATGGTTTCAAAGAAGGTTTTGCGATGAGGCGAGACCTGCTTGCTGTCGAGTTCGGCCATCTGCCGCAGCAACTCTTCATGCTTCTTGGAGAGCTTTTTAGGGACTTCCACCTGCACTTCGACCAGCAGATCGCCCCGCTGACCTGAATGCGGATCGGGCATGCCGTGGCCGCGAATTCGAATCACGTCGCCAGGCTGTGTCCCTGCGGGCACAACCAGATTGTGTTTCCCGGTCAGGATCGGGATTTCCAGTTCTGTCCCCAGGCAGGCTTGTGCATAAGTGACAGGCAGGCGGAATCCCAGATCTCGGCCCATGCGTTCAAACAGCTTGTGCTTTCGCACGACGATATCGACATAAAGGTCGCCAGGTGGCCCGCCTCCTTCGCCCGGCTCGCCCTCGCCGCGAATGCAGAGCTGCATATCGTTATCGACACCAGCGGGAACCTTGACTTCGAGCCTCACCTTGGTCGGTGTGAACCGCGACCCCCGGCAAGTCTCGCACTTCTGCCGGACGACAGTCCCTTCCCCACGGCATACAGGACAAGTGGTCTGAACGCGGAAGAAGCCCTGCGACTGCACGACCTGCCCACGCCCGCCGCAATACTCACATTTTTCGGGTGAACTGCCAGGTGCTGCACCAGAACCACTGCATGTTTTGCAGCGTTCGTGCTTTTCAATCTCAAGTTCGCGAGCGCAGCCGACAGCCGCTTCGACAAGATCGATGACCAGTTTCGACCGCAGGTCAGAACCTCGGCGGCCACGATTTCCACCAGGCCTGCGCCGGCCACCGCCCCCGAACATATCACCAAACAAGTCGCCAAAGGCCCCGAAGATATCATCGACATCCTGGAAGCCACCACTGCCGCCTTGAACACCGGCATGACCATAGCGGTCGTAGCGGGCGCGCTTATCCGAATCGTACAGCACCTCGAAAGCTTCGGAGCATTCCTTAAAGGCGTAGATCGCCTCTTCACTCCCCGGATTGCGATCCGGGTGATGCTTCGCCGCCAGCTTCCGATAAGCCTTTTTCAGCTCTTCGGCTGTCGCTGTTTTTTCGACACCCAGAATTTCGTAATAGTCACGTTTCGAAGTCATCATGTCTTATCGGTCAGATGAATCGAGGCTTCAGTCCGCTACAAAAACTCTGGAGCATGACCGAAGATTTGAACAACTTGGATACTGGCATGCCTCAGGTCATTCGCCATTTGATACGGTAAGCCCGACCTCAATTGAAGTCGGGCTTACTTCAGCATCATTCATCAATCCATTTCAGGACAGGTTCATTCATCGTCGAGCCTTGAGTCTCGATTAGTGAACAGCCCCTTCGATGGCTTTCTTCTTCTCACCAGGCTCGTTGCCCTTGGTCACAAGAACCTGAGTGGTAAGCATCAGACCGGCAATCGAAGAAGCGAATCGCAAAGCGCTCTTCACCACCTTGGCAGGATCAACAATCCCGGCCTTGTACATATCGACATATTCGCCAGTCTGGGCATTGAAACCATGGTTCTTGCCGAGGCTGCGCACTTCATCAGCCACCACAGCTCCATCGAGACCGCAGTTGGTGACAATCTGGCGGATCGGGGCTTCGAGTGCCTTGGTGACAATCTCGACACCAATCTTTTCGTCGCCTTTGGCCTTCACTTCGCTGACAGCTTCAATCGCTCGCAGCAAAGCAACACCACCACCAGGGAGAATCCCTTCTTCGACAGCAGCGCGAGTCGCATGCAGGGCATCTTCGAGACGAGCCTTGGTCTGCTTCATCTCAGCTTCAGTGGTCGCACCGACGGAGATGATCGCCACACCACCGGTGAGCTTTGCCAATCGTTCCTGGAACTTCTCGCGATCGTATTCGCTATCGGTCTGTTCGATCTGCTTGCGGATCTGATCGACACGAGTCTTGATCGCTTCGGAATCGCCGGCACCATCGATCAGCGTGGTCTTGTCCTTATCGACTTCAACCCGCTTGACCTGACCCAGATGACCCAGTTCGACAGTTTCGAGCTTGATCCCGAGGTCTTCGGAAATGAGCGTGCCACCCGTGAGAACAGCCATATCACCCAGCATGGCCTTACGACGATCGCCAAAGCCAGGAGCCTTGACAGCCGCAATCTGCAGGATCCCGCGGAGCTTATTGACCACCAGGGCAGTCAACGCTTCGCCATCGACATCTTCAGCCACAACCAGCAGTGGCCGTCCGGTCTGGGCGACCTTCTCCAGCAGAGGCACGAATTCCCGCAGGCTGGAAATCTTCTTTTCGTAGAAGAGAACATAGGCGCTCTCAAGAATCACCTTCATCTCTTCGGCACTGGTGACGAAGTAAGGCGAAATGTAACCCTTGTCGAACTGCATCCCCTCGGCAAGATCGAGAGTAATGTTGTTCCCTTTACCTTCTTCGACAGTGATCACACCATCGCGACCCACCTTCTCCATGGCGTCGGCAATCAGATCACCGATGGCCTTATCGTTATTGGCAGAAATTGCTCCCACCTGGGAGATTTCCTGCTTGGTAGCGACAGGCTTGGCCAGCTCTTCGATGGCCTTGATGGCAGCATCGACAGCCTTTTCAATCCCCTTACGCACGACCGTAGGGTTTGCACCCAGCGAGAGGCTGCGCAGACCTTGAGAGTAAATCGCACGGGCCAGCACAGTGGCCGTGGTCGTTCCATCGCCAGCGATATCACTGGTCTTGGAGGCCACTTCGTTGACCAGTTTGGCACCCATGTTCTCGAACGGGTCTTCCAGCTCGACTTCCTTGCTGACAGTAACACCGTCCTTCGTCACCACAGGGTTACCAAAGCTCTTGTCGATGATGACATTGCGACCTGTCGGCCCCATGGTAACCGCAACAGCCTGGGCAAGGGTGTCCACGCCGCGCTGCAGCTTAACCCGGGCGAGATCTTCAAACAGCAGTTGTTTAGCCACAGAAGAAATTCCTTATTGAGAAGCCGCAGCAGTGATTCAGGCGGCGAACTATCAATTCAATTTGAAGTGAAAACACAGAAAAAGATCAGCCAATCCCGTCGAAGGGCTGGCAGGTCAATCGAGCCGAAAAACCTGCCAGACTTCGAATTGCTGATGATAACTAGGCAGTAATCTTGGCGAGGATGTCGGCTTCACGCAGGATCTTGACATCTTCACCGTCAACTTCGATTTCTGTACCGCCGTACTTGGCAAAGAGAACTTCGTCGCCAACCACCAGCGAAATCGGATGACGTTCACCGTTGTCGAGCAGGCGGCCTGGGCCGACAGCGACAACCTTGCCACGCTGTGGCTTTTCCTTGGCAGCATCGGGCAGAACAATTCCGCCAGCAGTCTTCTCTTCAGCACTCAGAGGCTGCACTACAACACGATCATCCAGAGGCTTCAGGGCCATCGATATTCTCCTCTTATTGAAAAGCTTTGAATCCAGCTTGTTTGTTTGAAAATTGTCCCGGCTCACCAACAGTCAGTGGATCTCCGAGAACCTGAAAGACATTCAGCAGCAGGCAGCGATAACACCGTAGGGAGACCAAACTTCGCTTAGAAGCCGCCCATCCCCATGCCGCCCATACCACCCATCCCCATGCCACCCATTCCGCCCATGCCACCCATGTCGTGGTCATGATCGTGCCCGCCACCCTTTTCAGGGGCCTTGGGCTCTTCGACAATAATGGAGTCCGTGGTCAGCAGGAGTGAGGCGACGCTGGCACCGTTCTGAAGTGCACTGCGGACAACCTTGGCAGGATCGACGACGCCGAACTCGAACATGTCGCCATAACGCTCGTTGAGAGCGTCGTAACCGTGCGACTTATCCTTCGACTTGCGAACGTGATTGGCCACAACCGAGCCATCGAGGCCCGCATTCTCAGCAATCGTTCGCAAAGGCATTTCGAGGACGCTGCGAATCAGATCAACACCCAGCTTTTCGTCGCCCTTAACGTCGAGCTTTTCGAGCACGCCGTTGCAGCGAACAAGAGCAACTCCACCACCAGGGACAATCCCTTCTTCAATCGCTGCACGAGTGGCAGCCAGGGCATCGTCGATGAGGTCTTTACGCTCTTTCATCTCGGTTTCGGTGTGGGCACCCACGCGAATCTGAGCCACGCCACCGGCGATCTTTGCCAATCGCTCCTGCAGCTTTTCACGATCGTAATCGCTGTCCGTCTTCTCGATTTCGCGACGGATCAGTTCAGCACGACCTTCAATCGCCGTCTTGCTGCCAGCACCCTGGACGATTGTCGTATTTTCGCTGTCGATGCGAATCTTCTTAGCCACACCCAGATCGCTCAACTCGATGTTCTCGAGCTTCAGACCCAGATCCTTGAAGATCGCCTTGCCACCCGTAAGGATCGCAATGTCTTCCAGCATCGCCTTGCGGCGATCGCCATAACCAGGTGCCTTGACGGCACAAACACGGAGAATGCCGCGAAGCTTGTTCACCACGAGAGTGGCCAGTGCTTCACCTTCGACATCTTCCGCAATGATCAGCAGTTGCAGATTGGCCTTCGAGATCTTCTCGAGCAGCGGAACCATCGACTTGGCACTGCTGATCTTCTCTTCGAAAATCAGAATGCGGCAATTATCCAGTTCAACGACCTGATCGTCAGCATTCGTCACGAAGTGTGGCGAAAGGTAACCACGATCGAACTGCATCCCTTCAACCAGATCGACTTCTGTCTCGACGCCGCGGCCTTCTTCGACAGTGATCACACCGTCTTTACCAACCTTGAGCAGCGCATCAGCCAGAATCTTGCCAACTTCTTTATCATTGTTGCCTGCGATAGCTGCAACAGTTTCGATCCCCTTGCGGTCATCAGCCTTGACGGGCTTGGCAATCCGCTTGAGTTCAGCACCCACAGCTTCCACGGCCTTCTGAATTCCGCGGCTCATCGCCACAGGATCAGCACCGGAAGCCAGGTAACGCAGACCATTGCGATAAACAGCTTCGGCCAGCACTGTGGCTGTCGTTGTGCCATCGCCCGCACTGTCGCCAGTCTTCGAGGCAGCTTCCTTAACAAGCTGCGCTCCCATGTTCTCGAACTTGTCTTCGAGATCAATGTCCTGAGCGACGGTCACACCGTCCTTTGTGACCTTGGGTGAACCCCACCCCTTATCCAGAACCGCATTGCGGCCACGAGGCCCGAGCGTGCTCTTGACCGCGCGAGCCAACTTGGAGACACCCTCCAAGAGACTTTGCCGCGCTTCCTCGTCGAAACTAATTAGCTTGGCCACAGTTACTCCTCAATCAGCAAGTGCGTCTTATGTCGATTCAGGTCACTGGGAGCCGCCCTTCTGGCGATTGTCACTTCCCAGCTCACCATCGCGCAACTCCCAAACAAACTTGCGGCAGGCAGGCAAACCTCCCACCGTCGTACGCTCTCTTCGCAAAGCATTTCGCGTGCCCATAGCCGACATTTCGACGCAACATCTTTCCACAAAGAGTTTTGCGACCCATATTGCTGGAGTCAGGAATTTTGAGATTATCTGCCAAACTGGCAGAATCGAGGCTTCCAGCGAGTTTCGGACTGTCAGAAAAGCGGTGACTTCTGCCAAACTTGACATCACAATAGGCTTTCACAAACTCCCCAAGACACCCTTTGCCCCTGAAGAGATGCTCCATGCTTCACCGACGCCAATGCCTGAAATCTCTGCTGACGGGAGGAGTGGCCTGCCTGCTGAATCTGAACTCACCACCCACCCCAGGCTTCGGCCACCTTTTCTCAAAACCTGCCGCAGGGAACGAACTGGCCTTACCCGCGAAGCTGCAAACCGGCTTCAGTCTGTATGGGGTCACTGACCAGCCACTAACCGCCGCTCTCCAGCAGATTGCCGAGACTGGTTACGGGGGGATTGAACTTCCTCTCCTGCCGGGCGGTTTGTTCGATCCTCTCAAACTGTCGGCTGTCGACTGCCAGTTGATCCGCTCACAGATCGAAGCGGAATCTCTCGACCTGCAGGCTGTCATGGAGAACCTGCCCCTCTTGAACCAGAACCTCCCTGCCGCAGAAGACGAGCAGCGTCTCAAGCGTGCATTCCATGTCTCGCGCAAAGTCTCTCCCGAGACACAGCCTCTGCTGGAAACCATTCTCGGTGGCAAGCCGGGAGATTGGCCGCAACTCAAAAACTTCGCCATCGATCAGTTGGGCCGCTGGGCCGAACTTGCGAAATCGGAAGACGCGGTGATCGCTATCAAACCTCATATCTCGAACGCACTCCAGCGACCCGACGAGATTGCTGGCGTCTTTGACGAAATTCGCAGCCCCCATTTACGGCTGGCCTTTGACTACAGCCACCTCGAACGACAGCGCATCCCCATCGATGTGGCTGTCAAAACCCTGGCCCGTTATTCGGTCTTCGTGCATGTCAAGGATAACGTCCCGGTTGGAACCGGCTGGCAATTCGCCCTCCCTGGCCAGGGAGCGACCGATTACGCGACGTTATTCACTTCACTCAAGGAGGCCGGCTATCGCGGACCAATCTGCGTCGAAGTTTCCAGCCAGGTCTTCTCAAAACCAGGCTTCAGCAGCAAAGAAGCCATCACCAACACCTGGACCGCCTTAAGACCCGCCTTTGAAAAAGCGGGTATCATTGCCGTGGCATAAATCGCTTTGAGTATCTAGGCAACAACTTGAGCCACAGCGTTCGGCACACTCTGGTGGCGTGAACTCTTGATCGCCAGCACAGTCACAACCAGAAAAGCGACCAGTAATGCCAGTTGAGCCAAGGCAAAGGGAAGTTCTGTTTGTGTCGGAGCAAGAGCCTTTAAGAACGGGATCTTCAAGAACATCTGCACGATCAGTACGAACAGATTGAGATAGAAGGCAATGAGTGCATTCACTCGATAAGTCGCACGCCAGCGACCAGCTTCATGCTTCACATAGCGAGCCACCAGCGCCACACCCAACACGACCAGCGAAATGATGCCGAACGCATGCGAAGGCAAAAATCGGTCGGCAGGCAGCAGAAAACCGGACACGCTGGTCGCAATCGTCGTGGCCAGAAAGAGGGCATTCCACCCCTTCTGCGAACGATTGCTCAGAAATCCTTGAGCAACGATAAACCCTGCCAAAATTCCAACCAGACTGATCAGCACATGCAAGACAAGCATGAAAGACATGATTCATCCATTCTTTAAGAACGACTGGCCTCAGGTGATCAAAGGGAACCTGAATCATGACCTGTCATTCGTCATGCATGGATAACCACGCCCGGACAAACTTCTTTCACTCGGGTTGACCACCTGCACCCAGCCAACTGGAACCGGGCCAGTCAACCGCAACAGAATAGTGGATTTCCAGCTTGAAAACCGGCTGATTTCTCTGTCAGAGGTTTTTCATATAGCCGCGATAGCGCCCATCATTCTGACCAGAAAAAGCCTCGCTTATGGTGTTTTCACCTTCAAGTGATGTTTGAAGAAATCAAAGATATTGGGCCGCGCCACATCCGGAGCCCCCGGATAGCTGAACTCGCACTCCACTCCATCCGCACGCAGTTTCTCTGCCAGCTTGACACTCCAGTTGGCAGAATGCGGCGGATCATTCTGAGGTTTACCCATCTCGGGTGGAGCACCATAAAACAGATAAGTGGGAGGGTCATCGCGAGTCGCCAGCGAGTAAGGTGAGTTCTCCTGAATAAAGGGCAAAAGTTCCTCCCGCTGCTTGAGAAACTGCTCCTGGTTATAGATTCCAAAGGCGTGATATCCATAGTTATTGTTCGGGATCCATTCGCGCGCCAGACTCAGGTCGAGTGTCGTCTGTGGCACAAACGCCATGACGCAGGTGACCCGCGTCGATTCCCGTTGAACAGGGTTCTCACTCTTTGGATCAGCCATGTCCTCATGATAGGCCAGCCACAACGCACTGAAGCCACCGGCTGAGGCACCACATAACGCAATACGCTGCTTATCAATCTTCCACGCCTGAGCCTGACTCCGGGTGAATTGCAGCGCTAGAGCCGCATCTTCCAAAGGAGCTTTGACGGGCGGCTTGACCCCACCGGCAACTCCATGCTGTATATACCGGTAGTTAATCGAGACGACAGAGACACCCGATTTCAAGGCCAGTTCGAGAAAATCGGGCCGGGCCTTGTCACCGACATTCCAGCCACCGCTATGTATAAAAAACAAAACAGGAAAAGTCTCTTCCGGTTCCGCTTCCTTCATTCCAGCCACTGGTGACTTGGCCTGGTAAAAATCCAGCACCTGTCGCTCGTGCGGCCCATATCGCACATTCGCATACGTCGGGACAATCTCTGCCGCTCCTGATGGAGCCACGAGACCAATCAACAGAACCATCAAGGCCAGTAGACGAAAACACATCCTCAACTCACTTCCCGAAAAATCTCGACTTAAGCCTGCGATGTGAGCAAAAGATGCCGTCTGGCAGACCCGAGGCTATATAACGAAATCACTGATAGAGACGTCTTAAAGACTCTGATGCGTCTGTCAACGCGAAAGTCCCTGGAGATGCTGATCCACAAAGGCCCAGGCGCTGGTATCGTGAAACTCGTGGCCCCCTTCAAACACGAGATGCTCGAAGTTCGTCTTCTTCCCCAGTTTTTCGTAGTAACTCGCTGAGCGCAGCGCCATCTCGATTCCAGCTTCCCGGTGGTGAACTCCATCTTTTTTCCCTGCCTGAATATGGAGCGGGCGAGGTGCAATCAGAGCCACGAGATCATCATCGCGAAAAAGCGAAAAGCGATCCATGAAGCAGAAATCACTCGGGACGGAAAGCTCATTTTCTCGATAGCGGCTCTCCTGCACACCGTAATAGCAACTTGAAGCCGCGACTTGAATCCGAGGCTCCAGTGCCGTCGTGACGAGTGTATAAAAGCCTCCATACGACAGCCCGACCATCGCCACTCGCTTGGGATCAACTTCAGGACGCTGCAAGAGAACATCGAGGCTGCGTGTGATTTTCGCGATCTCGACAGCCGTAATGCTCGTTCCCTGATGCCTGAGCCGATTGTCGATCTGGCGGCGGATATCGGCAGGATAAGCATCGGCTTTAAAGAGATGCTGCGGTGCAAACACGACATAACCGCGTTTGACACCACCACGCACCATATCGTGGTAGTTGGCTCCTCCTTTGAAAAGTGCCACTTCTGGCGAGCCACCTCCACCGTGCATAGCAATGACCAGTGGTGCCGGCTTTGAAACATGCTTGGGAGTGATATAGATTCCTTCCGCGTGAACTTCGGGCAGGACGGGGATGATAGCGCGGTAGTAGATGCCGATCGTATCTTCGCCGATCTTCTCGAATTGAGCCGGCTCGGCAGGAACTGCACCCGGCGGGGGATATCCGATCGATTGAGCAAAGGCGCGGCGGTAAGGTTCGACCGAAGCCTGATACTTCTCGATTGAGGTATAATCGGGCTGGAGAATCTGATTCAGCCGCGAAGTATCGGATTTCAAGTGAGCAATGTAGCGTTCGAGCTCGGCTGCCTGGGCATTTCTCAGTGGATTCGAAGCTGCCACATCCTGCTCGAAATAGACCGGCTTCTGCTCACTTGAGGGAGCCGCTGCGGCTGGTGCATTCGAAGTCGGCTCGGAGTTCGCTTGCCCGCTGGCGGCAGTTGCAAACAATCCACTGCAGCACAACGTCAGTAATCCAATAGAGCGATAGCGAAACGAATTGATGCGGTTCATCGTCGAATCCCTGCAGAATGGTTCACAGTGGCAGAATCAGAGGAGTCTGGTGTCGATCCGCTGGCATCGGTCGTCGGAAGAGGTGTTGCCGTCGAGTGAACATCTTCACCACGATCTTCCAGCCGAAACCAGCCGAGTTTCAGGCAATAGGCCATCGCCAGGCCCAGCATAAAGCCAATGGCAATGTTGTTGAGGCCCAGGCAGGCTCCCGTCGTTAGCAGCATCGTAAAGGCATCGCTGCGGCTGGTTTGATCACGACAGACAAGCGCCAGTTCCATGCCGCTGAAGGCCAGCATCACTCCCAGGACACTCTGGGGAAATGACTGGCAAATCGCCATGAGCGAGGCCCCCAGTGTGATCGCCAGCAGCATCTTGACAGCCCCCAGAAACAGAATGGAACCATTCGTCCTGGCGCCAAAGCGGTACTGGCCTGCCAACCCTCCTGCTCCATGACACATGGGCATGCCACCAAACCAGCAGGCCACCAGATTCATCATGCCGACACTGATGGAAACCTTGCGCGGATCGGCAGCGCGAGTAGGAAAAAGATCGACCGAAAGAGCACAGACCGCAATGACCGAATTCAGCGTCGTCAATGGAATCTGTGGGAGAGCCGCTTTCGGGAATGCCGTGACAAAATCATTGATGGCAATGGGCGACCAGGCAGGAAATGTCAGGCCCAACCCAAGATTCTTCCACATCGTCGGCTGATGGATGACCGTGATCATCATCCCGATTCCAAACAGCAATAATGCAGCAGGAATTCGACGCGAGAAGAACAGCAGTAGCACAATCACTGCACAGCACAGGCCCATGAGATAGCTATCCAGTCCCCACCATTGCCTGGTGGCCGAAACCATCTGCATCCCCTTCATGAGAAGTGTCAGGCCCAGTGCCAGTTGCAAACCACGCACGACCGAGCGGGGCACAATCCGATTGAGCCAGTTAATCCCGCCGGATAATCCCAGGATGAGGATGATGAGACTGACCGTCGCTCCCGCCGCGAGAATCTGAGGTGTGGTAAGCCCTTCTGTCAGAGCGACCGCTGCAATGGCTTTCATGGGCTGAACAGCCATGGGTATCGAGAAGGTCAGCCCGGTCACAATGTTGAACAGACCGGCGAAGAAGAGTGCCGAGGCGAAGTTCAAACCATTCTGCGCTGACATCCCGACCAATAGCGGCAGAAATGTCCCCAAGTCCCCCAGCGAACCCGCAATCTCATGCCGATTGAAACGGGCATAGCGCAAGTTTTGTGGAACGAGTTCCCGCAGCGCTTTTCGCGAGGGAGTTGTTTTTGCGCGAGGTTCCATCGTCCACATCAGTTTGCTTCCGCCAGCGGGAACCTGGCCATGCGGATCGACGAATTGATTTCATGACCTGCCAGATCGTATCCACCAAGATTTCAGCTTTCAGACTAATCCCGCTGGCAGCAATTCTCCAGACCCTCCTCTCTGGAAACGATGTGAACCCCACGTGTGGCCGAGGCAGCTCTCAGAAATCGTTTAAGGGATCGTGAACTGGAATGAGTTCTCACCCGTGACCACTTCGACCTCTTCAGGAACCAGATACGGCGGTGGTGGAGGAAGTGGCGCTGCATCGGGACTGTTGCTCGATGCGATTGCTGGAAACTCAATCGTGACCCGATGCTTCCCCAAAGTGGCACCGGGTTGATTGGCCACATAGAGCAGAGTAAATGACCCATCACTCGCCGTTGTTGCAGAAGAGGGTCGGCCTTTGGCCAGCGGAGAGAACGTCACATTCGCATTCGCTATCGGAGCCCCATTTTTCGAAACCCGGCCAGATACTGGTGCCAGTGTGGGAGTCGGTGCACCACCACAACCCCCAAGGAATATCGCACCGATCATCACGACCAAAAACTGGCACCGCAGGGAAGCAATGGACATTGACAGTTTCCGAAATGAAAAATTGCCTGGGAGTATTTCCAAGATGAGAAAGCAGCTCCGGTCAGGTGCCCGCTGATGGGCACCGCCGGGAGCATCGAAAGGGATCCATCGCAACCTAGAACTCACCAACAATGGCTGAATCGCTCTTACCCATCAGAGCCATAAAGGTGCCATTAAAGTCGATGTTCTGAGACAGAAAGCGAACGCCGCCATCACCCAACAGAACATGAGCTCCCCCCGTATGTGCCGAACGGAGTGCTCCGTTATTGGAAATGGAAAGGCAACGCTGCCAGCCCGAGTTGGTGGTGTCATTGATCGGAGCCATCGGGATCGCAATGTTAAAGGTCACTTCGTTGGTAAAGTTCCCGGCTCCGACAAAGCGGCCGGATGAAAGCATTCCGCCCGAGAAAACACCTGTCGTTGCGCCATAGCCACACGAACTGTTGTAAGCATAACCGGCGGCTTCAAAACCCGGGCGAACATCCCACTGACTGCCATTCGAAGCCCGGAAGAAATCGGAAACTTCACCCGCCATCACGGTATTCGATGTCCCATCAATCACATCTGCAAAACGGACAGGGCCGCGTCCGCTCCAGGTTGTCCCAGTCGTTCCCACCACCTGGGTGATCATCCCCGAATCATTCTTGTAGCCATTGCCAAAGAAACTGGGTGAAGTGATCGTGGATGTTCCAGGCACAAAGTAAGCACCCGAGATTCCCACGTAGTCGGAAATCTGAAAGGGGTACGTGGCCGGCGCACCGGCTGTGGTCGATCCTGTACTGGCTGTGGCGGTGTAAGTCGTCGGCAAGGGACTGCTGGGGCAATTCACGCCCGGGACTCGCAATGAAGACACAACTCGCCAGTTGAGATTCGGTCCACCACCAGATGCATTGTCAAAATCGGTCCCCGAAAATGTGAGAGAATTGAAAGCCGCTGCCTGATCGATCTGCGGAAGAATGGCGCAGAGCCATGAACGGGATGTCCAACCCCGTGAGTCGCGACGAAGGTTCGAAGGCAGGCAACCAAACACGTCGACATAGTTGTGAACTGCCAGGCCCAGTTGCTTCAGGTTATTGCGGCACTGTGTCCTGCGGGCCGCTTCCCGAGCCTGCTGAACAGCGGGCAGGAGGAGCGCAATCAGGATCGCGATAATCGCAATCACCACCAGCAATTCAATCAACGTAAAACCACGGCGAAGACCAGCTTCAGACTTCATCCTCAAACTCCAGTCACGGGAAAAATGGGGAAAAACAACAAATTGACTTTGGCTGCAAAGAACATGCCGACATGCACTTTGTATCCACAATCAAATTATTGAATAGGATTGATAACCACACAAAGCGACTTTTAAGAATCCCACAACACATTATTTTGATTCACCTTACAACTATTCGATAAATTTTCTTGAAACGAATAACGGAACATCCGTTCGCATAAAATCCATGGACGAAGGCTTTCAGAACAGGGATCATGCTGCGAAAGCCAGCATCCAGATGCACGCAAAAGCAATTTATTTGGGCAGAGCTGCCGGGAATCGAACCTCTGGTCAGCGTGATTGAAAAAGGGCTTGGTCTGCCCCGTTCCGAGACAGACAGCGTCGAACTTTCTATGATCGCCTGATGATCAGTGCCGAGGTGACTTCCATCGCCTCAGGCAGACTGGAAATCTCGAAAGGAGAACTTGTAGGCATGCTTCAGGAACACACCATTGAGATTCGCGTGCGGTATTCAGAGACCGATGCGATGGGCTTTCTGCACCATGCCAACTTTTTCAAGTACTTTGAAATGGGCCGCATCGAACTGCTCCGCGCTCAGGGCGGCTCTTATAAAGAGATGGAAGCCGCTGGCATTTTTCTCGTGGTAGCACGCATCGGGTGCCAATACCATTCGCCTGCCTTTTACGATGATGTACTCACCTTAAGGACGATTGTGACCCAGGTTTCCATGTGCAAGATCGAGCACGAGTATCAGCTCCTGCGGGGCGATGTAAAAATCGCCACCGGCACCAGCACGCTGGCTTGCCTCGATCGTGAAGGACGCATTCAACGATTGCCCGAAGAAGTGACTGGCAAAGCAGCTTCCTGAGCCTCTCCCGCAAGATTCAGTGACATTTCAATCATCAGCCATCAGCCCAAACTCTTCGAGTTTTCGCTTGAGCGTCGTGCGGTGAATCCCCAAAAGTCTTGCAGCTTCGGACATATTCTGCCGACATTGATGCAGAATTGTTTGAAACAGTTCCGCTTCTGCTTGAGCCAGAAAGCGGGCATGCAATCCAGCATCTTCGAGTTGAGGTGCCGCTTCAATCGCGAGGTTGGCCTGCAGTTTCGCTTCCTGAAGCCTCGTCTTCGCCCATTGCCGAACAGCGACTGTGAGCGGATCCTGTTCTCCTTTTGTTTCGGCTGTGGGATTGGCCTGGTGAAATGGCGAGGTTGCCGAATTCACTTGCGACGCAGCACCGACCGGAACTTCAAGTGGTGCCATAGCTGCCGGTAGATGCCAGGGTGCGGGTGAGGCCACTGGCGACATGATCAAGGCATGTTCAATCGCATTGCGAAGTTCCCGCACATTCCCATGCCATGGCCGCTCTTGCAACGCCGCTAGAAACTCCGTGGTGAATTCCAGATGGGATCTCTTGGACGCGACCTGCTTGAGGAAATGCCTGGCCAGATCAGGAATGTCGGCCACGCGATCACGCAATGGAGGAAGCTCCAGCTGGAACGTCACCAGCCGGTAATACAGATCGTGACGGAACTGACCACTCCGCACAGCATCGAGCAGATTCTGATTGGTCGCTGAGATCAACCGAAAATCGACGCGGTGAGGCTGATCCGCCCCCACAGGCCAGATCTCACGCTCTTCAAGTGCTCGCAAAAGTTTCACCTGCAGGGCTGGCGGAATATCGGCCACTTCATCAAGGAAAACCGTACCGCCAGCCGCCTGATCAAAAACTCCCCGGCGGGAGAGATCGGCTCCGGTGTAGGCACCTTTCACATGTCCGAACAGCTCGCTTTCGGCCAATGCGGGATTCAGTGCCGCCAGATTGACCGGCACAAAAGGCCCTTTCTCTCGCCCGCTGTAATGATGAATCGCCCGGGCCGCGAGTTCCTTGCCTGTCCCACTTTCCCCATGAATATGTACGCAGGCTTCAGATGCCGACACCAGGGCAATCTGTCGAAAAACCTCCTGCATGACGGGCGAAGAACCCACCAGTTGATTCACTTTGGCTTCAGGGGGGTTCAGCTCAAATCGGTTCTCGTCGAGCTTTTGTGCGTTGTTCAACGAGGGCTTAGAATCCTCCGCCTGATCAGTTCCTGCCGATGCAGCATGGGTGGCAGGAATGATCCGTTCAAGCAGTCGTTCGACATGGCTGAGAGAAAATGGCTTCACCAGATACTCAAAGGCCCCTTTTCTCACAGCATCAACGGCTGTTGAAAGCTGCCCATAAGCGGTCATCACAATAATTCTCGGGAAAGCGCTCTGCTGCCGGATCGTTTCGAGTATCTCCAGCCCCGATTTCCCCGGCAGCCGAACATCAAGAAAGACCACGTCAAAACTCTCACGCCGGCTGCATTCCAGTGCCTCTTCGGCTGTCGCAGCAATCGTCGAGGTACAACCCAGTTGACGGCAAAGCCGCGCCAGCCCCCAGCAGATTGCCGGTTCATCGTCGACAATCAGAACATGACTCATATGGCAGCTCTCCTTGAGGATCGGCAGAACGACGTTCGAATACAGTTGTCGAGGCAGTTCTTCGCCGATCCTTTTCCAGCAACTTTCGATCATAGCCGAAGCGTAGCCTCGCTGTCTTTTCGATCACGCTTCGCCTGACCGATCTTGTCTGGCTGGTGCGAACGAACACTTGGCACGGCCATCATTTGCCGTTGCAATTCCTACGACCCTGAGAATTGTGGCTGCCGGACTCACCAGGATCAGGTGACGTGCATTTTCGCGTGGTTCCTGCTCACAACAAACTATCATACTAATCCATACGAGCGGGATGTGTCGCGTATTGGCGACGGGAAGTTTTTATCGAGCCTTTGTCGAATAGCTCGCTCGAATAGAACACGGACTGACTTTTCAGCACTCGGAAGCAAAAGGCCTCGCAACATGCTCCATGCTGTCATTCTGGCGGGAGGTAGCGGTGTCAGATTCTGGCCCGTCAGCCAGAGAAATCACCCCAAGCAGTTTCTGGCCCTGGCTGGTGAACAGACACTTCTCCAGCAAACCATCCAGCGGCTGGCTGGACTGATCCCTCCCGAACGTGTGCTGATCTCCACCCGCGAGGCATTTCAACAGCTGGTTCTGTCGCAACTTCCCGAACTTTCCTCAGGCCAGTTATTGCTGGAACCTGCACCACGCGATACAGCACCGTGCCTCGCCGTCGCTGCGGCATTAATCGCCCAGCGCGATCCGGAAGCCACGCTGGTCATCCTCCCCAGCGATCACATGATTGAAGATGTGCCAGCCTTCCAGCAGGCGTTGCAACTGGCCTCACACACAGTCCATGAACATCCCGACTGCATGGTGCTGATTGGAGCTGTTCCTGCCTCGCCAGCCACAGGTTACGGCTATGTCGAAATGGGCCCTCACCTGAACTCCGAAGCAGCCGATGATTCCACAGGTTCTCCCAGTGTCCATCAGGTTCGTTCCTTTCGCGAAAAACCGGATCTGGCCACAGCCAAGGAATACTTGAGCACCGGTTCGTTCCTCTGGAGTTGTGGGATCTTTGTCTGGAAGGCGAAAACCTTTCTCGATGTGCTTTCAAAAAGCGCACCGGATCTCTCGGCAGTGCTCGATGAATTGATGGCAATTGACAGACTCCAGGCACCCGCCGCATGGAACGAAGTCTTCCTGAAATTCCGCGCGATCTCTGTCGATTACGCCGTCCTGGAGCATGCCCCAAGGCTGGGTGTTGTCCGGGCCAGTTTTGGCTGGGACGATCTCGGCTCGTGGGAAGCAACCGCCCGGCATCTCCCTCACGATACGCATGCCAACGTCATCCGTGGTCAGCATGTCGGTCGAGAGACTGCCAACTGCATCATCCACTCGACTGATCAACACCTGATTGCCACTTGTGGCGTGGAAGATCTCGTGATTGTTCACACGCCTCAGGCCACTCTGATTGCCCGTCGCGGTGACGAAGCCGGGCTTAAAGCTCTCGTCGCAGAAGTCGAAAAGCGACAGGCCTGATTGCCATAAAAAATCAGCGAGCAGACATTTCTCTTAAGAGAAGTATCTGCTCGCTGTCAAAAGCCATGAGGCTTTACAAGTCGTCGATCAGTCGAGCCGCTTCACGCGAATGTTCTTAAAGCGCACCACACTGCCAGGATCATGTGCCTGGAGTGCGAAAGTCCCTTCATCGACAACGCGTGTGAAATCTTTGCCCGGCTTGGCATCAGCAGGTTCCGTGTAATCGACGACGACTTTGTCGTTGACCTTGATCACGACATGCTTGTCTTTGACGATGACATGCTCAGTAAACCATTCGCCATCTTTCGCAGGGGCTTCAAGCACGTCTTTCACTGCATAAAGACTGCCAGTCTTGCGTGGATCACTCTTATAGCTGTTGTTGACCTGACACTCGAAGCCATGCTTGGGCCAGCCAGTGTCCTGATACTTCGTATGGAAGTAGATCCCGCCATTGCTGTTCGGTTCTGTCCAGACATCAACCTTCAGTTCAAAGTTCTTGTAGGGCTTCTCATCACCCACATAAAACAGGTGGCTGCGATTGCCTTTGCAGACAAACGCACCATCTTCGATCTTCCAGCTATCGGGATTCTCATTGATCTTCCAGCCTTCAAAAGACTTGCCATCAAAGAGCTGCTTAAAGCCTTCTTCTGTCTCGGCTGCAACAGAAAACGCTGTGCCGACGAGTGACATCACAGCGAGTATGGCCAGAGTGCCCAGAGCCTTGGTCATGCGAATCATGGTGTGAAACTGCTCCTAAATCAGAAAATAGCGGCTATTCTGTCTGCTGAGCAGATCAGAACCTGTTGATGTTTCGCAGTCTAATCCCTAACTCACTCTCTCACCAGCAGCGAATTGAGGGATCATTTCTTTTGGTCGGTTTCGATGGAAGAACTACTTCTTCCCAAAGCAGCAGAGTCGCCCATCCGACGATGTCGAGCCCACCACGAGGTATCCCTCACCAACCACGGGGCCGGCATGAATCGACTTGCCGAGATTAAACTTCCACTGCACTTCACCACTCTCAATGGCCAGTTGATAAAGATTGCCATCATCGGAACCAACAAAAACTCGCTGGTCCACAATCGCCGGACTGCTGTCAACCCGAGCCCGCGTCGGAGTCGTCCATAAACCTTTGCCTGTCGCAATTTCGATCCCATGAATCTGCTTATCCCGGCTGCCAATCACCAGCACTTTTTCACCCAGCGCTGCCGACGAATGGAAAGGAAACTCTTTGTCACTGGGGCGGTAACGCCAGGCAACCTTCATCTCCTTCCAGTTGACCGCGACGACTTCATTCGCATAAGTCCCCACATAGAGCAGATCACCACGAATCGCGGGCGAGGCAATCAGATAGGTCGAAAGCGGCAGGACAGACAGTTCCTTACCGGTCTGCAGATCAATCCGGCGAAGGTGTTCATCGCAACCGGCAATGAAGGCTGAGTTTTCGACAATTCCCGGCGTGCAATGGACATAGCCATCGGTGGCAAACTTCCAGAAAGCCGTCCCATCCTCCACTTTGACACAATGCAAAGCGTTATCATAAGAACCGAACAGCAGGCGATCTTCGACGACAACAGCCCCGCTGTAGATTTCACCTTCCGTCTTGTAGATCCATTTTCTTTTGCCAGTCGCGGCATCAATCGCATGCATCACCCCGTCTTCATCACCCGCATAGACCACGCCCTTGGAAATCGTGACGGGGGCTTTGAAACCGGGGGCAAAGCTGTTCGCGGGAATCTCATCAATCGACTGATACGACCAGTCTTTCTGGCCGGTCTTCAGGTCGAGACAGACAATATGACCCGATAAACAGGGTGCATAGACCTTGCCGCCTAAAATCGCACAACTGGCCTCAATCTGATCACCCAGTTGAGCTTCCCAGACTAACTCGAGTTTTTCAGGCAATGTGCTCGTGGCAACTCCTGTCTGAAGGAGATTCTGCCGAAAGCTGGGCCACTCGGCTGCAGGGCTGGTGACTGAGGAAATCGGTGCAACCTCGCTGGCAGACGAGGTTGACAAGCCTGTGATCAACAGGCCAGCGATACTTAATACCAACGTCGTCATCAGGCGGAAAATGCACATCGGTAAAGCTCCTCAAGACTGGCTGCATCGACAGGCCGCGGGTTGAATGTTCCTGTCCATTGGACTGATGCCGCCTGAGCCAGTTCTGAAAGACGACTGGCTTCGACTCCCAATTCCAGCAGGTTCGTCGGTTGGCCAGCCTGCCGGACAACCTGTTCGACATAGCATGCCAGAACTTCGCCAGCAGTCAATTCTTTACCAACCTTTGCTCGATCGAACTTCGCATCAGAGAGCATGGAGGCGACAAGTTCCGCATACAGGTTGGCGACGACTGGCTCGTTGTATCGAATCACATGGGGCAACATGATGCCAATCGCCACGCCATGCGTAATGCCATAAGTCGCTGTCAAAGGATTGGCGAGTGCATGGGTCGCACCCAGCATCGAATTCTCAATCGCAGCTCCCGCCCAGTGAGCCCCCAAAAGTGCTGCACCTCGTGCGGGAAGGTGAGCTGGTTCATCCAGCACAACAGGTAACGCCTGTGCCAATAGTCGAAAGGCGCGACGACTGAAGGATTGCGAGACACTGTTGCGGCGTGTCGTCACATGCGATTCAATCGCATGGCTGAGAGCGTCAATCCCTGTCGCAGCCGTCACACTACGTGGCATGCTGACAGTCAACTCAGGATCGAGAATGGCCACTTTGCATGAGGCCCGTTGATCACCACACGCCATTTTTACATGCGTTTTTGCATCTGAGATCAGCGCGTAAGATTGAGCTTCACTCCCTGTCCCGGCAGTTGTAGGCGCTACGATTAACGGGAGCATAGGCCCTCTGGCTTTGCCCACACCCCAGTAATCATGAATTGTGCCACCACCAGTCAGTACAAAGTTGACCCCTTTGGCACAGTCGATACTGCTGCCACCGCCCACAGCGATCAGAAAATCGGCTTGAGCTTCACGGGCAACCTGCACTCCCTGATCCACATCGTCCGAGGATGGATTTGGCTGCACACCGCTGAAAAGTGTCGTAGCAATACCTGCTGCCTGCAGGCTTTGCAGACAGCGGTCGATATGACCCGTGGCCAGAATGCCAGAATCTGTAAAAAGGACCACACGCGAAGCACCATAATCCCTGGCCAGCTTCCCGAGTTGCAGGATTGAGCCCGGCCCATAAACCACCCGAGTCAGTGGGTTATAGTCAAAGGGTTCAAGAAGTTCGCTGCCGAGACCGCGCGTTGTCATACAGGAACAGTTCCATCAGCTGGCTGTAAGAGCAATGTGGGCACTCGCAGGTGACATCGGGAGTTCAGGCGCAGAACAGCTTCGTTGCCCCGGAGTTTCTTGCAGGCTCTTCATGTGGTAACGAGAGCCTTATTCAACACCAAAACGTCTTGTTCAACACCTAGACTACTCCAAAGCATCGCTGGTTGAAGCAGTGAAATCGCAAATCAGGCATGATTTGCTCCAGCCAGCGATGAATCCGGAAGTTAATCAGCCACTTCATCGTTACGAGGGGTGTCTTTAAAACCACCCTCGAGTTTGGCACCTTCCTTGATGGCAAACAATGTCGATTTATTGGCGATGTAGAGCACATCGCCGGCAACCACCGGCGTCGAGTAAACCGCGTTTGACATATTGATCTCACCGATGAGATTCATCTCTTTGGAAAGTTCAAAAATCGAAATGTCACCATCTTCGTCGCCAATATAGACGCGGCCTTCCACAATCAGTGGAGAACCCCAAGAAGCGGCAAACATGTCGTGAACCCAGTAGACCACAGGCTTGCCATTGGCATCGACCTTCTTGGCATCGAGGCAATGGAACAGACCGCTGAAGTCAGCCACGAAGAGCAGATCGTCCTTGATGGCGACTGTGCCGCAGGTGCGGTGCATTGTCTCTTCGAAGTCGAATTTTTTGTTGCCATTCTTGTCGATCTGGTCATAGTGCCAGACGACTGCCGAGTTCGGATTTGGCTTTTCAACCTCACCTTTTTTCGGTTCGAGATTCTGGAGTCGACGTGCTTCGAGTGGCTTGCCGTCTTTATCGAATGCCAGAGTCGGGCTGACATCCCCCCGTTTCTTCGGGTCAATACAGTAGAGGTGCCCCTGCCCTTCCCCATGTTCAGGGTCTTCGCCAACACCCACATACACGTAGCCATCGTAGTACACCGGAGTCGCAATAATGTGATTGCGTGTGGCCCGTCCACCCAGCAGATAGAGCGAATCTTTCGGATTGGCATCAAACTTCCAGAGCAGTTTGGCTTTGCCAGCTCCATCACCTTTAGGATCAAAGCTATAGACCCAGCCATCACCACCGCCAAAGACCACCTGGGCCTGGCCATCCAGCACAAAGTGGCAAGGGCTTGACCACTGACCATGCAGAATATTTGCCCCAGGACTGTCATCCGTCCACAGGACTTTGCCAGTCGCCTGATCCAGGGCAATAAAGCTGGGTGCATTGGGAGCCGGCAGGTTGATGTGCGATTCATCCACACCATTCGAGGTGTTCACGAAGATCACACCATCGACGGCTGTAATCGAGCAGTTGCACATATTGTGCTGAGACACACCCAGCTGACCCATCATATCAACGCGCCAGATGATTTCGGCTTCGTCTTTGTTCGAGTTGGGCTCTGAAACATAGGGCCCATCGTTTTCACCATCGTGGAAGCCTTCAGCATCGAGGCAGACAACCTCACCACGATTGGAGACATACCACAGCTTATCTCCTTCGGCGTAAACCGCAGCGCACACTCCCTGCAAAGGCCAGTCGTGCACACGACCAGTGGGCAATTTGGGATTACTGTGCTGCCACAGAAACTTCCCAGTTTTCTCATCAAAACAGACGAGTGCCCCCAGATCGACATTCTTGGGATATCGCTTGATGTAGCCATATCCGTTATTCGTGCCGACGTAAACCTTTCCGTTGGCGACCACCGGGTTGCCGTAGGTCTGTGAACCCAGCGCGGCTGCCCAGAGAATATTCTCGCCCGATTCCAGATCCCACTCTTTGGGAATATTCTTCCCTTCCGGTGTGTTGTTGCGATAGGTGCTGCCACCCCATTGAGGCCAATCCTTGGGCTGCACTTTCAGTGTGGCAATTTCCTTCAGCGCAGCAGCCGTCGGATCAAACTTGGTTCCCGATGGTTCAGAACCCAGAGTTGCCGAGATCATTAACGAGCCGGCAATGGCTGCCCGCCCCAATTCCAGCAATCCCGCAGGACAAGACGAGGCGCCGAGAAGACCAGTCAGCCAACGAAGTTGAGTCATATGAGATTCCTATCATCGAGCCCGCAGGCATTTCTGTGCGAATGTGCAAAATCTTTGAATTGATTTCAGTCGGGAGTCGCCAGACGTGGGTCGTGCTGACGACTGATCAAATGGCCTTCAGGTAAGCCCATCCATTTAACTTCTTGGAGTCACCTTCACATTGTCGAAGAAGATCTCCGTGTCTTTTGCATTTCCAAACAGCCCGGGGCTGCCATGGAAATTGGCGGGCTGATCGATCCATTCAATCGTCCACGCTTCAGGCTCAGGCTGATCTTTCAACCAGACCTTTCCACGGACTTTCGATGCGGGCTGACCATTGTGCTCAACGGTATCGACCACCATTTTCATCGTATACCAGGTGTCCGGCTTCCAGGCGAAGGGAACCATATGCACCTTCTGATCGTGCGGATACCACGAGTACGCCTTCACCTGCTGACTCGCTCCCATCAGTTCGACTCGATAGCGCTGGTTCATGATGCCGATATCCGGCATGCGGGCATTCGGGTCAGCATTGGCTGAAACTTCGAGTGGAGCCGAAGCGACATCGGCCTGGATCGTGTAGTTGGCCATATCAGGCCGACCAATCCACCCCTGGCTGCGTGTCCCCTTGGGAATCGTTGTGATCTTGCACAGCACGCCATTCCCTTCGACCTTCCGCGGGCCCTTAGCCACCACCAGAGTCGCTCCGGTCTCGGGAGTCCCAACCCACTTGAAGCTGGCGAGAACCCCTTCCTTCTGCAGCAATTCCAGCGCGGGATTCAGCTTGGCCTGAGCCAGTTCCTGCGTCGTCAACTCTTCTAGCAGACCCAGATAACGGAAGAAGGTCGTTCGAGGCTGCACAGGCGTACTGTCATCGATCTTGAGTTGATCTCGCCCCAGATTGCTGAACTGTGTGGTGAGATACACGTAGCACTTGGCTGCCAGCACATTCTCGGCATAGAGCTTTTTCCACAGGTCATAATCCACGCCAATATGCCGATAGCGCATGCCGATCCCGGTGATAGGGACGACGCCATCTGTAAAAGGGAACTCCAGAGGCAAATCAGGAATCACCCGGATCCGGGCCGTCGATGAGATCTCACCGACTTTGGCAGTGACCACTGAAGCGGCATTGGGGGTATCTGTCGCAAGACTGAATTCACCATCGGGATCAACTTTTCCCGGGCCAGTGATCGTATATTGAATCTCTGCTTCCTTAGCAGGACGAAGATACTGGCCTTTCGCATTGTAAAGCAGAACTTGAAAAGCCAGTTTCTGCCCCGGTTTCATGACCGCTTCGGCAGGGACAATTGTCGCCGCAGCAGGTTGATCTTCGGCACCAGCAGGTGCTTCCTGAGCAACGGGCGGAATGGTGTCATAGGTCACTTCAGGATTGGCGCTGCCAATACAGTACATTGTCGTATCGGTCGTCACATACAACCGGCCATCGGCAATAATGGGCGACGCATTCACTTCGGCATCAAGCCGCATCGAGTGAACTTTCTTCAGCCCCTTGGCTTCATCCGGTTCAAAAGTGAACCAGCGGCCTGTGGCATCCACTGCATAAATCTTCCCATCACCATAGACCGCACTCGCCCGGGCCATGGTGCCAATTTTCTGCTTGCCAATCAGTTTGCCCGTTTTCAGATCGACCACGAAGAAGATCCCGCCATCGTCAATCGCATAGATACGATCACCCACGACGACAGGAGCACACTTGCCAATATACTGCTCTTTATTCCGCCAGAGTTCTCCAGCTTTGGTCAGATTGCCGCGCTTGGTGGCATCGATGGCAAACAAGGCACCCATTTTTGTGTCGTCGAGATTTTCGTCACTATGCCCGCAGATCACAGTGCTGCCAATCACGATGGGCGACGTGTTAATACCTCGTGGCGAGACATCATAGTTCCAGAGCTGCTTGCCAGTGCGTGGCTGGAAGCCGTACATGCTTCCATCACCAGCCCCCAGCACAAGCTGCACTTCACCATCAATCACTGCAAATGTGGGTGTGCTGTAAGTGGTGTCTTCCGGTCGGAGCTTAGTCGAGACCAGCCAGACGAGTTCACCATTGCGTTGATCAAAGGCCATCAGACGATGGGCGGGTTGAGCGTTTTCACCCCAGTTGATCAGCACACCACCGATAATGACCAGGTGCTCGAACACAATCGGAAAGTTGGTACGGCCACCGTAAGTGGTAAGCATGCCGTACTCTTCACTCATCGAGCGCTGCCAGAGAGTCTTTCCGGTCTCTGCATCGATGGCCTGTAGCAGCCCGCAAACACCCAGCGCAAACACTTTTCCGGTGTG
>JAIXUU010000134.1 GCA_027483405.1 Planctomyces sp. | reverse complement strand
ATAGCCAGCAGGGACGCATCCCTGATGTCCAGGCCCGCCTCGACCGCTGGCTGCTCGAACAGTCTCGCAACATCGACAAAAAATAACCCCGGTTGCCTTCAGGCTTTGTGATAGTGGCATGGTGCAAGAAGTTCCGACGGATTGCACCATCTTCACTTCGTCACGCTGAGCTATCTTCACTGATTCTCATCGCTGCATCCCGCGATGAATCAGGCCGCTGGCTTTTGGATCGCCAATTCTTCCAAGGCGGCATGAATCAGGCAACCACGAGCCACACCAAAGGGCGAAAGCTCAGCAGATCGATACGACTCAATCGCAATCGGCCAGTCGATCTGCCGCATGGCATTTTTCAACATGGTCGGGAATCCCGTCGCCCGGCTGAGACCACCCGCGTAGGCCAGTACCGTCGGTTGCGGGAAGTTGGCGAGTGCCGCCACCTGATGCAGCCTTCGACCAGCTTCCGAAAGAACCGCCATCAGAAACTGTCGATACAGATCGGCATAACGCCCCTCGACCATCATGGAAGCATGTGCTTCATTCAAAGGTGCCCGTGAGGCCTGCTCCCGATCATGTCGCGCCTTCTGAATACTCAGCAGATGACGGACATCCGCATCAATTCGATCTGTCTCTGGATTTCGCTCGTGTGGATTCATTTTCGAGCTCGACATCGTCGTGAGTTGCTCATCAATCCAGTCACCACCGCGGGGAATCACCACTCGGGCGATTTCTCGCCCTTGATGGGCCACCGCAAATTCGGTGACTGAGGCACCAAAGACAGCCGTGACTCCGCAGAAACTCTCACCCACAAGTTCTGCCAGAGTGACTGCCAAGGCCTGACCGACAGCGACTGGCTGGTAGCCGCGCAGCTTCACAAGTTGGCAACTGTAATCGAGTTCGGGCCAGTCGAATGTGGAACTCTGGTCGTCCAGCAAGTCACCGCTCAGTGCGATCTGCGTCTCTGCCATACGCGTCGATGGCACTGTCAGACAGCAGATCTCTCCCGGCGTTTTCGCTTCAGGAAGCACAGCATCCACCATCGCAGCCATAATCTGCCGCGAAAGTGCATCTCGCATATCGAGCTTACCGCCAGGCAACAGCGGATAAAGTGGCAGCGATCGGCTGCGAGCCAATTCCAGAGCGGCATCTCCCAGCACCACCAGATGCTCACCACAAGGAACAAACAGTCCTTCGGATCGCTCCAGTTTCTGGCGATTGGCCGGTTGATCAGGAATCATGACATAGCTGGCGGGAAATCTCCGGGCTCGAAGCTCACGCCCATGCGCACGGACAGATCGAAAGACCGAGGTTCCAAGATCAAGACCCATACTCATGACTTTTTTGTCCCTCGTAATTGCACAAGAGCCTGTTCAAAGGGAGCCGTCGCTCCTTTGCTGGCAGCACTCCCGGGAGGTGTTGTTCGATCTCGTGAGATGGCATCCTGCGCCGTATCGACTCGCCGATAAACTGCCGAACTCGAATGGGAACTGCGGCTCTGGTTCGCACCCAGACTGCTTCGACGCGGCAGTTCTTCATGAGCCTCGCGATGAATCGGTCGATCTCCCATGCTGGGCTCGCGGAGCGTCCGCGAACTCTGGCTCAGGAGGAAGTGTGGCGTTTGTCCCGATTCCTGAGAAAGAGGTGCTTCAGCCGGATCAAACCTGGCAAAGCGACGATCAGCAGGCAATTCCTGGAATCGCAACTGGCGGTTAATCCAGGCGGGTTCTTCATGCAGCTCCAGCCGATTGTGCAGCAGATCTTCAATCATCTGCTGAATCGATGCCGTCTCACTGGTCGGTAGAGCTGGCTGTTCAGGCAAAGTCCGCTCAGCTGGCAAACTTTCGCTCTCCATCGAAGCTCGTGCCATCCCTGTTCGATTGGCAGCCGGCTTCAGAATGCTTCGATAGGATTGATCGTCATCATCGATGAGTTGTATCGCTTCCTGCACAGAAGAATCTGCGGGTTTGAGAATCGACTGACCAACGAGTGGAGCGGGCATCTCAGCCTGCAATCTGGCCAGACTGAAATCCTGTGCCATCTCGTGCTCTTCGCGGGCATGATTCTCTTTCACAGATTGACCATGCAGCGGGTCCAGAAATCGACCGGCCGCAAAGGCGGCTCCCATCAATCCAATCACGGTCCCCAGAATCAAAGCCATCGTGGTCAGATAGCTTCCCATCCCCTGGCTGGCTTCACTTTCGTTTTCCACGTCGGCAACATCAGGTGGAAGTGGCGCGACCGGGATCGAAGAATTGCCTGATAATGCATTGTTTTGCGAGTAAGCAGGGATCTCTACACGGGTCGGTCCATTGTACGAAGCTTCCGGTGCCGGCAGGGAAATCGGTGCAGAGGACACCGCACCGGTCCCTGATGGTGCAGCTCCCGATTGAGAGGCCATCGCTGCTTCGGTTCGGCCAGCCATACCTGCAGAAATCGCCGGGAGCAGTGGGAGACTCATCCCCGATGCCGAATACCTCTCACCCGGATTTGATCCTCCGGGAAGCTGTGTCGTCTGTACCGGAATTGTCTCTCTGGGGTTGGCAGGATGCTGACTGGTCGATCGTGGAAGATCCGCCGTCAATGCATGGCCATCCATTCCTGGTGGAGGTGGGACATCTTCGACCTGACTGCGATTTGTGCGGGGTTGTGGATAAGCCGGGTTCGCAGCCTGTCTTGGCCATGGAGCAGAAGGATTCGATGCCACCTCTCGCGGTTGACTTCCGGGAACATAGGGTTCACCCAGTGGCTCTGTTCGACCAACACCAATCTCAGCCTGCTGGAGCAGAGCCAGATTGGCTTCTTCAGTGGTCTGGTTCGATGAGGGAGTGCGCAACATGGCGGTCGGAGTGATCTGAGGATCCCGTTGAGGCCCAGCGACATTGGTCGTGGTGGTTCCTGTATTCGCCAACAACTCGCGAACAGGTGGAAACTCAGGCAATTGAGCAGGATTGATCGAGCCCGGTGCGAAGATCAGCAAAGCGGTCTGCGGAATCGTCTGATCGACGTGTTCAATCCTCGCTGGAGAAAGGACTTTGACATTTCGCGATAACTCAGGAGGTTGCCCCAGCATCGCACAGATGCTGCTGATATTGGCCTGCTGAGTTTTGACACGGACGACAATCGGTCGGGGAAGTACGCCCAGAAGAACCAGTTGCACTCCATTTTGCTCGATTCTGGCTGCATCGGGTGGTGCGTAGTCTGGCAGGTTTTCCGCGATGATCACATCGCCGGCCTCTAATGACGTCGCCCCTGCGGGATGGTAGTACACCCGTTGATCAGGCCTCGATTTTCGAATCACGCGCAAACTGGGCGATGCTGTCGGGTTCAGGCCACCTGCCTGTGCCACCAGCTGTTCGATGGTCGCGACTCGATTCTGTGAATCCGCACCGGCGGGGAGGCGGTAAACACCAGGTTGTGCGACTTCGCCAACCACAGCCACAAACATCTCTTCGCGAACGGTTGTCTGGAAGTTGATGATACGAGGCGACGATGGACGAGACTGGGCCAAAGCCATTTCTCCCACCCAGAACAACCCCAGTACCAAGGTCGCCACTTTTGGCCACCACATAATGCTCACTCCCACTGCAATCGTTAATGGGCGCACAGCCGCCTTGTTTGTCATCATCGGCACGACCGCGAACAGCCATCAGCGAAATGGATTCTGCAGCAGAAAATTGAACATAAGCACAGGTACTCTTCGTTCGAGTTCCTCCCTCCATCGTTTCTTCAGCAGCAGTTTCTGCCGGTTCAATCAATCAACTTTTCTCTCTTGAGATGGATATATTCACAGTTCCAATCCATCACCGGCATTGATTCGCACGGCATGAAAGCTGTCAGGAGATCTCATGAAACGCATATTGATTCAGCTCGATACCGATCCTCTGGCCAGCGTGTTTGACCGGGTTGTCGCCGTCGATGCCGGCGTCGATGAACTCTTCAGTTACGGCAGCGTTTCTCCCGAAGCTGCCGTGGGCCTGACGCATGGGGCGATCTTTACCCGCAAAGTGGCTGACCTGAAATCCACCGCGATCTTTGTCGGTGGCAGCGATGTTCAAGCTGGAGAAGCGGTCTACGCCAAAGTTCTGCATTCGTTCTTCGGGCCCATGCGCGTCAGTGTCATGCTCGATTCGAATGGTTCCAACACCACAGCCGCAGCGGCTGTCGCTTCTGCAGGCAAACATCTCGCACTGAAGGAGACACAAGCAGTCATTCTGGGTGGCACCGGCCCTGTGGGATTTCGAGCAGCACAACTCCTGGCTTCTCAAGGTGCGCGTGTCAAACTGGTCTCACGTCATGCCGCTAAAGCCAGTGAAGCCTGCGTCCAACTGAAGCTGCTGGAACTTCCGGGAACCGTTTCGCCGCATGTCTCGACCAGTTTTGAGGAGACGATCGCCCTTTGTGCGGGAGCGGATCTGTTAATCGCAGCCGGTGCAGCCGGGATCGAAGTGGCAGCACTCGAAGATTTGAAAGCAACCGGAATCCGGGTGGTGGTCGATGTGAATGCCGTTCCGCCCCTGGGAGTTCGAGGCGTTGAATCCACAGATAAGGCCAAAGAGCGGGAGGGGATGATCTGTTACGGCGCACTGGGAGTCGGGAACCTCAAGATCAAGGTTCATAAAGCAGCCATCGAAAAGCTGTTTACTTCAAATGACCTGAAGCTCGATACCCAGGCAATGCTGAGCATTGCACAGGAGATCATGGCTGCCACCTGAGAGGCTGAGCCGAATTAGGGAGCCTTTGTCGTCACAGGCTTGATCGCTACGGATTGAGCCGCTGCTGGTTTAGTGGCTGTCGATTTTTCCGCAATGGGCTTGTTTGTTGATGTGGCTTTACCTGTGGATGATGCAGCCGATGTTGTTGCATCGGGCGAGACAGGGCCACGCTTTTTAGCCTCTTCTCGGGCAGCTGCTTCACGCTTCATCCGTTCGATGGCCTTATCGTGACTTTCGGCCGCCTTGGCCTTGATCTCATCATGAGCTTTGCGATGAGCTTCCAGCCGAGCCTTTTCAGCAGCAGCATTGGCAGCCGCCTGTTCCTGCAGTGCTTTCTGACGGGCAGCCGCCTGTTGCTGCTGGGCCTGCTGCATCTGCTGAATCTGTTTCATGTAGCGACTGTAATTCCCACGATAAGCCGCCTGTGCATGACTCATAAAGAACAGATTTGCCACAATCAAAAGGGCAATCGCAGAAGAACGTGAAGTCATGATGGTCGCTCCAGAAGGTGGGAAGAGCTGGCAGGTCAATACGGGGTACCGGCAGGCCGCAAACAGCTTTCAGCCATTCGCAGAAAAAAAATCGCAACAACGTTGCTCGACTCCCTGATTATAGAATCGGGAGGAGCTTGCAGACAGACAGAAGATGCTGTCCTTTTCGCAACAATCGAGTCCTATGGATTCTCACAATATCGCAAGGCAACAGGTTCGAATGACGAACGTTGACGGTTCATGAACTGGCCTCAATGGTGATTGAAACTCTCACTGTTCAGCCATGACCGACGCAACTCTTCCGCCTGTTGTTGGATCTGGGCTAACTCGGCTTCGGTCTTCCGATCCACGTTCTTCAGCTGCATCGCCATCCGCTGATTCCCGCGCAATTGTTCCCGATGACGCGAAAGAAAATCCCAGTAAAAAGTGGTGATTGGGCAAGCGTCTTTCCCTGTCGATTTCTTGGGATCGAACTGGCAGCTCTGACAGAAGTTACTCATCCGGCTGATGTAAGCACCCGTGGCACAATAAGGCTTGGTACCGACAATTCCACCATCACCAAACTGACTCATCCCGAGTGTGTTCGGCAACGACACCCAGTCAATGGCATCCAGGTACATCGCCATGTGCCACTGATGAAACTGATAAGGATGAGCACCAAAGGTCTGAGAAAGATTACCCAGCACCATGAGCCGATGGATGTGATGTGCATAGCCATGCTTGAGCACATGGCTCATCGATTCACGCACGCAGACCATCTCCGTCTTGCCATCCCAGAAGAACGAAGGCAAGGGTTGCTGATGCTCAAAGAAGTTCAGTTCTGCATATTGGGGCATGTGGCTCCAGTAAATGCCGCGAATGAACTCACGCCAGCCAAGAATCTGCCGCACAAACCCCTCAGTACTCGCCAGATCCACTTGGCCAGCCTGATAAGCCTCAACGGCCACCTGCACACATTCCCGCGGATTGAGCAGTTTGACATTGAGATAAACCGATAGCCGGGAGTGATGCAAAGTCGCCTCTCCCGTCCACATCGCATCTTCATATCGCCCGAAACGTGGGAGATGGTGCTTCACAAAATACTTAAGGAGCTTCAGTGCATCGGCCCGTGTGACCGCTAATGTTTCATCAAACACTTCCCCGGGGTTCGCTGGAAACCTGGCACGCACCAGGTCAGTCACTTCTTGAGTGATTGTATCAGCGGAGAACTTGAGCGGAGCTGGCAACTTGCCCGGCCCGCCCGAGCCAAAGCTCTCTCGATTGTCGTGATCGAAGTTCCATTGCCCACCTTCCGGCTGTCCTGCGGCGTCAACCAAAATCTGATGTTTCTTTCGCATCTCGCGATAGAAGTATTCGAGAATCAGCTTCTTCTTGCCCGAAGCGAACTTTTGAAAATCCGCATGCGTGGCAAAGAAGTGTGTATCGTCGAGATACGTCAGTGGGACACCCAGCTTCTGGGCGGCAGCTTCGAGTCGCTGCTTGACCCGACAATCCCCGGGCTCGACGACCACCAGTTCCTTAACCCCAACCTCATGGGCATCACGCAACAGTAGATCCGTGAATGTCTGCCCTTCATCCTGCGCCGGATCCTGGTTCAGCTCGCGATAATTCACACGAAACTTTTTCGCTCGCAGTTCATCACGAAAATGCCGCATGGCTGAAAAGAAGAACGTGATTCGCAGTCGATGACACCAGATCAGCTCGACCTCTTCCGGTGTTTCGGCCATCCAGAGAATGTCAGTCTCAGGGCAATACTGCGAAAAGATAGCTGAGTTCGCATCGAGCTGATCGCCCAGAATGATCAGGAAGCGATGAGCCCCCGGAGGCGGCGTGTGACTGACGGCAGACCGGCGCGGCATATCATGACCCTGAAAATGGCTCACCTCTCGAACCGGCAGATCATCTCGTCAAACAATGACAGTGCGGCGGAGAGAAGATCAAGCGGGGCAGGCAACCCCGATTCAGGGAATGGTAGGTCGATGCCAGTCACTGACAACCTGGCGACCATGAGCCTGTGGCTGGTTTAATCGGCATCAACAAGCCAGGCGGGTAATCACACAGCCTCTGCAAGCAACAGCAACGCCAGGACACATCTGCCAATCGTCTGAGGCTGCTATCGAAAGCTCGCCAGCAGCCTCAGGCCATTTCACTCAACGAATCGTAACCCAGATAGACAATCACCGCTGCAGAGAGCAGGAAGAGCACATCGAACACGACATTCCCGCCAAAGGGCATGCCAATAATCAGATCGAGAATGGCAGCCAGACCCACGAGCCCGCAAGCAGCAAATGAAGCGTAGATGATCTTCTTGGGCATACTCAAAGCCATATTGATGCCGACCTTCCAGAATCACTTTGCCATGTGGGAGATGCAACCAAAGGTTACGCTGAAAAAGTATGAACTCTGATGGAACAGTACTTGTTCACAGAATAGCCCATGTTTCCTGCCTTCTTGAAAAGAGTATAAGGTGAGACAACGGGCTGACGCCAGAGCAGGCCCCGTTGACGAGCCGTAACAACTCTGCTGCAGGGCGGGTTCGACGAAAGAGAGGAATAATCCGCCCTTCACCGCACTCCGACACCGCATCGATACATGATCGCTTGTATATATTCAATCAGGGGGGGCTAAGAGACAAAAGTCGTCACGAGCAGACATCAGTCTCGATGACTATAATCCAACGGTGTCTTTCGTACAGTAGATGGATGGGGGCAATCTTTGGCTCAGGTTGTCCTCTGAGGAACCAGTATGTCGAGTGTCCTGACAGAATCGTGGAGCACCGTGACCAGACTGTTGGGCTTAATCCGCTTCAGCCATACGGTCTTTGCCTTGCCGTTTGCTCTCCTGGCAGCGATTCTCG
Source organism: Planctomyces sp. (assembly GCA_027483405.1). Classification (GTDB taxonomy): domain Bacteria; phylum Planctomycetota; class Planctomycetia; order Planctomycetales; family Planctomycetaceae; genus Planctopirus. The sequence goes on along the minus strand of JAIXUU010000134.1, from coordinate 20,028 downwards.
CCTGGCAAACGCCCGGCATCACTTTTCGCTGGCAGGATCTGGCCGGCATTCTGCTCTGTATGGTCTTCGCTCGCTCCGCTGCGATGGCTTTCAATCGCTGGATTGATCAGGACATCGATGCACTGAATCCACGGACAGCCGGTCGTCATCTTCCTGCCGGATTACTTTCCAACGCCGCCGTGCTGCTCTTTACCGTGATTTGTTCGATTGGTTTTGTGCTCTCCACACTTTGCTTCTGGCCCAATTGGCTACCTCTGGCACTTTCTTTACCCGTGCTGATATTTCTGCTCGGGTATTCGCTGGCGAAGCGATTTACGGTGTTGTGCCATTACTGGTTGTCGGCTGCGCTCATGCTTTCACCCATTGCGACCTGGATTGCCCTGACAGGCCGGGTGGATGCTCCACCCCTGTGGATGGCGGCGATCCTTTTCTTTTGGGTCGGTGGATTTGACTTGCTCTATGCCTGCCAGGATGCCGATTTTGATCGACAGAAAGGTCTTTTCAGTATCCCGGGCCGCTGGGGTATCCCCGCAGCTTTGAAGCTGGCTGCTGCGAGCCATCTGATGGTGGTGCTCTGCCTGTTTGGCCTCTGGTGGAGTGCTGGTTTTGGAATGATTTTTCTCGTGGGGATCGCTGGTATTTCGCTCTTGCTGATCTACGAGCATGCGATCGTCAGCCCGCAGAATCTTTCGCGGGTCAATGAGGCGTTTTTCCAGGTGAATGCCGTAATCAGCCTCGGAATTCTGGGTCTCGCCATTGTTGACCGATGGATCAGCCCGGTTTGATTCATAGATGATATCTCTGAGGCAGAACGAAATGCCGTGAGACATCCTGTTGTTCGCATTGTCGGGCCGTTCCTGTGCATTATTGAGACACAATGCCAATCGTCTGGAATTGCATGAAAAAATCTCTGCGGACTGAATTTCAACTTGAGAAATCTTTCGAGAGTTCATGAGCCCAACATGGCGAAGAAACTGCGCGCGACCTAAAATCTGCTGATTAACAAGCCCTTTGCCAACATGCTTTACGAGCCGGCTCAGCCTGCTGAATGCCTCGAGAGAGGAATGATCAGGTGGGCCGCTTCCACAGAATTGAAAGAGGATCGAACATGCAAGGTAGCCAGGCAGTCATCGATGCACTGAACGCCGGTTTGACAATCGAACTGACAGCCATCAACCAGTACTTCGTTCAGGCCAAAATGTGTGCCAACTGGGGCCTGCACAAACTGGCCAAAAAGCACTACGAAGAGTCGATTGGTGAAATGCGTCACGCCGAGAAGCTGATTGACCGCATTCTGTATCTCGAAGGGATCCCTGAGATCGCCCGTTACGACGTGATCCGCCCGGGAACGAATGTGGAAGAACAGTTCAAGTTCGACCTCGAACTCGAATCCAAAGGCGTGAAGACCTACAACGAAGCGGTCGAAATCTGTATGGCCGAGAAAGATCACGGCAGCCGCGAAATCATCGCCCCGATCCTCGTGGAATCGGAAGGCCATGTCGACTGGCTGGAATCCCAGATTGATCTCATCAGCAAGATGGGCATCCAGCACTATCTCGCCCAGATGATTGGCGAATTCCCCGAAGAGCATTAATTCAGCTCTTGCATCATTCAGCACTGCAGGATCATGAATCAACGGGTCGAGAATGCATTCCCTGCGTTCTCGACCCGTTTTGTTTCATGTAGTGCTTATCTTTCGACACCCACTCGCCAAAGTTTATGCACCTGACGGCGGGGGTGGAGGGTCTTTCTTGACTTGTGGTTGAGTCTCAATCTGAAAATCCGGTACAACGGGAAGAGATGCTGGCTCCGCAGCCGGTGAGGCGAAGTTTTCCAGGTTTGAACCAAAAGTCAGCCTGGGTGCATCTGTCGTTTCATCCGGGGAACTAAAGTATTGAGGCTTGGTGGCGACCTTTCTCGAAGCCGGCGCCAAAGCACGGCGTACCATCATGAAGCCCAACCCGATTGTGATCGCGAATCCAAACCCATAGATCCAATAAATCGTCGGATCCTGTGCCTCCTCAGCCATTTTCCGGCGAACGTTCTCAATAGGTGCCAGCTTGATGCGGCCAATCAGCAGCGGTGCTCCACGTTTCACGTCGTAGGTTTTGTAGGCCATGATTTTCAAGAAGTAACCCGCGAAGTCGATATCTGCCCAGACTTCCGGGCCGATCGGCAAACCGGCTGGCTTTTGAGTAAAGACAATCACATAAGGGTAAGACTGCGAATCATCGGTGATCCCCCATGCCTCATAGACTTTTTCGATTCCCTGTGGGTTCTCAGGTGCATCGAATTCCAGGACACGTCGGACATGAACTCGCATCCGCAAAGGTTGCGTGCGAAATTTATCCGGCTGCTCCCACAGTTGAGAGAATGTCACCTTCTTCGATCGAGTCCATAGCTCATCGAAAGTTTGAGAGTTAGCCCATGCCACCAGCCGCCAGTAGAGCGGCATCTCCCGCGGACGAAGTTCCAGCTTGTCTTTGAGCAATTCTTCGAGACGATGGAACTCGGCGACTTCGGCCTCATCCTGATCATTAGGCGCAGGAACCACCTGTTCCTTTTCCTCGACATCCCCGGGGCCCACGACTTCGGCTGTTGCCGGCAGGTTATCTTTTTCCAGCCACCGCCAACGCAGAGGCTGCCGGATCGTATCGTACATCACCCACAGGATGACGAGCACCAGCAGCAGCGAAAAGACCCTGTTACCAGGAATTGACATACCAAAGGGATGGATGATTCGCCTTGCCACAATTCACCTCGCTCAAATTCTGTCGAGGTGTCTCCCCGTCAGAACGCCGCACGTTCTGAGCTGTCAATCACTTCGTTTTTTCCACGAAGCTCACCTTGCTGAGCTGAGTTCCATCGGGAAGCGTTTGGATTGTGCACAGATCGACGATCTTCATCAGCTCTTCGTAGCGTAACTGGCTATCCACATGGAGCTGCACTTTATCGAAGGACGTTGTCCCGGATGAGAGCAACGACTTCAGTTGCTCTCCCAAGACATCGGCTGCTGCCGGTGTGATGGGGCCCTGAATAATCGTTCTCAACCCGGTTTTGACGCCCACCAGTTGACCAGCCGCATCACTCTCCAGATAGATATTCAGCGTCTGAAGATCGGGTGGAATCCCCCCACTGTCTGTGGAAGGTTTAATTTTCTCCGTTTCCATCTGCGTCACAGGTGTCGGGGGCGGCATCTGCAGTTGCAGATGTCCTTCCACCGGACTGGGACGAAACGTGAGAATAAAAAATGCCAGCAGCTGAAATGCCATATCCAGCATCGCTGCCATATTGAGTTCAACAGTTCCCGGTCCGCGCTGTTTTCTCTTTCGCATCTTATCGTCCCTCCTGCTTACTCATGGCACTGAGGGCAAAACTGCGGAAGCCATTCTTCTGGCAAGTCCGAATAATCTCGTTGATTGTCGAGAACGGTATCGAATGATCGGCCCGAATGATGATGGGTGTCGTCAATTCATCGGAGGCTTTCTTGCCGGAAACACCCTCCTGTTGCAGCTTCTGCAGGCGAGCTTCCTGCGCGATGAACTTCTCAGGGTCGATCAGTTCGCCATAAGACTTCACAGTTCCATCTTCGGCTATGTTGAGAGTGATCGGCTCATTATGACCAATGTATTCCAGTGGCCGCGCTGAACCTAAAACAGGCAACCTCAAAGAGAGGTCCAGAGCCGCACCCTTAAAATTAATCACCAGCATGAAAAAGGTGATCAACTGAAAGACCATATCCAGAATGGGCGTCAGATTGGGCTCGTAACCTTCGCCAGAATGCCCCGACATGCACTGACCCTTCCCGAACGACGCTTAACGGCCTTAACCACTTGAGACTGACTGGCACCCGCCTTTGAATCGATCGCTACGTCGTGGCAGCAGGTCGAGAAGACGCCGTATTCTGAATGCGACGAATCAATTCATTGGCGGCACTGACAGCACCCAGGCTCAGTGTCGCTACACGGTTGCGAAACAGGGCGAAGAAGAAAATCGCAGGAACGGAGAGAGCCACTCCTTCGAACGTAATCAGAAGTGCCTCAGAAATACCGCCAGCCACTTCACTGGCTTTCATTTGAGTTTCCGACATGGCAATCACACTGAAGCTCGCGATCATCCCTTTCAACGTACCCAGCAATCCAATCAGCGGCCCCAGTGAGCCAATCACAGCCAGCATGCTGATTTGTTTTTCCATCTCCACAGCCACCAGCTCCCCGTGTCGATCAATACTGTCTCGCGCTTCGGCCAGGCCCCCATTGAGAGACGTAATGCCATTGGCAACCAGCATTCCCAGTTCGCTGTCGCTTTCTTTGGCTGTCCGGTAGATCCCTTGATAGTCTCGCTTATTCAGCATTTCACCCCACTCTTCAAGCAGATCTTCCGGCATGATGTTCTGTGGCCTGAGCCTCATGAAAAGTTGCGTAATCTTGGCCACGAGGTAAATCGACATCACAAAGAGCACAAAACCAATCCAGCCCGAGGTATGGATCAGCCAGGCGAGTGTTGACATCTTTTGAGCGGGTGGGTGCTCACCGGCTTCAGCAGCCGGTTTTGCAGCAGCAGCGTTTTCTTCTTGAGAAAGTGCCACTTGATGAGGGAGAACGATCGTTAAGGCAATCAGAATCGCTAATGGATAAACAAGTGTGGCTGCGATTCTTCTGGTAACGAAGCTCATGAAAGGCCCTTGGCTGTCGCTATGATAGCTGGATGTGATGTCGCTGAGATGATTCAAATCACTATCGATTGATCTAAAATGGTGTTCGGTCTGGCAGAGGATTTCCTGTCAGGAAAATCGGTAATCTGCTTGTCAGGGAGAACACCGACATCGTCTTCCGGCGTGAGCATGAGATCATCAGCCTATGAATCCTTCTGACCTCAACATCTCCGCCCATTCGAGCTCCATGTCCGAACGGGAGACTGCTGAGAAATCACATGCGAGTCGTCAGTGGCCGCAGTACCTGCTGGCAATTTTGCTGGTGGTTCTCGCAACATTTCTCCGGGCAATTGTCGATCCACTCTTTGGTGAAAAATTTCCTTACATTACTTATCTGGCTGCCACCTCGACTATCGCCTGGTACTGCGGTCCCCGTCCGGCGACCTTCGCGCTCACTCTGGGTTTTCTTTCGGCTTTTTACTTCTTTGCCAGCCCGAGAGGTTCTTTCTATGTCAGCGGGATCGATGCACAGGTTGGTGCTGTCTCGTATATCGCCACAGGTGCAGGGATTATCTATTTGTTCTTTCTTGTCCAGCGAGCCGAATGGGAAGCCCGAGAGAACGCAGATCGACTGTGGAGAAAGCAATCGCTGCTGCAGAACGAAATGCGCGAAAAAGAATCGGCCCAGCAAGCTGTGGTGGGACTCCTGAGAAAGCTCGTGCAGGCTCAGGAGGAGGAACGGCGGAGAATTTCCCGGGAACTGCACGATCAATGTGGACAGGATCTGACGGCTTTAAGACTGGCACTTAAACTGATCGAGGATTCACTCGCGAATGAGCCAGGCCAGACGGCATACTTTCGCACAGCCTCCGAATTGATTGATCGCATCTCCAGCGAGATTCATACGCTGGCCCTCAATCTCAGGCCCCCCGAACTTGATGATCACGGACTCGTTTCCGCGATTCGCAGTCACCTGTTGACATGGTGCGAAATCTCGGGTCTGCGGGCTGACTTTGAATCTCGAATCAGTCCTGAAGTGGTCATTCCGGAAGAGGTCGAAATTGCCCTCTACCGCACATTTCAGGAATCACTCACCAATGTGGCCCGGCATGCCCAGGCCAGTCACGTCAGTGTTCTGCTGATGGCGCACGATCAACGCCTGGATCTGATCATTGAGGATGATGGCGTGGGTTTCGAGGTTCATCGGCAGCAAATTGTCGAGGTGCGTCCCTCACGCCTGGGTTTACTGGGAATGCAGGAGCGACTTCTAGCAGTGGGTGGATCGCTCGAAATTGAATCATCCCCCGGCAACGGTACAACTGTGTTCGCCAAAGTCCGGTTGGATCACTTCGGAAAGCTATCGCATGACGATTCAAGTCGCGCTCATTGAAGATCACGAACTCGTTCGTACGGGCTTAAAACTACTCATTGAACGCCAGAAGGATCTTCAAGTCGTTGGAGAAGCGGCCGATGGAGCCGAAGGGCTCAAGATTATTGCACGCACATTACCTGATGTCGTCGTTCTCGACTTGAGCATCCCGCATCTCAATGGATTTGAACTTCTTGAACAGCTTCAACATCAGAAGCGTCCCCCTAAAGTGCTTGTGGTCACAGCCAATGAAGATCTCGACTCTTTGCAAAGATCATGGAACCTGGGTGCCTCAGGACATCTGCCCAAAAGATCTGCAGCCGATGAACTCATCGTTGCCATTCGCAAAATTGCAACCGGCGAGAAAGTCTTCCCATTAAAGGAAGAATCGAAAGCGGTGAAAACTCTCGGTTTCAACGAAACTTCAGGTCGCCTGACCGGCGCGGAAAGTCTGAGCGAGCGAGAAACGGAAGTCCTGAAGCTGATTGCTGCCGGACACATGGCCAAGGAAATCGCTGCCAAACTCGACATCAGCCTGAAAACTGTCGAGACGTACAAATCCCGCGGTATGCAGAAACTCTCTTTGAGAGGTCGCACCGAGCTGGTGCGTTTCGCCATGAAGATGGGCTGGTTGAACGATACCCCTTGATTGGCACATCTCCCTCAAAAGCCTTCGACGCAGCACATCAAGCTCACTCAACAGAAAAGGCAGCTCAATGTCATAAAACGACACGGAGCTGCCTGAGTGCTTAACTGATCGAGCGACTGATCAGCCCACGATTTCGGGATCCGTTTCAGGAACCAGCGGGCTGGCGGGGTCGAACCATTCGGGCTTGAAGACAATCCGTTTTTTGTGCTTCATCGCGAGGTTCGATGTCAGCGCCATAATGGCATCCTTCATCCCCTGCTCGCCCGGACAGCGCAGGCCGCCTTCGCTCGCTTTGCCAAAGTTGCCTTCGCGAATACAGAACGCGAAATGTTCCATTTCTTCCGTATAGCCCCGGCTCACCTTGCCGATATCGGCGACAGCGGCCTGGCGTGAAGGACCGCCACTGTCACTGGCCTGCAGCACGGGCTTGCCGTCGTTCCCTGCGAGAACATACAGGCGTTGATCAACTCCACCACCACCTGTTGAAGGGCTGGATTCCTTGAAGAGCATGGCCTCGAGTTCCTGCTTCATCACGAGTGTCCCGCGACTGCCGAAAACGGTTTCGCCATAGGGCTCCCAGCGGTTGGTGCTGATGGAAGAGTATGTCACCACGCAGACATCGTTCTTGTCTTCCGCGTAATGAGGCCCGGGGAATTCGAAGGTCACGTAAACGTGATCTTCAATATCCCGGTCATCTGCCTGCTGATCCGAAGACCCGATTCCCTTAACGCCGTAGAAGTTCTTGGCGCCATAACCCTGGACAGCAATCGGCTGAACTTTACCCAGGAAGATGCTGGCGGCATCGAGCTGGTGGCTCCCCAACTCGGCCATCAGCCCAGCGCCTGTGTCGTTGTAAATTCGCCAGTTGACGAGTTTGTGGGCGGAAGGATAGCCGTACTCTTTCGCCAGCATTTCATCAGCGGAGGCGAAACCCTTCTCTTTGGCAATGGCGGTCAATTCCCGCAGGTCATCAGCCGGGACATTCTTTCGCCAGCTGTCGCGTCCGGGGAAGCTGTTGTTGCGGTGCCACTGAGCCCGGATGAACTTGATATCACCCAGTAATCCCTTCTGGATCAGATCGTTGGCGTTATCGTATAGGACGTTGTAGTGCCGCTGATGACCCACAGCGAGGAGTTTTTTCTTCTCGCGGGCTGCCATGATCAGATCTTTACACTGCTGCACCGAGTGGCACATGAGCTTTTCGGTCAGCACATGTTTACCTGCATTAAGGGCATCCAACGCCACCTGATAATGCTGGCACAGCGGGACTGCAATCACGACGGCTTCGATATTCGGGTCAGCCAGCAGTTTCTTGTGATCATCATAGAGCGTAATGCTCATGGCTTTGTCGCGACCGAGCTTCTTGATCAGCCCGATCCGCTCTTCATTGCCGTCACCATGCAATGCGCGCAGGCGGTTGGTGGGGCGAATGTCGGCAATTCCAACGATATCCATATACTCGGCAGGATGCTGGGTGAGCAGCACGCTCCCTTCGTCACCTGTACCGATGAAGCCCACCTTGACCGGGTTTCCAGAAAGTTTCTGGTAGCCGAAGTAAGCCGCTCCCAGTCCTGGAACAGCGGCGGCAGCACCGATCAGCATATCTCGTCGGGAAAACGAAACAGCCTCATGAAAGTTATCTTTACCAAGGCGTTCCTGTTCGGGTGTGAGCTGCATGATTCAGTCCTCGGAGGATTGAAGGAGACAAAATGCAAAAAACAAATACTGGGAAAACTTGCTGGCAATATTTCGTTAGCCCGAGATCAACCCTTCAGGTAACTCGCAGAGAGGGATACGAACATCACCTCAAGGATGCCTGAAGAACTTGAACCCCAGGGAAATTTAGTCTCTGGATTTTTGACGGCTTTTCCACAAGCTGTAAATCAGCCCATCCAGTCCAAACCAGCGACCGGTGGGCATGGCAGCAATCGCCAGAAGCGTCAAAGCTTCCATATTGACTTTGTTGACAATGTAATTGTGCTCGATCCCTGGGGCTTCGGGAGTTCCGGGCCAGGGTGGTGCGGCCAGATAGAACAGCATCAATAGTCCTGCCCCCCCCAAAGCGGCAAACCGGGTTCCCAGACCGATGATCAGCAGGAAGCCAAAAATCGTCAGGCTCCACATGGTTCGCCAACTGAGGACACGAGCTTCGGTCCAAGGCTGGGGAACAGGCCCCATGGCCAGTTGATCTGAGGAAAGCAGCTTCTCTGCTGAATCTCGCAGTTCCTGTTCAAGAGCCTGAACCGGCCCGACCACACGCCGGCGAAGATCCTGCAATTCACGCCACTGTGTTTCGAGATGATCCCATTGGTACTTCGTTTTCGCCTGAGCATGATTGGCCTCATAGCGATCAATCTGAACCTGATAGAGTTCAATGTCACCAATCCGCTTCTCGACTTCTTTGCCGTCTTTCTCACGTTGAATGACGCCGACTCTCTCAGGATCTCCCTTCAATAGCACTGCCAGTCGCTCTTTGTAACTCAGTCTGGTCCCTTGAGTGTAAAGAGAATTCACCGCATTCTTATAAGCCACGGCGGCCGGTGTATCAGCCGCAGAAGCATCGACCAGATTCAAAAGTCGATCACGTTCGGCAGCGAGCAGATGCTGCTTCCCATCGACAGACAGGATCTTCTTCGCAGGATCGAACTGCGCCAGCCGACCTATTTTCTCCTGCGTAACTCCCGAAGGAAGTGCCTCGAGTTTCGCGCTGAACTGAGCAGGCCCATTGAGCAGATACATCAGGCGACCGGCTTCAGGAGCATCGTCAGCGATGTTGTAATGTGCCAGAAACCGATTGGCATAGTCGTCCCACTTGTTCGACATGTAATCGTAGTTGACCCAACGCAAGTCGTTGGGGTCGCCCAGCAGACTCCGGAAGAACCCACGCAAGGGCCCGGTTGCATTCTTCAGGTAGCCTTCGGCCGACCATGGTTGAGGCGACTTTTGCGTATCAATCTTCCACCAGCCTTCGTAAAGCAGGTGCCAACCGATAAACAATCGCAAAGTGACCAGTAGCACACAGGCCAGTTTGGAGATCTTGCGGTCTTCGCCGTTCACTCTCGAACCTCATGACTTCGACTCACTGGAACTGGATCTGCCACTGATCAATCTCAAACTGATCAATCTCAATTGAAGCAGAATCACAGCCTGGGCAATCAAAGCCTTTCTCTCGGATGAAAATCTTAGGGTTGCAACAGAATCAGACCATACCCACGACCTGCTCGATCATTCTGACCACTGCGAATCAGTGATCATCATCATCAAACCAGCTTGGGAGCATCCAGAGAACTCAATCCATCAGCTCAGAATGAGGCGGCAGGTGAGCGGGCAGGGTAAAGAATCTCTGGAGGGACGTTGATGATTGTCACTTCCGCAGCCGTCTGACGACTGGACTGGGTAAACAACAACACACCGACATCTGTTGAATTATCACAGAGAAGTCGAGTCTTTTCGACCCCCAGCACGAAAAAAGCCGTGGAAAGTGCGTCTGCCAGGGCCGCTCGTGCCGTTAATACGCTGACAGAGAGTACGTTTTCGACGGGCCAACCCGTCCGAGGGTCCAGAATATGACCATACCGCCGTCCACCGACTCGAAACCCCTGTGCGGCTGTTCCGCTCGTTCCCAAGGCCTGATTCTTCAATAAAATCGTGCCCCACGAATGCTGCGGCAACAGAGGATCGCGCAAACCGACAGGCCAGCCGCCATGCCCCGCATGGTCTCCCAGAGCCAGGACACTGCTCTTTCCACCATGCACCAGCCAATGGTCGATCCCGCGCGAACTCAAATGCCTCCCGGCACAATCGACCGCATATCCTTTACCAATCGCACCCAGATTGAGCTCCACACCGGGCTGGCGATATCGCACCGTTTTCGACGCCACATCCAACTGAATCTGGTCCATGCCTGTCAGTTGCCGCGCGGCCTCCAGTTCGGCTGTACTCGGCAGACGACCTTCCTTGCGAGCTCTTCGCCAGACGGCAATCAGTGGCCCGGTGGTGGGATCAAACGCCCCTTCCGTTTTCGCGACCAGATCCCGGGCTTCGATCAATAAGTCGAACAGTTCACCGCTGACTTCGACAGGCTCAAGCGCTGCCGTTTGATTAATGATCGCCAGCTCGGCTTCGGGACGATAGATCGTCATCATCGCTTCGAGCTGATGCACCAGATCCAGTGCTTCAGAAGCGGCCTCCACCTGCAGAGCCGGCCCATCAGGATTCAGGATCACGTCGAAATGGCAGGCCATGGCTGTGGTTTGCAGCAGCAGGACTGGCCCCCGAGTTGGTACCTCTGTGGTTGGCAAGTCGGCAGATCGAAGTGCCGCTTCAGCAGCAATCTGTTGTGCCAGCCGACCTGTTAGAAAATCACGTCGATCAGCCGAAGGATTCGTCACTTCTGTTACCTGCCAAACCTTTAATTGTTTTTGAATTATCTTCGGTGAACAGAGCCCAAAGCAACTGAGTCTCTCAGGATTGTCACTGAGAAAAGTGCGGCCAGAGAGGCGAACAAAATCAAAAATTCGCGATTCCTTCGCTAAAACGGTCTTGCCGTTGTTCAAAACTCAGTAAATAATCCCGACAGTTCGCACAAACGTAGTGCGACGGTAGACCGGCTGGAGATGTGATCGGAGGTGACCCCGATCGAATCCGGCGGACGATCTATAAACTGTAGAAAGGAGGTGGTCGTTTGAATTGTCTTAGTTCTAGTCGCCAGCGAGGTGGCAAATCCTAGTGACAGTCGACGGACTGGCTTAGAGCCACCGTCTCGTAGCGGCCATGTCCTTAGAGAACGTTCTGCGAATTCGATTCTTCGTGATCCCGAATTCCACTAAGAACACTCGATAGGGTATCGCACGAGCCTCGGGGTTGGAAATCGCAAGGTTTCCAACCCCTCGCTCTTTGATAGTCCCGCAATTTTACAGTCCCGCAAATTGAACCTCGCCCATCATCGGGCGACTTCCCCGAGGCACATCAGTTTGCATGAGACACTAGACATCACAGATCGACGTCTGCAGTTTTCACAAGCCCTTAGCCTAGCTTCCCATCTTCAGCCTGCATTTCCGAAGAATTTTGCACGGCATGTCACCTTTCTCACATCTTCCTGATCTCAATGGTCATGTGGCCTGACTGGCCAATCCAATTCAAGGCAACGGGTGTGAGCTTGCGAGAACTTTCTTTGCATCCAGCTCACGAAGTTATTGAGGAAAATCACATGCATCGTCGTACCGTCTGGATGTGGGCTGGCGCAGGTTTGATGGGTCTGGTGGTTGGTTGTGGTCAAGCAGCCTCAACCACAAGTTCAGCCCCCGCAGGAGGAAGTGGTGCTGCCATGGCTCCCATGATGGGAGAGCCGAAGATGAGTGAGCCAAAGATGAATGATGGCATGATGCCCAGTGAAAAAATGGCTGGCGAAAAAATGGCCGGGGAGAAGATGGCTGGTGAAAAGATGATGGCCGATCCCAAAATGTCAGATGGTATGATGGCACCAGCCATGAAAAGTGACGATAAGATGAAATCTCCCGCGACGATGGCACCAGATATGGCCAGCGAGAAGAAGTAAGCTTCCGGCTGTCAGCACTGGCCCACATTCGTCTTTTGAAACTTCGAGAGTGAGGTGGGAATGTCCACAGATCCAAAGATTTCTGATACGGAAATTACACCGCCGGAACTCTATTTCAATCGCCGGCAGATCATGCGGGCAGCCATTGCATTGGGCACTGTCGGTGCCACGGTTGGCATCTATCGTGCATTCAAACAACCTGCCCAGAAAGAGGCCAACACCGCCGCGATCGAGGGTCTGGTACGTCCTGCTGATACGGATGCCAATCTGGCCAGCCAGGGGTTCAAGGTGGATGAACCTTTAACCCCCGAGATTGACATTATCAATTACAATAACTTCTACGAGTTCACCACTTCGAAAGAAGGGGTGGCCAGAGCTGCTGCAAATTTCAAAACCGAGGGCTGGAAAATCGAAGTCGGCGGGTTAGTTGATAAGCCCACCACCTTCACCATGGATTCGCTGAAAGCACTCAGCCCACCCGAAGAACGCATCTATCGCATGCGCTGCGTCGAAGCCTGGTCGATGGTTATTCCCTGGGCCGGCATTCCCTTAGCCCGAATTCTTGAAGCCGTTCAGCCAAAATCTACAGCCAAGTATGTGGCGTTCGAAACATTGTTTGATCCTGTGCGCATGCCAGGACAGGCCTCGCCTGTTCTCGATTGGCCCTATGTCGAAGGTTTGCGGCTCGACGAAGCGATGCATCCTTTGACTCTGCTCGCGACAGGGCTGTATGGCAAAGAATTACCACCCCAGGATGGGGCTCCCGTGCGGCTGGTCGTTCCCTGGAAGTACGGCTTCAAAGGCATCAAATCGATCGTCAAAATTTCGCTGGTGGCCGACGAACCCCCCACCAGCTGGAATCGGTTCGCACCTCACGAGTACGGTTTCTTTGCCAATGTGAATCCGGAAGTCGATCATCCCCGCTGGAGCCAGGCGACTGAACAGCGTATTGGCGAACTGGGGCGTCGCAAGACACTCATGTTCAACGGTTACGAAGAGCAGGTCGCTTCTCTTTATACAGGGATGAATCTGCGGAAATTCTACTGATCCCTGTCCTCCGATTGGGGGACCGTCGCTCAGGAGCAGCCGCCAGGGCAACTTTCCGTTGGCTTCGAAGATGGAATTGAATTGTCCGCGTTAATCCATGCATCTCGGGAAGGCCGCCGCGTGAGTGAGATTCAGTTCTGGAAGCTGCTGCTGATTATCAATGGTCTCATCCCCCTGGCACTTCTGGGCTGGGATGCGTTACAGGGTAAAACCGGTGGCAACGCCATTGGACAGGCCATTCATACCACAGGCTACGTCTCCCTGCTCTTCATCATGGCGTCCCTCGCTGTGACACCACTTCGAGTTGTCTCGGGTTGGACGACCCCAGTGGCCTTTCGTCGTATTCTTGGGTTGTTTGGCTTCTTCTATGCGGCCATTCACTTCGGAATCTACTTTGGATTTGATCGCGCTCTGAGCCTGTCGAGTACCTTCGACGAAATCGCGAAACGCAGGTTTCTTATGGTCGGCAGGACCGCACTAATGCTCATGGTTCCCCTGGCTGTCACTTCCACAAATGCCATGATCCAGCGACTTGGTGGTCAGCGCTGGAAGCTCTTGCATCGCACAGCTTACATCGTAGGAGCACTGGCTGTGCTCCATTACTTCATGCAGGTGAAAGCTGATATTCGCCAGCCACTCGCCTTTGCCGTCGTACTAGGCGCCTTTCTGCTCATGCGTCTTCCGTTGAAAAAGCTCCTGCAAACTTCCAAGTCTCAGTCAAATGTCCGCCCCTCCGTCAATGCACCAGCCATTGCGACAGGTCGGCCCAAGTTCTGGACAGGTGAACTCAAGCTGGCGCGTGTCTTTCACGAAACTTCTCTTGTGAAGACGTTTCGCTTCGTGGCTCCCGACGGCAACAACCTGCAGTTTGCCTTTGAACCCGGACAGTACCTGACATTGAAAGTACTCATCGACGGAAAGTTCATCAGTCGTTCGTATACGATCGCATCATCCCCCAGCCAATCGGGCTATTGCGAAATCTCTGTCAAGCGGGAGGAACATGGCCTCGTCTCGCGATACCTGCACGATCACCTGCAAGAAGGCGATCTTCTCTCAATATCGGCACCAGGTGGAAAGTTCTTCTTCAATGGTCGCCAGGCGAAAAGTGTCGTTTTCATCTCGGGTGGTGTGGGAATCACACCTCTCATGTCGATGACTCGTTACCTCACCGATACCTGCTGGCCCGGCGAAATCCACTTCCTCGTTGTCGATCGATCACCCAAAGACTTGATCTTTTACGAAGAATTGCGCCATCTCGCCCATCGATTTCCCAATCTCCATGTCGCCGTCACCTTAACTCGATCTCCAGAAATGGATGATTGGATGGTGCCGAATGGCTGGCGGCGAGGTGAAGGACGGATCAATACCTCGTGGCTGCGCGAATGCTTACAGGATTGGCCCCAGCGCCAGGTCTATTTATGCGGCCCCGATGCCATGATGGATGCCACCCGTGAGCTTCTGACTGAACTTGGAGTCCCTGCCGAGCAGATCTTTACCGAAGCCTTCGTCTCACCAGCTGCACAAAAAGAGGCGACTGAGATTCTGCCTGTGGAATCTTCTGGCACTCCCGCAGCGACCTCCTCACGCGAACTCACCACGCACTCCGCAACTTCAGGCGAGTTTCAAGCCACCTTGCAATCGTCCCGGCAAACCATCGAATTGAGTGGCTACAACAATCTGCTCGAAGCGGCTGAAGCCGCGGGACTCGACTGGCCCTACGATTGCCGCTCGGGTGTTTGTGGCCAGTGCCGTGTTCGACTCGTCAGTGGCGAAGTCGTGATGGATGTCCACGAAGCTCTTGCGCCACAGGAACGAGCACAAGGCCATATCCTCCCCTGCCAGGCCCGTGCTTGCAGCCATCTGGTGATTGACGCCTGACAAGCTGACCTGGATTCCTCTGGATGGGTTGATCTCACGCACCCACGCCGGCTTTGTGCTAACATAAGGCCTGAGCCGTCAGCCGATGATTTGTGGGTGATGTTCAAGTTTTGCAGGCTGACGTTGGCTCGTTAGAACTCCCAGCGGAATGAATCATCGGGAAAGCCTCGCAATGCAACCGGCGACCTTTGAAAGCCTTGTCGATTCACAGACTCCTGATCTCTGGCAGATTGAAACTCGTGGCCCTGGCCCGCAAGGTGCTTTGCCACTCACCGACGAACTGCTGAGAAATGCTCCCAGTGGCGATCTGTTTGGTCTCACTCAAAATGCCGGCATGGGCTGGCCAGTGGCCGAAGTCTTGAGGCCGCAATACCTCATTCTGAGCACGCAAGGTGGTATTCGCGGCGAAGATGGTCGCCCGATTGCTCTGGGTTATCACACGGGCCATTACGAAGTCGGCCTGTTGATGCGTGCTGCTGCCGAAGAGATTGATCGTCTGGAGGGATTGCCCTTTGCCGGATATGTCAGCGATCCTTGTGACGGCCGTACCCAGGGCACAACGGGGATGATGGACAGCCTGCCCTATCGGAATGATGCCGCCATTGTGCTCCGCCGGTTGATCAGGTCGCTCCCCGTGCGGGAAGGTGTTGTGGGTGTGGCCACGTGCGACAAAGGCCTTCCCGCCATGATGATGGCACTGGCTTCGATGCACGATCTGCCGTGTGTGATTGTCCCTGGCGGAGTCACTTTGCCTCCTGTTTCGGGCGAAGATACCGGGAAAGTCCAGAGTATCGGCGCCCGTTATGCCAAAGGTGAAATCTCGCTGGAACATGCAGCCGAAGCGGGCTGCCGCGCCTGTGGTTCAGCAGGTGGTGGTTGCCAGTTTCTCGGGACAGCCGCCACGTCGCAAGTTGTGGCTGAAGCTCTAGGAATGTCTTTACCACATGCCGCACTGGCACCTTCCGGCCAGCCGATCTGGTTGGATATTGCCGTCCGTTCAGCCAGAGCTGTCGTGACACAGCGGCTGACAGGTCTTTCGATGAACAAGATCCTCACAGCCGATTCGCTGCATAATGCGATGGTCGTCCATGCAGCCTGCGGTGGCTCGACCAATCTGCTGCTGCATATCCCGGCCATCGCCTTTGCTGCCGGTCTTGAGCGGCCCAAGGTCGAAGAGTGGAACCGGATCAACCTCGCGACACCCCGGTTGGTGGATTGCCTTCCCAATGGGCCGGTAGGTCACCCCACAGTGCGATTCTTCCTGGCTGGAGGTGTTCCGGAACTCATGCTTCATTTGCGTGCCTTAGGCCTCCTCAAGCTGAATGCTTTGACAGCCACTGGCAAACCACTCGGTGACGTTCTCGAATGGTGGGAAAAGAGTGAACGTCGCGAACGTGTCCGTCAGGTATTGCGTAAGCGGGATGGCGTCGATCCCGATGACGTGGTGATGCCCCCCGCTCTGGCGAAGGCTCGCGGATTGACCAGTACTGTCTGCTTCCCTCGCGGGAACATTGCTCCTGAGGGTTCGGTTGTCAAAGCCACTTCGATCGACAAATCCACATTGGATGCGAATGGTGTCTATCACAAGTTTGGCCGTGTGCGGTTTTTTGCGACGGAACGGGAAGCGATTCGTGCGGTCAAAGGCCAGTCTCAGCCCGCAGTCCAGGCAGGAGATATTCTCATTCTTGCCGGGCGTGGGCCCTTGGGCTGTGGGATGGAGGAAACGTATCAAATCACGTCCAGCCTCAGATATCTCCCCTTCGGAAAAGAGGTGACATTGATCACGGATGCCCGCTTTTCGGGGGTTTCGACGGGGGCCTGCATTGGTCACGTCGGCCCGGAAGCTCTCGCGGGTGGCCCGATTGGGAAACTCCGCGATAATGATCTCATCGAAGTACGGATCGATACGCGGAACTTGACGGGAAGTATAAACTTCATTGGAGAAGGTGACGCCACGTTCACAGCCGAACATGGTGCCAGAATTCTGGCAGGGCGTACACCTCACCCGAAATTGGCTCCAGACCCAGAACTTCCAGCCGATACCAGGCTCTGGGCAGCACTGCAGCAGTTAGGAGGCGGAACCTGGGGAGGATGTGTCTACGATGTCGACGCCATTGTCAACGCCCTCGCAAATGCACCTCGGATGGGGACTGCTCCCTGCAGTTTATCTGGTGAAGGAACCTCCAGTGGCAATCCAGAGGCTGGCTCCTCAAATCCCGCATCCGGTGCAGACCTGCTCGCGACAACTCACGGGCGAAGCAGTTGCTGATGTTGATCAATCGGAGCATCGCCAGCACATGAACTGCCTTTGTGCCATGCTTGCGGCTCTGAGCAAGCATGCCTTACCAATCCTCAATGCGACATTAACTTCCGGGATGAGTACCGGACGACATCTGGCGAATCTCTTGATCGCGTTGGCTCTTCTGCTGATCGCTGGTGGTTTTACCGCCATTACCCAGGCCAGCGATTCACCTGCTGTCGCAGTTCCACAGCAGGCCAATCCTCAGGAAGTCACCGCAGCGGATGGCTACCGAATCCTCAAATCCAAACCCTTTCTCCCTGCTGACTTTCATGATCGGCACCTCGAGCAGCTCTGGACCGTCTGGCCCGAGCCCTGGAAGACAAAGTATGCACAGGCTTCTCCTCAAGAAAAGCGGCAGCTTCTCTTCTCATATTACGGCCTGATTGAAGATCCCCAGCAAAAGCCTGCCGAATCGAGCCAGGAGAATGCTGTTTCTGGTACTCCTGCACTGGGATACCTAAAGACAGAATCCGGGAACTGGGTGATGACCTGCCTCGCCTGCCACGGCGGTAAAGTGGCTGGACAATCACAGGCTGGCCTCCCCAATACACACTTTGCCCTGCAAACGCTTGCCGAAGATTTTCGTCAGGTGAAGCTCGCTAACAAAGAGACTCTGGCACATCTGGAAACTGCCTCACTGACGATTCCGCTCAATGTGACCAATGGCACGACCAATTCCGTTATCTTTGGAGTGATCCTGGGGACCTTCCGCCGCCCGGATATGTCGGTTGATCTGGCACGAACTGTCCCACCAGTCATCCATCACGATGTCGATGCTCCACCCTTCTGGAATGTCAAATACAAAACCTCGCTCTACTGCGATGGCTTCGCTCCCAAGTACCATCGCCCTCTCATGCAGTTCATGCTCTTGCCAGTGAACGGTCAATCGACAATCTACAGTTGGGAGGATGATTTCCGAGCCATTGAAAAATGGATCGAATCCGTCGAGGCACCGGCCTATCCCTTTCCCATCGATGACACACTGGCCGCCTCAGGCCGATCAGTCTTTGAGAACAACTGTGCCAGCTGTCATGGCACTTATGGCCAGGGAACCCTCGTTTCAGATCGGGAATTTCCCACCGACACCCCGCTGCATGCGCTCACCACAGCCAAACGCGATGTTGTGAAATACGAACAGAAAACGATTCCCATCAGCGATGTGGGAACTGATCCGGTTCGACTGCAGGCATTAACGGCCACACATCGCCAATGGATGAAAGATGGCTGGATGAGCGATTACGGCAGTCAACCTGTGATCATCGAACCCGCCGGTTATGTGGCACCTCCACTGGTTGGTATCTGGGCCAGTGCTCCGTATTTTCATAATGGCAGCGTCCCCACGCTCTGGCATGTCCTTCATCCCGAGAATCGCCCTGCCGTCTGGAAACGAACTGAAAATGGTTACGATACGAACAAAGTAGGTCTCGAAGTGGAAGAGTTCGGCCGATTGCCGACAGGTATCAAAACTCCCGCTGAAAGACGCCGCTATTTCGATACGAAGGTCAAAGGCAAGTCATCCGTCGGGCACGATTACCCGAGTGCACTGACCGCCGATGAGAAAAAAGCTCTCCTGGAATACCTCAAGACTTTGTGATGGTTCTGGACAATCGCCAGCTGGTCGTTCAGTGTGAGTGAATGGCTGAAAAAGTGTTTATCATTCTCAAGTTTCATTTGTCATTTCAGTTTGAATTCGTGAATTGACGGCTTCCGGGAGTTCAGGCATGCAGAAACTTTTTCGGCAACTGTTGAATTCCTCATTGGTAGACTCTGCCCGCGTGGCCTGGCTGTGCACAGTCGCTTTGACCACGGTATCGGCGGCAGGCCAGGAACATGGAACAGCCCCAAAACAGGCAGGCCAGCCACAATCTGACCGACCCTCTGAGGTTTTTCCTTCCAACGGATTGTCATTGGTCAAATCTCTGGTTGAGGCCCAGCCTGCCGAAACCCCCGCTGGTGAGGATGATCCCATGGCAGCCATGTTTCGAGACCCCAAAGGAAGCATCTGGTCGAGCACTTTGGGTGGCCGCCAATTCTGGGGTGATGTCCATTTCTTCCATCACTTCCGAATTCAAAAGAACGTTTTCACGGGTCACTATCGCTTGCTCGACAGCCACGATCGTCGACTGGCCAGTGGCACTCTCGAAGCTTGCCATCACGCACTGAATGAACTGCGAAAGAAGGACAACATTCCGTCGATGTCCGGCACTGTGGTCATCTTCGTGCATGGAATTGTCCGGTCATCCAAATCAATGTCGACTCTGGCACGCCTGGCAGAAAAGCATGACATGACCGGGCTGGAGTTCGATTATCCCAGCACCCAGATCGATATTCGCGATTGTGCCGAGTACCTGCATCAATGCATCAGCGGGCTGGAAGGTGTCGAGAAGATTCATCTCGTCGTCCATAGTATGGGTGGACTGGTGACGCGGGCTTACTTCGAGAAGTATCATGATCCCCGCATTGGCAGGCTGGTCATGCTCGGCACTCCGAATCAGGGAGCGCGGATGGCTGACCATTTGAAGGGCACTCTGCTCTTCAAAACCGTCTTCGGGCCGGCAGGTCAACAGCTTGT
>JAIXUU010000203.1 GCA_027483405.1 Planctomyces sp. | reverse complement strand
GGACCACGGAGCGACCGCGCGACTTCAGTTCCCTGCGCGAGCTGGGGCATTTCCACGGTAGCGCCAGTGCATTCTGAACGCTCGTTCTGGGGATCAGAGGTGCCGGTGGGACGGAGACTGGGGCATAGGAGGATTCTGACTATGACCCGACAACCAACCAACCCAACCCAAAGACCAAAACCATCCCGTCCGGTGCACGAGATCCGCATCGGACTCGTGAAAGCCGTCATCTGGGCAAACCACACCGCGGAAGGCGTCCGCCACAACGTGACCTTTGTGCGGAGCTACCGCGAGGGGAACGACTGGCAGTCGACCACGTCCTTCGGCCGGGACGACCTGCTGAAGCTCTCGAAAGTCGCGGACGAAGCCCATTCTTGGATCACCCGGCAACCCACGCCGCCATCCGGTCCGGCACGCGCGGACCTGCACCAAGGTGCGCTGCCGAAGACGGGGCGACAAACGGGCTGAACCGCACGGATTCGGGGAACCGCGCCATGACTTGGCTCGACGAGGAAGACACTCTCGGCTCTTTTGGTTCGGAGTTTATCCATGCCCCCCGACCGTGAGTCCCCTTTGCACCTCAGCCTGTTCAGCTACCAAGCCTTTCTCCATTCGGTCAACCGCGGTCCGGAGGCCTCCGAACCCGGTCTTCAGCCGCCCGGATTTCCCGAACCGCCTTCTGATTTTAGGACTTCACGCCAATCACCGGCACAAGAAAACCACTTGGGTTAAATGGCTAAACGCGATTTCCTCGCATCAGGCCTCGTCATCAACGTCCGCCGGCCAACCTTGAAAGGGCGAATGCGTCGGCAACTCTTAAACTCATGACCAAGTTCGAGGAAGTCGCACTACGCGCGGTGCTCGGAGATTTGCCGCGGGAAACTAGCCGAACTGATTTTACCGACTGGGACAAGGTAAGCGCACTTCTATCGCGACTAACTCCGGAGCAGCGCTGCGACGCTGTGTATGCCGAGTGGCTTCATCTCCTTCAGAGTTCTGCAGGTTCGATTCTCCTGAGCGTTCGCAACGACCTCATCAGCTATGGGGCGTTGGCGGCGAACTATCTGGCCGAACTCGCGCAAAACGCTGACGACGCCAGTGACGGCAAACCTGCCGAAGTCCGCATTATATTCGCCGACGAATGGCTACTCGTGGCGAACAACGGGCGCAAGATCACACCAAAAAACCTGCTTGGCCTATGTCGCTTCTTCGTTCATTTCGGTCGGGAAGCCGTTCAACTTGACAAAGAAACCATAGGTCGATTCGGAATAGGATTCAAATCCAGCTACCGGATTGCGTCAGAGGTTTTTGTCGAGACCTGGGAGGACGGGGTCGAACGATTCGCGTTCCGCCTACCGATTTGCCACCCAAATCGGCCTGATTCATTCCCTGAACCGACACGTTTGGGGTGGATTCGAGAGCATCTGCGACTTGCCGGCAGCGAAATCAGCGATGAGACGTGCCAGGTCCAGCATCTGGGACTATGCACCCCGGAATTCATTGGAAGGCTTCCAGACGCGATTCACGAAAGGGTTAAGGTACTCCAGTCATCGACGAGGGGCACTGTATTCTGCTTCCATCTTCACGAAGAAGGTCGACGAGAGGTTGCCAGCCGGATTACCGGGGAAGCTAATGAAGTGTACGAATTGTGCCCGCTCTTTTTGCCCTCCCTACGCCGAGTCCAGAGAGGTCGGGCCGAGCTAACCAGAGACTTGGGCGAGGTCGATAGTAGCGATGGGATTTCCGGCATGGTCGAAGCCTGCAGAGTCACTCTGACCACTCGACTGCCCGACCAACGCAAAGCTAACTCTTGCTTCTGGCGGCTCCGCGGATTAGCCGCGGACGACAAGTGGCAACTAGCACTTCACACCGATTCACAGTTCCGTCTCTCGACGGCACGTGTCGCTGGCGATGAAGAAGAGACGAGCGTCAAAGATGGTGCAGCTTATGCGTTCTTTCCGCTGAACGCTGTAAATTCTGCTTGGCCGCTGCGACTGCACCTCCATCTCGACCTACCGACCGAGCTTTCTCGTCGCGATTGGAACCATGAGAGCGCTAAAGACCGCGCTACAGTTCAGGACCAAATTCAACGAGCAATTGCAGGTCTGGAAAAATGGTTAGAGCGGTTTCCAGAAAAACGCCATGTTAACTGGCGGCTAGAAGATCTTGTAGAGCGCGTCCCAGAAAAGAACGAGCAATGGGCACGGATTGTTTGGGACGCGTTAGTGCACGAAACCAAGGCAAGGCGCGTGTTGCGAGCCTTGGATGGTTCATTTGTTGCAACAGAGGGCGACGGTCGAGCGGTAGGTATTGACCTGCTCGAGAAAGAAGAGGCCCGACGCGCTTGGGGCACATTGTTCGCTGCAAATGCAGGCCAGCCGGTGATCGAGATGCGACCCGGCATCAGCTTCGGAGTACCCAAGCTAACTCCGGACGAGGTGGCCGACCTCCTCACCGGCTGGACAGACTGGTCGCACGCTTCTGTCGAACTCCGACAAAGTTTGCTGCACGCGACCTTGGCCTGCTGTCAAACGACCACGTCCATGCTTGAGCAAGTCTTGGGTGGAATCCCTGTCGAACTCATCTCGGGTCATAAGGCCTCGATTCGCGAATTGTTCCAACGACCCAACGGAGCCGAACTCCTCCAAGACTGGCACACCGCCTTTCGCCGACTTGTTTCTTGGGCGATAGATGCACCGTGGCGCAACACTCATGTCTTTGGTGACAAATTGGAGTCGCAGCTGCGGAAGTTGGAAAAGCCGGAGTTCAATCCGACGTGGTCAGAAGTGCCACATCGAATGAGTGAAGAGGCTGCATGGCAGCAACTTGGTGAAACTTTTTGGCACAGTAGACGACTGTCCTGCTTAGATGGTCTAAAGCACTCGGTATTCGCCTCTCTAAGGGTGCAATCGATCAATAATGAATGGATACCTTTAAATGAAGCGTGGATATTCGACGGCAAAATGCCTTCTATACTAGATTCACTTTTTTGTGCAATTAGTGGTGACAGCCGTGCCCATGTTTGGTCACGACTCAAGGAGTGGGATCTATTTGACGTATGGTTGGAGGAATCTGAAAAACGGGTTCGAAAAAATCTTCCAGTACAATTGTTGAACAAATTAAACGACCGAGCAGAACAAAATCCATTCGAAAAAACATTTGACAGTTCCTTTGACTCTTTGCAGCGACAACGATTCGGAAGTTTGCAGCTAGAGATAAATGATGCAGCCAAATCCAGCATAATTCGATTTGTTCGATTTCGCACTGATGAAGACGGCATTACAGGAAAGAAGCTGGTCACTAATGACGTAGCTGACCCTATTCGTTCTGCCTTGTGTTTATTGCCAGAATGGAGGCGGGCTCCATCTTGGCTTACGACGTCGGCCCGCAAACGACTGGACTTCTTCCAGATTAGCACGC
>JAIXUU010000304.1 GCA_027483405.1 Planctomyces sp. | reverse complement strand
TTGGAGATTCTGGCCCATACATCCAGTGGCAATGATTACGGAACGGGCTGCCAGATGGTGAGCTTCGGCGAGCTTCTGTCGCAGAGCGACTTTATCTCCGTGCATGCTCCACTCACTCCAGCGACACGCAAGATGTTCGGCAAAGAGCAGTTTCGCCAGATGAAGCCGACGGCGTATCTGATCAATACTTCGCGTGGAGGACTGATTGATGAAGCGGCACTGGAAGAGGCCATCAAGTCGGGATGTATTGCCGGTGCAGCACTGGATGTCTTTGACCCGGAACCTTGCGACTTGACCAGACCACTTTTTCAGGATGAACGAGTGATTGTCACCCCCCATGCGGCTTTTATTTCTGATCAATCCCTCGAACAAATGCGACGGGAAGTTATGGAACAGATCGTTCAGGTATTTCGCGGAGAAAAGCCAAGAAATCTGGTCAATTTGAAGTAGTGTCCTCGGCGTTTTCTATCCAGATCGAGGTAGAAACAGCACTCAATTCACCGGTTATCGAGCCTCAGATTCGAGGTGATAATCGGTGATTTTTTTATGCAGTGTGTTCCGATTGATCCCGAGTTTGGTCGCCGCTTTGGTTTGGACTCCCTGGCAAGTTCGCAGAACCTGTAGGATCAGTTCTTTCTCGACAAGAGTCACCACACGGTCATAGGCGTTGGTGCAATCTTCTCCTGCATCCAGCAGGCCCAGCGTGACCAGTTCGCTACAAAGAGTTTCGAGGTTGTTGGAGCGGGATCGATTCAGGCGGATGGGTGCCATGCCGCGAACATGCGGAGGGAAAAGATCGAGTGTTAACGTCTCGCCTGAGGACAAGACAATCGCACGCTCGACATAGTTCTGGAGTTCTCGCACATTTCCCGGCCACGCGTAGGATCTCAGGACGGCGATCACATCTTCGGAAACTTTAGGCACGGGGCGACTGTTGGCAATCGCATATCGCTTCGCAAAGTGAGCAATGAGGTCTGCCAGATCGTCTGGTCGATCGCGCAATGGCGGCAGATAGATCGGGACGACATTCAGACGATAATAGAGGTCTTCACGAAAGCGACCGGCATCGATTTCATCGAGCAGGTCACGGTTTGTGGCGGCGACGATCCGGCAATCCACCCGAATGGTTTTTGTATCGCCAACGCGTTCGAATTCCTGTTCCTGCAGTACACGCAGCAGTTTGACCTGCAGCGTGTAACTCATCGAGTTGATTTCATCCAGAAAAATTGTGCCCCCATGGGCGGCTTCAAAACGCCCTGTGCGATTTTCGAAAGCACTCGTGAAAGCACCCTTCACGTGACCAAAGAGTTCGCTTTCAAGCAGGCTTTCGCTCAATGCGCCACAATTGACCCGGATAAATGGACCTGAGGCCCGCGGGCTCATTTCGTGAACGGCTTTGGCAACAAGCTCTTTTCCTGTCCCGGTTTCACCAAGGAGCAGAACTGTCGCTGATGTGGATGCCACTTGACGGACAAGTCGATGCACATCCAGCATCGATTGGCTGGTGCCAATCATAGTGTCCATGACGGAAAAACCGCCTTTTGTGCCATTCGACATTAAGTTGGAACTCATGAGATCATCGCATGAGGAAGAAAACGCTCGCTTATCGGGAGTCGATTGCCTGTAATATAGGCGTTTCAAAGCTCGATTGCTAATCAATCTGGGCGGGGATGCCAAAATATTGAAATATTCTTGGCCGTGAACACGTGTTTTGCAAATGAATCGAGCGGTGATGCCTTGAATGTGGGCTACTGCCGGTCGCGACTCATGTCCGGGATTCTGTGGCTTTCCGCGGGAATCGCTGAAAATCGTTGCCTCTGGTTTGGCAGACTGGAGAACGCCTTCGATTTTCTCGGTAACTGGAGTCACTCTGCTGGAAACGGTTTATCGGCGGTGAACATGACATGATGTCAGAAGGGTTGATACATTCCACACTAAGAAAGCGGAGTGGGGATGAAGCGGTAAACTCATCCAGAACACTTCTTCAAAGCATATTGCTCGATGAATCTTGAGCAATCATGAATCTGATCCATCACCAACTCGTCAGAGCTGATCTTGTCAGTGGCTTGACGTTCCAGAGTGAGTGACCGAAATGCAGTTTGAATTCTCCAGGATGGGTGGAAAGCTGGCGGGGCCATCAGGAATTTTAACCTTGATGGATGACCTGGGCCGGGCTTTAGCGTCTGACCCGCACATGCTGATGCTGGGAGGAGGGAATCCGGCCCTGATCCCAGAGATGACGCAAATCTGGAGGGAGCGGATCGAGGTTCTCCTCAAGACCGGAACCATGGATCGAGTGCTGGGTCAGTATGATCCGCCACAGGGGAATCTGCAGGTCATTGAATCATTGGCCAAACTGCTTCGCACTCATTATGGCTGGAATGTTTCTTCAGAAAACATTGCCGTGACAAGTGGTGGCCAGACGGCATTCTTTTATCTTTTCAACCTGCTGGCTGGCCAGATGCCTGATGGCTCGTACCGGCGGATTCTATTGCCCGTCACTCCGGAATACATTGGCTATTCACCGCTGGGATTCGACGCAGGTCTCTTTGTGGGTTGTCGCCCCAGGATATCGACGCCCGATGAGTCCCAGCCACATCTCTTCAAGTACCATGTCGATCTGGAGGCCGTTGAATCGGCTTTATCCCGCCATTCCATTGGGGCCGTGGCGATTTCGAGGCCCACGAATCCTTCCGGGAATTTTTTATCCGATGAAGAGACCCGTGAAATCGTAGAACTCGCCACCAGGCATCGGGTGCCGGTGATTATCGATAATGCTTACGGGGCACCATTTCCAGGGGTGGTTTTTCAGCCGACGACTCCGGTTTGGAATGAGTCGATGATCACAACCTTCAGTCTCTCGAAGCTGGGTTTGCCAGGCACACGCACGGCTTTTGTGGTGGCTGCTCCGCAGATCATTAAGGCCATCACCGCCATGTCGGCCGTGACAGGACTTTCGCATGGAACGATGGGCCAGCAACTTGTGGCCGATCTGATCGAGTCAGGCCAGATTGTCGATCTGGGGCCAAAGGTTCTACGTCCCTTCTACGAAGAGAAAAGTCGTTTCGCCGTTCAGTGTCTGACCGATGCTTTGAAACGACATGCAGTCGATGGGCGAATTCACGTCAGCGAAGGTGCCTTTTTTCTGTGGCTCTGGCTACCCGGGCTCCCGATCAGCTCACAAAAGCTCTATGAGCGACTGAAGCTGAGAAAGGTGCTGATTGTTCCCGGAGAAGAATTCTTCTTTGGACTGGAAGAGCCCTGGAAGCATGCCGAGCAATGTATCCGCCTCAACTTTGCACAACCTGCACATGTGCTGGAAAAGGCTTTTGAAGTGATCGCCAGCGAGGTAAGTCTGGTTTGTCGCGGATAAAGGGTGGCCCGGCCAACTCGTGGCCGGGTTGTCGTGCAGAGGCACGACGACAAGACGCAGCGCCATGCGTGTGACTTGTCCTACCGACATCAAATACCGAGTAGCCTACCCCTTCAGGCTTTGCGACAGCGATCGAGCATTTGAATCCATGGGCCCACAAAGTGGCCGCTGTCGTGGTAAGTGCGACCACTCACCATGTTGCGATCAATCACACAGGGTTCGTTGACATAGATTCCGCCGCAGACTTCAAGATCGAAACGGCACTTGGCGACAGTTGCCATGCGTAGACCTTTGACAATACCAGCACGAGCCGGGATTTCGACGCCATGGCAGACACTGGCCATCGGAAGACCTTGTTCCCAGAACCAGCGGGTGATGTTCAGCAGATCTTCGTCGTCGCGAATATATTCAGGAGCCCTACCCCCACTGAAGAAGATCCCGGCATAATCTTCAGGGCGAATGTCTTTGAAGGCGATCTCTGCATCAATCGAATAGCCTTCCCACTCTTTGGTGATCGTCCAACCGGGCTTCACTTCGTGCAGAACCATCTGATACTTGCGTTTCTCCGGAGCAGCCACGACAGGCTGATATCCTCCTTCAATTAAGCGGTAGTAAGGATAAAGCGTATCGACGGTTTCTGTCGCGTCTCCGACAACGATGAGAACTTTGGGCTGTGACACGGAAGAACCTCATGAAGATAACAGGATCAGAACATTTGGTGTCATTCGAGTGTCATCGTTATACGACACGATAAACGGCGATGCCACGCCACGGAAACGGTAAAGATCAAGCGTATTGCGGCAGCGATCACTGAGTGTTGAGATATCCGGTCAGTAGTGCTTGCTGCCATTCCTTTAGTCGTTCATGCCCTTGAGCTATGGGCTCCCAGGGAAGTGAAATACCACTGTAAAGCAATGGTGCTGGCTGAGTGCGGAAGCTTTCTCCGTAAGCCCGGATGTGATCAAGCACTTTGTTGGCATTGGTAAAGGGATTTCCTGTCGAGATGGATTTCACCGAATCGAACGTCTGCTGCACCAGGGTTTCGAGTCGAGTCGAAAGTGTTCTCGCTTCGTCGATCTGGCCCGCCTCTGCGAGTTGAATCATGGTCGCCAGTTCTTTCGCAAAGACATTGGCAGTGCTCAGTAGAAATCCATCGTAGGGGCCGCCAGCCTCTTTCAGCCAGGGGGCATAGCCGCCAGCTTCCGCACCGCGTACCAGAAAGACGCCCTGCAGATCGACGCCGGAGGTTGCAACGCGGTCATGTCCGCTGGTGTCTTTGAACAGGATGAGATTGTGGTAGTTGGCCGCCAGCCATTGCACTGTCTCCGGTGAGACTTCATTCCTGGTAATTTGTGGCAACTGATAGAGAGCGATGGGGTATCCTGTATCAAAGACCTTGCGTAATCCAGCCAGAATTTCAGGCTGTGTTAACTGTTCACCTTGCGGTGGACAGACAGTGAAACCCGCGAAGCGAGGAAGCTGTGAAAATTGATGCAGCCTCTGGATGCCACTCATCACGTTGTCTGTCGAAGTTTTCAAGACACCAATCAGGACGGGCAGGTTAAGGGAATGGGCGATCTCGAATGTGACCTCCAGCAGCTGCTCAATATCGTCATCGGTCATCTCCCAGCCTTCGCCTGTCGATCCGGGAACCAGTAGTCCACCGATCCAGGGTGACATGGCAGTAACATGAGCACGAATTCTCTGTACATCGAACTGAGCGGCTGCTGAGAAGTGAGTCAGTGAGGGGCACCAGAGTCGGGGAATTCCCTGGGGGAAATGCTTTTGCTGGAGCTGCTGACGGGTGGTTGAAATAGAAGGCATGTAGGTCTTGGCCTGAGCTTGCACGAATAGCTGGGTTCAAGGAAATCCGGATGCCAGAAGAACTGAAGGGCTTAAGGCAAACGATATCGCAACACTCGATAGATAGTAGCAGACCATCGTCTCGTGCAGTTGCCTGAACAATCCGATTTACCGGATGTTGGCAGACTGAGTAATGGTGTTCGGTGCGTAAGGCGGCTGGTTAAGAACTGACAGGCTCAACCTGGAGATCGTCGATCAGGCTGCGATTGGTGATGAGAAACGGATGTTTGTACTGATCCATGGTGCCGCCATTGCGGGCGAGTTGGCGGAGATCCCAGGCGCGCCAGGCACCTTGTGGAATGACGATCAATTCCAGGGGATCGAGCAGGCCTTCGACTCTTTTACGGCGGTACAAATAGTTCTGCTCACCCAGAGATTCGTCCAGTTGCCGAGCCAGAGTGGCGATCGAATCGGAAGAGAGTGCATCTCGCATTTCGGCGTAAAACCGATAGGCCATCGGCTCATGTGGCAGAGGCATGGTCAGTGAAAAATCGCCCAGTGGCGTGGCTGTGGATTGAACGAATGTTGTGACGGCTTTGACAACCTGGCTTTCCGTGAGTTTTTCGCCGAAGAGATTGGCAATTCTGCTTCCCTTATGCAGAAATTCGATCATGGGTGTTTTTTCGTGCCAGTCAACGACTCGTACCACATCATGAATGTTGTATCGATAGAGCCCACTGGTCGTTGTCAATAAGATGTAATACTCTTTGCCGGTTTCGAGTTCGGCAGCATCGAGCACAACGGGATTGCTGGAATCCATTTCGTCGACAGGTACGAACTCAAAATAGGCACTGGTCACATCGAGAATACCCGCAGGTGTGTTGTCTTCTTTGGGAAGGCTGATGCGGCTTTCACTGGAGATCAGGCCAATATCCCGCAATGTGACATCGCCAAAATACTCGGGAATCTGGGAAATGTAAGCTCTTGTCGGGCCGCCAAGCCAGCAGGCAATCAACTGGAGTTGAGGCCACACATCCTTGGGGTAAAGAGCATTCTGACGAGTATAGATCTGTTCTAATTCATGAGCACGTTTGCGATTTGGGCGGATCTGGCGTTTGAGCCACTTCTGGAGATGCCGCGGCAAAGCAGCCGTACAAGAATGAGTGCCGTCATGAAGTTCGCGAATGAGACGTTCGGCGTTCTCGGTGCCATATCGTGCGAATTGGAGAAGCAAACCCGGATTGGGAGCGACACCCATGCCAAGGTTTCTCTGGATGCCGATTCGCCAGTTGAGATAACATCTGGCGAAAGCATCGGCATGGTCAGCCGTATCAGCAGGGAGGCAATAGGTGCTGCGCAC
>JAIXUU010000440.1 GCA_027483405.1 Planctomyces sp. | reverse complement strand
GAACGCAACATCCGTCAGGCGCTCCAAGTCGTCGATGCCATGGCTCCCTGTGTGCTGTTTGTCGATGAACTCGAGAAGGGACTCGCGGGAGTCGGTGGAACTGGCGATGCAGGGGTCGCCACCCGGCTGTTTGGGACACTCCTCACGTGGCTCTCCGACCACACGAGCGATGTGTTCTTTGTGGGGACTGCCAACCACATCCAGCACCTTCCGCCCGAGTTCACTCGTGCCGAACGACTCGACGGGATCTTCTTCGTCGATTTGCCCACGAAAGCTCAGCGGCATGAGATCTGGACCCTCTACCGGAGACAGTACGACATCAGTGCCAGTGAGCCGATTCCCGCTGACGAGGGCTGGACGGGTGCCGAGATCAAGTCGTGCTGCCGACTTTCGGCCCTGCTGGGGATTTCCCTCGCGGAAGCGGCTCAGCAGGTGGTCCCGGTTTCAAAGACCTCTGCCGAAGCGATTGAACACCTGAGACAATGGGCCAATGGGCGTTGCCTCTCGGCTGATCAGGCCGGGATCTACACCCACACCCCAGCCGCCACCTCCCGGCGGAAGGTGACGCCCTCCACCAACTGAATGGTTTTCCCGCTGAATGTTTCTTTCCAAGGAGATCTTCCGATGCGTCATGCCAGCGAACTCTCGCTCCCCAAACTCCAGCAACTCGTCACTGCGATCCAGGAACTGCTCTATCGCGACGAGGATGAGCAAGGCATGCCGTTCTGGAACCCGGATCGTACCTGGGAGGGAGCGGACGTCTGCGAAGAACTGGGCAAGCTCATGACGCACTACGAACTCGCTCCTACCAAACCTGATTTCTATCCACCTTTTTCCCAAGGAGATGTTCCTGATGACACTGATGTCCACCGAACCTGAGACCGACTCTTCCACACCGGCTTCCCGACCGTTGGCGCGGGAGCTTCGTGAATTAACGACTGCTGTCCGCGTCAGCTTCCACTGGCTCGGCACCAGTCGGACACTGACTCACAGCCAGAAGGCCCAGGCTGCCGAACCCTTTGGAGCTGCCGAGAAATTCCTGTCAGCGGGAAAGAAGCTGTTCGACACGAGTGCCCCCGCTTATCGCAATGTGACCGCCGTTCGCAGCAAGATTATCCAGTACTGGAAAAGCACCTCACTCCCATTCCCGGAACCGGGCTTGCGGCTAATCCGGAAGGAACGGATCAATGCGTTCGACGCTCAACTGGAAGCTTTCCGTGAAGAACTTGATCGGGCCGTGCGGGAACTGGATGTTGAGTTCGACGATCTCAAACGGCAGGCCCGGCAGCGGCTGGGTTCACTATTTGATCCTAGCGATTATCCCACGGCTTTGCGGCATGAGTTTGGGGTGGAATGGGATTATCCCAGTGTCGCCCCGCCGGAGCACCTTCAGTCGATCGCGCCTGAGCTTTATGAGCGGGAGTGTGCCCGGGTCTCGGCCCGGTTCGAGGAAGCGATCCAGCTGGCTGAAACGGCCTTTCTGGATGAATTTAACAGTCTCGTCTCGCATCTGTGTGAACGGATCAGTGGCAGTGGGGATCAAGGCCCCAAGGTGTTCCGAGATTCGGCGGTTTCCCGGCTGCATGAGTTCTTCCAGCGGTTCAAAGAGTTGCAGATTGGTTCCCATGACCAGCTCGAAACGCTCGTTGAACAGGCTCAAGGACTGCTGAAGGGGGTGTCGCCCCAGGCCCTGCGGGATCAGCCCAGCCTGCGACAGCAGCTCTCCCGGCAAATGGGAGCGGTCCAGTCGCAATTGGATCAACTCCTCGTCGATCGTCCCCGCCGTTCGATTGTTCGTCCTCGATCTTCCGAGGAGGCCTGACTATGGATCTGCTGACCACGGATCTGCTGGTGCAACCGGATGGCTCAGTGACGACCCTCTACACGGAAGTGATCGATCTGGCGGCTCTGGGCCTTTTACAGATCGAACGGGCCAGTGATGTCGAACCTGACAGCACGGGCCACTGGTGGGCTCAGTTGCGGGAAGGGCCGAAGCTAGGACCGTTTGATCGGCGGAGCCAGGCCCTGCAGGCCGAAGTCAACTGGCTGCTGGAGCATCGCCTCCCGAAGCACTGACTTCCTCCCTCTCAAAGACTGTTCTTCACTCCCCGGTTCTCGTGGCTGCTTCGGCAGCGCGAGAGCCGGGGAGTTCTTTATTGGCCGAAACAACGCTGCTCTCGAAAGGAGCCTTTCCCTATGACACGACATGAACTGGAACGAGCTGTTTCTGAAACGACTGGCGATGACCTCGCGGTGATCCATCAGCGAGGATTTGAACTGATCGATCTTTCGCCACCCTTAGCCGACGACGAACTGCTGGATCTTTACCTCGATTGGGATGCCCTGCACCTGTCCGTCGCTGCTCACTGCAGCCGCTGAATCCTGACGACTTAATCACTTCCCCATACGACCCGCTTCCACTCTGACACAGTGGGGGCGGGTTGTTGTGTTTCTCGTCCTGCTCAATCTCTTCCCTCGAAAGGTGTTTCATGCTGCACTTCACACGCGGCGAAGCCCGCCGGGTCTTGGCTGTGCTTCGCAAAGCCGGACTGGTCAACTTCTCCCGCCGTATTCAACCCCCAATCACACTGGTGCAATCCGGTTCTCAACTGCGGATCTTGTGCGCCACAAAGGACCACTGGGTCCTCTGGGAACGCGAACTTGGCTCCCCAGAAACCCGCTACAGCACGCCCTCAGAACCTGCCACCCGCGTCACCGTCTCGGCGGAACTCCTGCGGGAGTGTCAGGGGCCCGACGAAGAGGTTGTCTCACTGGAAATCGATCAGGACATCGTGAAAGCAAGTTGGTGTGCTTCGGGATTCGCTGTCGAGCACGAGTTCCAGGTGTTCGATGCCCCCGACGAGCATCTCTTCCAGCATCCCCGGGAATACTTCTCGTGTCCGCCAGAGTTCATGACGGCATTACGGCAGGTGATGGCTGTTCGAGAAAATGTCAGCAGTCGGTATGCGCTCAACTGTGTTCAGTTGAGTGGCTCGCGTCAACAGTTGGCAGGGACCGATAGCCGACAGCTGTTGATTCACCGGGGAATACCACTCCCCTGGCCAGAGGATCTCCTCGTGCAGGGAACGGATCTGTTCGAAGCTCCGGAGTTGCAGCGGGTCAAAGCGGTGCGAATGGGCCGGACAGAACACGATCTCGTGCTGCAACTGGGGCATTGGACGGTCGGGCTCAAGCTCAATACCGAGTCCCGCTACCCCCCGGTGGAGCGCGTCGTGCCGTCGCTTTCTGAAGATGCCACCCGGCTGGAACTTCATCCGCTCGATGCCAACCGGCTGAAGGAACTGCTGCACCGGATGCTGGAAACCTGCTCCAGCAGATCGCCCACCACGCATCATCCGCTGACGGTCGATCTCACTGGCGATGTCCCTATTGTCCGTTGCCGCACGAACCACTCCCCGCGGGCCACGGAGATTCGCTTGACGCGGTCATCCCGCCTCGGCAATCCGGCAAGGGTCTGCTTGGAAACCCGGTTCCTGGTCTCGGCCCTGGAAATGGGGTTCCAACAGCTGGGGTTTCACAAGAGTGACTCCCCAGTGCGGTTGGATCAGCAGCAGCGGGTCTACATTCTCATGCCACTCGACCCCGACAGCTTGATCCCACCAGGAGATCATCACGTGATCGCGACGGGGCCGGAACCGACGGATGTGGCTCCGGCTCATGTGTTCGATCAGGCACAGGGATCAACCGTCCGCGGTGCAGAACTGGCAATCGCTTAAAGCACTGTTACAGGTCGTCCATCACACTGACAAACCAGCTTAGGCCGCAGGGGGATGCCTCTGCGGCCTAAGCTGGTTTCCTTTTAGCTATTTGCAGGTCCGGTTGGTTGCACAGACTCTAGTGCGTCTGGACCTTCAGAATTGATTGGTCAGCAGGGATGCAAGCCTGAGGAAGCCCACGAAGTTCATGGCCTTCTTTTCATAACGTGTGGAGATGCGGCGAAAGCGTCTCAAAATGCCGAAACCCGTTCCATGATATTGCAGTGCCGTTTGCGATCCCCCAAATAACATTTCCACAATTTTCGGTTCGAGTTCGGGTTGATACCGGTTTTGGACCCTTTCCAGTCACACCCTGGCGGGTCGAATCGATATCGTGGGCCGCTTCACCAAGCACGAAATTCTTGCAAAGATTCTCCAGCAGTTTCTCTCACGTAGGGGGATCGCGAGTCTGTTGCGGTGTGAGGATCACTTTCAACAATCGCCCCCAACAATCCAAGGCGGCTTGTACTTTAGTGATTAATGCACCACGACTGCGGCTTGAATAACGACGCTTGCACACTCCACTTTCGCTTTCCAAGCCTTAGGGAAGACCATCTCCGCCAATTAAATTGGCATTCACCGCTGCAAGTCCGATTGAAACCTCATCCAGTTTCAGGTCCTCCAGTACCTCGACTTACTCCTGCTAAGTCCTCCTCATTCATAAGGGGGAGGAATGCATTTAGACGGAGTTGTACTGACCAAATTGCTCAGGCAGATCCTGCTAGAAAAGCTTAGCACTCAGCACAACAATGCCCGCCACCAAGATGAGCCGGGATCGACCGCCGTGCGGCCACGATCGCTCGCCTTTTAGGGACAAACTGGTCCATATCGCACTCAGATCTCATCTAAAAGTGCGAGTCGCCTGAATATGATTCCGCCTCCTTGAGTGAACTGCACCTTAAAAACAGGACACACACCCAACTCAAAATACATAAGCCCTCTGTAAGTATATTTCAGCGTAGGTAGTCTGTATGCTTATTTCTATGAAGTTGGCGGACTTCTGCGAGCACTCGATATGTAATCGTAAGTTCCAGTAGTTCTGCCAGGCTTTGCACTTTGAGTTTTCTCATCAGGCGCTGACGACGTAGTTCAATGGCTCGTTCAGAAATAAACAGTCTGGTAGCCATACCTTTATTGCTTTCTCCCTGCAGGATGAGATCCAGCGTCTCGATATCTGTCGCACTCAACTCTTGAATGGCAGTTTCGAGCCGCTCGAATCGCAACTCACTCTGCCGCCATGCTGCATCCAGTTCGAGGGCTTGAGCCACAAGTTCTAACAGTCGCTGCGACTCAAATGGCTTTTCCAAAAACGCGATGGCTCCTGATTTCATGGCTGTGACCGCGATATCGACACTTGCATGGGCTGTCATGAAAATGACAGGAAGGCGTCGGCCTCGCGCTAGGAGCTGTTGATAGAGTTCCAGGCCCCCAATTCCCGGCATGCGGATATCTAACAGCAGGCAGCCGGGTTGTGCCTGTTCATACTTCGAAGCGAAATCATCCCCGCTAACGAAACTGCGCACTGCATACCCCGATGCGCGGAGCAACGTCACAACAGAATCACGCAAATCCTCGTCGTCATCAACGACAAATACTGTGGGTGACGTTACTGGGGGAATTGTCATGGATAACTGTCAATTTGAAACTGACACGTGCACCACCTGAGGAATTGTTTTCGAGGGTCAACTCACCGGAATGAGAATGAATGAGAGTTTGACTTATCGACAACCCCATACCGAGGCCATCCGATTTGGTGGTGTGAAAAGGAAAGGGGCCGGACGTTAGCCAATGGTCTTGGAAACCTGGGCCTGTATCTTCAACCATCAGGACGAGTTTCTTGTCTTCCCGCAAAGAGGTGATCGTCAATCGTCGGGGAAGATCAGAAACTCCGCTCATGGCCTGAATCGCATTGCGGATCAGATTCATGAGAACCTGCTGAATCTGGACGGCATCGCCATGAAAATAAAGATCTTCGGAATTATTGGTGTTTTGCACCACTTCGATCCGTTGCTCCGACAATTCGTTCGAGCAAAGTGCGAGAACGTCTTCGATCAGCGGGTTGATCGACAATATTCTCATTTCGCTTCTGGATGTGCGTAAAAATGACCGCATGCGGTTCACGATCCCTCCTGCTCTCAATGCGGCGTCGCGAATACGTCTAGCGATACGCGCGGCTTCATCAGATTGCTGATCAGGGTTTTGCAGTACGAGAGGGAGCGCTTCGGAATAGGCCGCAATGGCGCCCAGTGGCTGATTGATCTCATGTGCTATACCCGTGGCCAATTGGCCCAGGCTGGTGACGCGGTTGGCATGGGCGAGTTGAGTCATTAATCGCCGGGAATTCTCCTGGGCGAGACTCCGCTCCTCGATTTGGTGCATAAGTTCGTTGTTGGCGTCGCGGAGTTCACTCGTGCGAAGTGCTACGCGGTCTTCCAATTCGCGGTGTGCATCCTTGAGCTGGTCTTCGGCCAGTTTGCGATCGGTGATATCGGTGACGATCAGGAACAACGCTGCGGCACCGGTGTCGTCGAGTGCTTGATATCCGACGGCTGTCAAAGTGATGCACTTCAGCGACTCGGGGAGTTGCCACTCTATTTCACAAGGGGATGAGGAACAGATATTGGCATTGAGCAAAAGCTTCTTCAGTTTTTCTTGAGATGGTCTCGCCGCCAAACTGACGATGTC
Source organism: Planctomyces sp. (assembly GCA_027483405.1). Classification (GTDB taxonomy): domain Bacteria; phylum Planctomycetota; class Planctomycetia; order Planctomycetales; family Planctomycetaceae; genus Planctopirus. Next base: position 1,030 of record JAIXUU010000440.1, on the reverse strand, counting down.
GCTTCCTTTGAGTTTCTCAACAGTTCGATACAGAATCCGAGCGAATCGGTCATTCACATAGTGGATGCGATGATCATTGTCGAGCACGACCAGTCCGTCATGCATTCGCTCGACAAGCGAACGAAATTGTGTTTCGCTGATTCTCATGCGCTGCCATTGCGACCGAATCAGTTCATTGGCCGGTTTGAGCACCAACCACGACAACGCCACCATGGCAGAAAGTGCACCTAGCATTAACGACAGACTCAAACCCCTAAGCCAACTCACTTGCTCGATCGCGACGATCTGGAATAGATCAACGATCCCCTCCATCTGCTCAAGATACCCGGGTTCGGCTGCCAACAATTGGATCGCGATCCTCTGGTCCTTAGTAGTCAAAACGGGTTGCTGAGGAGTACTCGAAACTTCACTTTCGATGGTAAGTCGATCCTCGCTCGTGTTGCTGGCGGATTGGATGGCTTGTTCCCCCGCTCGCAACAACTTTTGGAAGTGAGGCTGAAGCTCGGCAAATGCGTGGAGAATTCTGGCATCCCTCGCTGGTGGTAACCCCAGTTGAGCGTCGCCATACAGAAGCCCCGCGTGGACAGTCTTCCAGCGATCCAGCGAGTCCCGCAATTCCCTTCGCCAGTATGCTGCCTGCGAAGGATCAAGGTCGATGGCAAGGGCCGCTTTGGTCATCCGCTGGCTGAGCATGCGCTGTCGGCCCGCAAGATTGATTGCTGGCCCGAAGCCGTTGAGCTGAAAAAGCAAAGGTTGCAGCAGGGCTTGATCGACGAGCAGCAACGATGCGACCACCGCCAGGACAATGACGTATCGCCGCCCCAGGCCTTGAATCAGCTTTTCCGATTCCTGCGTCATCAACTCATTTCTCTGAGGACAGTCCAGGGTGCGTTTTTACGAGAGTCTGAAAAGCGAACTAACTGTTGGATGTATATCAGTCTCGTGAATCGAACTTTCCGCCAGGTATTACTGAATAATCAACGATGAAAACTGCGTGCCGAAGAAGTTGTGAACACGTGCCTCGATCTCG
>JAIXUU010000380.1 GCA_027483405.1 Planctomyces sp. | reverse complement strand
TCGAAGTCAAAGATGGTCGAGTCACCAATTACAATGGCGATTACGACGCTTATGTCTATGCCGTGAATAAAGAAATCGATGACGGAGAGCGTGAGGCCAATGCCGGAAAAATGGCCAAAGCTCCGGCGGCAATCCTCGCCCCGAAAGCCGTGAAACCCAAAGGTAAGGACGATCGCGCCTTACGAAAAGAACTTCAAACCTGCGAGCGAAACATTGCCAAACTCGATGAGCAGAAGAAATCGCTCACTCAATCACTATCAAACGAAGCTGATGCCAAAAAGGCCTTAGAGCTCCACAATCAGCTCGAAGACATCACCAGCCAGTTGACTCAGGCTGAAGAACGCTGGTGTGAGATTCAGGAAGAACTGGGTGATGGCTGGTAGGCAGCTCAATTCTGCCCTTCATCCGCAGTGGCTGGCAAAGCCTTGCTGATCAGCACGAGGCCGAGAATTGCTGAGACGGTTGAACCCATCAGCGTCCCCAGCTTCCCTGCGGATATGAAACTTTCCGGAAGTGCGAGCGCCCCCAGGAAGAGCGACATCGTAAAGCCAATCCCCGCCAGACATGCCCCACCCAGATAAAGTTTCCAGTTCACACCATCGGGGAGTTTGGCCAGACCAACCAGTACTGCCAGAAACGACAGCCCGAAAATCCCGACGGGTTTTCCAACAGCCAATCCCAGGGCCACGCAGAGAGAAACCGGTTCAAAAGCTTTACTGAAATCCAAAGGGACACCGGCATTCGCCAGGGCAAACAGGGGCATGATCAGAAATGCCACCCACGGGTGGAGCGCATGCTCAAGTCGATACAGCGGTGCAATGCTTTCTCGCGTCGCGAATTCGGCCTCTGCCAGATCATCGTGCATCGTTTTATGCAGCGGAATCGGCTTTCCAGGTTTGGCAGCCTCCTGATCAGTATCGGACTGAAATTTCTTCAATTCATCGGTCAGCCGCTTCAAAACGGCAGTCAACGTGTCATAGGGCACCCAGGCTTTCGAGGGAGTCATCAGCCCGAGAATCACACCGGCAATCGTCGGATGGACGCCCGATTTCAACACGGCCAGCCACGTCACTCCACCCACAGCCACATACAGCCAGACATTCCGCACGCCGACTCGATTCATCAGGAAAGTAAGTGTGATCCCCACGGCGGCGACAAACAATCCCACGAGGGCCAGTTTTTCGGTGAAGAGGACAGCAATCAATATGACGGCCCCCAAGTCGTCCACAATGGCCAGCGAGAGCAGCAGAATCTTCAAACCAATCGGGACTCGATTTCCAAACAGCGAGAGCAGTCCGACCACAAAAGCGATATCAGTCGCCATTGGGATGGTCCAGCCCTTCATCGCTTCTGGCGGAACACGGAAGACCTGGCTGGCTCCCAGAAAGATCAATGCCGGGGCAATCATGCCACCGATGGCAGCGATGATGGGCAAAGCAGCTTTTCGCAGATCACTCAACTCACCAGAAACAATCTCCCGCTTGATCTCTAAGCCGACGACAAAGAAAAAAATCGTCATCAGGCCATCATTGATGACATGGAGAAAATCCTTCTTCAGTACATAATCACCAAAGCCAATGAAACAGGAGGTTTCCCAGATATGCAGAAATTGCTCACTCCAGGGAGAATTGGCTGCAATCAGAGCAAATGCCGTAGCGGCTACCAGGAGCAGGCCACTTGTCGCCTGCAGCTTAAGAAATCGTCTGATGGGCGATAACCAGCCCGCAATCTGGCTGGCAGGTAACAAACGATCTGCCGCTTGCTCGGACACAGGACGATCACCTGGGTTTGCCATCGATGAAGGATTCCTTGAGTCGGAAGTGAAGACATACGCCGAAGGTCAACTCGCATCACCAGGTTGAGTATCAATTCTCAACCTGGTGATGCGAGAGGTACCACAGCGGCGCCTCGGAGAAAACCTCAACCACCTGCCAAAAGACTTCGCATGCAAAGATCCGCAGCTATCAATCTCTGATGACCACACAACTGATGATCCGCATTTACCCGCCGCGTTTGGCCTCAAGTTCTTCCCAGCGGGCATACGCGGTCTGCAGTTCTTCATGCAGCCGGTTTAACCTCTCAGTGACTGTCGCCACATCCTGAGGAGACTGCTTAAAGAACTCAGGCTGCCCCATGCGGGTTTCAAGACTCGCCTGCTCCAATTCCAGCGATTCAATTCTGGCAGGAAGCTCCGCGAGTTCTTTGTCTTCCTTAAAGCTCAGAGATTTTCCCTTTTTGGCTGCCGGTTGATTGGCGACAGGTGCTGCCTGAGCCACAACGGGTGTGTTCTGCCGAAGAGACTTCTGGGCCAGCCAGTCATCGTACCCACCGACATACTCATTGACGGAACCCTCGCCCTCAAAGACGAGAGTCTGCGTGACCACATTGTTGATGAACTGCCGATCGTGACTGACAAGCAGCACTGTGCCGGGATACTCAACCAGCAGATCTTCCAGCAATTCCAGAGTTTCCGCATCGAGATCGTTGGTCGGTTCGTCGAGAACCAGCAGGTTCGATGGCTTCGAGAACAATCGTGCCAACAGCAGCCGATTACGCTCACCACCCGAGAGATACTTCACCAGCGTCCTTGATCTTTCCGGAGAGAAGAGAAAATCCTCCAGGTACCCAATCACATGTCGTCGGCGGCCATTGATCTCAATCATGTCCGCCCCGGGCGACACATTCTCCTGCACAGAGAGATCATCATTGAGCTGAGCCCTTAACTGGTCGAAGTAAGCGATCTCCAGCCGCGTGCCCAGTTTGACCTTGCCTGATTGAGGTGTGAGTTCACCCAATAGAATTCGCAAAAGTGTTGTCTTGCCACAACCATTGGGCCCGAGAATCCCAATCTTGTCGCCACGGGTGATGAGTGTTGAAGCATCCTTCAGTATGGTGCGACCACCAACTTCGTAATTGACCTTCTCGGCTAATGCCACCACTGTGCCCGATCGCTCAGCCTCTTGGTGAAGCTCAACTTTGACATTGCCCACTTTGGCCCGGCGAGCAGCCCGCTCTTTACGCATCTCCATCAGTACCTTGACGCGCCCTTGATTCCTGACGTTGCGAGCCTTGACCCCTTTACGAATCCAGACCTCTTCCTGAGCTAATTTCTTGTCGAAAAGCGATTGTTCATGCTCCTCAGCAGCCAGGGCAGCCTCTTTTCGCTGCAGAAAAGTCTGATAGTCGCATGTCCAGTCAAATAGACGAGCGCGGTCAATCTCGATGATCCTCGTGGCAAGTCGCTGCAGAAACATGCGGTCGTGTGTGACAAAGATCAATGTTCCAGAGAATCGGAGCAGGAATTCTTCGAGCCAGCGAATCGCTTCAATATCCAGGTGGTTGGTGGGCTCATCGAGCAGGAGCACATCGGGTTCGATCACCAGCGATTTAGCCAGCAGGACGCGGCGTTTCATCCCCGAAGAAAGGCTGTCAAATGGGCGATCATGCGGCAGTTCCATTCGTTCGATGATCTGCTCGACCTGATGCTCCCATTCCCAGGCATACGCAGGATCGAGCGTGGCAGACAACTCTTCCATGCGCTTGATTTCATCGGCTGTTCGCGGATTTGCCCCAGTATTCTGGCTCAATTGATTCTGGCTCAACTGGTGCAACCAGTACTGAGCCGCCACAGCTTCCCCATGAGGGCCTAAGCCGCGGGCCACTTCATCAAAAACAGTCCCTACCACACCGCGCGGCACATCTTGAATCTGCCGAGCCAGCTTGATGCCGGATTGTATCTCAACAAGGCCCGTATCGGCCTTCAGCTCGCCGAGCATCAGCTTCATCAGGGTCGATTTACCAGTACCATTTCGACCCACCAGACAGACTCGTTCACCAAGTTCCACCTGAACTGTCGCGTTCTCAATCAGTGGCTTTCCACCATAACTGAAACTCAGCTCTTTCAATCCCAAAACAGCCATCCGGCAAATGCCTTTCAAGTGCGATTGAATTTCAATAACGCCTGTTTGCTTCATGAGAGGCTAACAGGTAGGTGGGAAAATCACATTCTCATCGAAATCCCACAGGAAATCCCTCAAATATGGGATAACTACCGATAGAGATTCTTCAATCAAGATTGTGTTATATGATGCTCGCGCGAAGTTTTCTCAGTCTAGTTTTTATCGCGAAATTATTCGCTTTACACTTTCATGTGTCACAAAGTCCGACAAAATGTCTGTAACGCCGACAAGCTTTAACACCAATTCCCTTCCGACGCGATAGGTTTGGTGTCCTTCGCCTGTCGACATTCCAATAAGTGTTGTTCAAGGGTTTGAACCATGCATATCGCAGAGCATCGGTCATCCCTGGATTCTCTCGCTGAGTGCAAGGCATTGTTGGACACCGTTCCAACCGGTGCGGAACTGATTGATGCTGATGGCCGTGTGATTTACGCGAATGCCGAGTATTTTCGAATTTTTGGCTGCCCACCTCGTCGGACGGAAACTTCACCCTGGTTATACCGCTTCCAGAACCACAACATCGAGGAGGCCAGGCTCCAATGGGAAGCTGTTCAACGCGGCGAAAAAATTGAAGGCGAGCAAACCGAACAAACGTATGACGGCTCGCGAGTCTTCATTCGTTATCGTTTTTGCCAACTGCACAGGGTGAATGGCGATTTCACACTCAGGTTTTTTGTACGGTATTCACAGCAGGTTCCCTCGGTCATTTCCTGCGAACCCCCGGCATGCACCTCCGAATCCCCTTGTATTCCTTTGATCGAACAACTGCCCATTATTGCCTGGGCAGCCGATGCCAAGCACAGCTGCACCTACGTCAATAACTACTGGCATCAATTCACAGGTGCCGGGCAGGATGAGCAATTGGGGCAGGGCTGGTTGAGTTTCATTCACCCCGACGATCTTGAAAAGATTCGCACGGCTTGTGAGAGGGATGCGACTTCCGACCTGCAATACCGTATCCGCCGGAAAGATGGTGAGTATCGCTGGTTTCTTGAATACAGCCAGCCCTGCCGAAACGAAGCCGGCCAGATCGATGGCTACACGGGAATTTGTATCGATACCACTGAGAGTCTTCGCGAATCGCGGATTTCTGTCGAGCGAAAAAAGCAATTGCGTGCCATGGTCGAGCATGCTCCGGGAGTGGCCGTTCAATGGTTTGATCGAGAAGGGCGAATTCAACTCTGGAATGCCGCTTCGACCCAGATGTTTGGTTTTACTGCTGAAGAAGCCATAGGAAAAACTTACGCCGAACTCATCCACACCCCCGCTGAGTTTGAATGCTTGCTCAAGACTCTGGATAACCTCTTAGAAGCTGGCCAGTCGATTGGTCCGAATGAGTATCAATTTCATCGAAAAGACGGCACCACGGGAACCTGCCTGTCGACTCTCTTCCAGATTCCCTCCTATGACGAACAGCCTTTGTTCTGTTGTATGGATATCGACATTACCGAACGTATCCAGACAGAAAATGCACTTCGGGAGAGTGAAGCCAAGTTCCGCACATTAGCCAAAAATTTTCCTGACGCCATCTTCATTCTTGACCCCGATGATTCTCAGTTGCCACTCAAGATTGCCTTCGCGAACGACGCGGTTCGCACGATTCATGGCTACCAACCCGAAGAACTTATTGGCCAATCACTGGCTCGAGAAATTGATGACGCACCGACAGCCGCGCAGGTGCCAGAGAGAATTTTCCGTCTCCGCAAAGGCGAAGTGCTTCGATTCGAAGCGACACATATCCATCGGGAAGGCCACACCATCCCGATGAGTGTGACAGCCTGTATGATTCCATGGGATGGCAAAATGATGCTGTTGGGTATCAACCGGGATATGTCTTTACAGAAGGCAGCCGAAGAAGCCCGGCAGGAAAGTGAGGCCCGTTTTCGATCGGCGTTCTATTCATCTTCAACAGGCATGGCGATTGTTTCTCTCAAAGGGGAATTCCTCGATGCAAATACATCACTTTGCCGCATGCTGGGATACTCCCTCGAAGAATTGACCGCCACGAGTTTCCCGGCCATTACACACCCCACAGAAATTGATCGCGATGTCCATGCGATGAAGCGGCTGATTCGCGGAGAAATCCCCTTCTACACGACGGAAAAGCGATATCGCCGACATGACGGAAGTTACATCCCGACCTATATCTCAGCGGCTTTGGTCCGCAACAGCCACGGAGAGCCCGCCTACTTTGTCTCACAAATGCTCGATCTCTCAGAGAAAAAACGCCTTGAGCAGGAATTGATCCAGAACCAGCGTCTCTCGGTGATGAAGCAGATGGCCAGCGGGCTCTCTCACGATTTCAATAACCTGATTACCGTCATCCTCGGCTATTGCGAGACGCTACTAGTCAGACCAGACACTACCGATCAGCAGCGAAGTCTGATTTTACCTATCCGTGAAGCCGGGCATCATGCTTCGCGGATGATCCGGCAACTCATCGCGTTTAGCCGTAAGCAGCCCGTGGCCTTCGAACGGATCAATTTAAATTCCATCATTCGCAGCATGGAAATGATGATTCGTGGCATCCTGCGACAGAACTTCGTACTGGATCTTCATTTGGCCGAACTCCTCCCCAACATCATGGCAGATCCCCTACAGATCGATCAGATCTTGGTGAATCTGGCCATCAATGCCCGCGATGCCATGCCGGAAGGAGGAACATTCGCAATCAAAACCGAGTGGGTCTCGTCACATGCTGACCACCCACAATCGATACGCACCACGGAAACAGTCGTGCAGGCGAATGATCTTGTCCGCATCTCTGTCAGCGATACAGGAACCGGTATCCCGAAAGATCTCATCCCGCGCATTTTCGAACCGTTCTTTACGACAAAAGGCGAGGGACAAGGCCATGGACTGGGTCTCTCGGTCGTTCACGGAATCGTCAATCAGGCCGGTGGCACCATTCGCGTCTTCAGCGAGCCAGGAAAGGGGACCACGTTCGAAATCGACCTTCCCGCCTGTGTCGGGCCCATCTCCCCGGATCGTCCCGAAGCTCCCTGAAGCTCAACGCCCTCATCGACTGCGAGGAGAAAGTTCCTCAAAGAACATTTTGATCTCGATTTCCAGGCTTTCAGGTTCTTTGCCTAGACTTTCAATGAAATGGCGTAGCCGCCGGGAAGTAATCGATTCGTCTGCCTTTCGCTCCATTTCATGAGAGGTCGTGAGCAGTCGAACATATTGGCTGGGCCTGGTTTCCAGCAGAAAGAATGTCACAGCCCAGGCTTGGGCATACGCATCCAGAGCACGAGTTTCAAAGAGATCGCCACTTTCGATCAAAGCTCGCAACCAGCCCCGAGGCATCTTCTGTTGCATGGCACGAAAGTGCAGAAACCTTTCCCGGTTGATGCGATCCCACGCACTCGCTTGGCGATCCCGCTTTCGTAGGGCGTCATTCTCGAACGCCATAGCTAAACCTTCAATCATCCAGACGGGCCCCGGCTCAATTCTCGAATGCAGACCATAATTGAAACCCAGTTGGTGAACCGCTTCGTGAATAAGTGTGGCATGCCGTTCACGCAACGATTGATGCTTTTCACCTGGCGAGAGCAAAATTCGATTACTCTCGACCAGATAAACCCCTGCCAGATTTTCCCGTGCTCTTATGGGACGAATCTGCACCAGTTGATCAAACTCAGCCTGTCGGGACGGCATGACAACGACGAGCGGAAACTCCAGCGGCCCGGGAGTGTGGCCATACACACTCAACCAGCCCACAAAATCGCGACGAACTTCATCGAACAACTCTTTCAGTTCATTTTCTACACCCGCAGGTGCCGCCACGATCAACCCATCTGTCGCTGCCACACGCAGAGCTGGCCATTCCCGCACGAGCTGACTCTTCATCTCGACCGTTGTCATGGGCGAAAATTCGCCCGGCAATACCTGATAACGACTCACTTTGGCGAGATCGATCAATCGTTGAGATCCATCAGCCAACTGAAACCAGCATTGAACCGAATCCCTGGCCACCACGCGCCCGCGCAACATTTCTCCTTCGTACGAAATTTCCAAGCAGCGATCATCTGCTGGTAAACTGGCAGAGAAAGATAACCACACACAGCAGGCCCACAAAGTCGCGCGAAACATAAAAACCACTCGTGGAGCAAGGTACTTGGGGAGACACACTCTGGCACGACTCTCGTGACCATTCTTCGGCCAGATCTTGCGAATCTTCTCCTGATCGTCGCCTCCTTTGCGTATGATCGAAGAGAATGTCGCAGAGGGCAGGGAAGTACTGGCAGAAGATTGCCATGGTCAGCAAACCTGGGGCCCCAGTAAACAATCTAGTTTTTATTCGAGCACAAGCCGCACGATTTCACAGTTCGTTAGAGGAACGCGCCAAAATCATTCATCATGTTGCTGTTGAAAAAAATCAACTCGACGGATCAAGGAAGGTTTTGGCCACCTCTTCGAGGAAAGAGACATGCCAGACAATACGTTTTTTCGATATTTATCGACTCTATCGATTGTGACGCTGGCACTGTGTTCATGGGAACAGCTT
>JAIXUU010000121.1 GCA_027483405.1 Planctomyces sp. | reverse complement strand
CCATCCTCAGCCCTTTCTCTCCCAATCCGTCCCACACCCCATTCCCGAAAGCCCCTCCCATGACCACACGAACTGTCGAAACCCCCAACCCCGCCACACCCTCCGCCAGCTTCCCCCTCGTCCCACTCCTGAAACCCGCCTCCGGCAACATCACCCTCACCGCCACCGTCTACCGTGATTCCGAAGACGACACCCCCACACTCGTCACGGTGAAAGATCAAACCGGCGCAACACTGGGATCAACGACCCTGACCACACCTGCAGGCAACTTAACCGCCAACATCACGATCCCAGCCACCGCATTGGCAACCTGCCAAGCCAAACCCACGATCGAATGCACGCCTGAGCCACCAATCCTAACTTCGCAGGATGGCACAGGTTGCTCGTCGTCGTCGAGCGACCCGCCGGCCAGCGGCACAAGAGGGTGCGTTGGTGCGTGAACATGGACAGAGCGGCCCAGAGGCTGTTCAGTCTCACGACAGCCCATGCCGTTGCCTGTCAATACTTACCGAGGTGCACCATCAACCGGAGAGCCGGATGACCTGCTTCAAACACGGTTCATCGTCGATGGACAATTTTCCCTGATGCCCGACGGTTACCAGAAAAACATTGCTCTGCTTAACTCGATGTGTTCGAACATGGGACGCGCAGGATGTGGGATCTTGTCGCCGGGTGACCCAACCGCGAGACGGTCGGGGTCACCCGGCATCTGGCCAATTATTCGGCACTCATCTGCTGAGCACTCATCGCCGCAGATTTTGTTTCTGCTTTTCCGGCATAGAACGTCACCTGAGCACTCATTTCGGGCTTCAGATACATCCCCTCTTCATCGGCTGGGACACTGATGGCGACACGCACAGGAATAGCCCCTTTGGCTCTGTCCGCAATGGGCATCAATCGTGAAACGACACCGTCGTAAGCACGATCTGGAAAAGCTTCCGAACGGACTTTGCATTTCTGGCCTGGGAAAACCTTCGAAATATCTCGTTCCTGAATGGTCAGATCGACTTCGAGCTTCGAAAGATCGGCCAGGTCACACAAACTGAAAGAGCCATTGAAGGCTACGGGGTTCACAATGTTCCCCTCTTCGGCATTTTTCTTCAGAATCGTCCCCGAAATGGGAGCCACGATCGTGCAGTTATCCAGACGCCACTTGGCACGCTCCAGTTCCGCCATGGCTTTATGCAGGTTGGCTTCACCTTCCAGCTTCCGCTCTTTACGGAAGCCATCTTCGGCCAGCTTGACCATCGCTTCCAGCCTGAGCACGCGCTGGGCCTGAGCCATGAGCAGTGACTCCGAATCTTCAAATTCCTGCTTGTTGAGGATTTTCTGTCCGTAAAGCTCAGCATTACGGCGGAAGGTCTGTTCGAGTTGTTTCAGCGTCGCTTTAGCTTCCCCCAGTTCGGCCTGAGCTTGAGCGATTTCCTCGGGACGGTTCCCTTCACGCAACTCGGCCAGCCTGGCTTCGGCAGCAGCCACGTTGGCTCTGGCCCCTTCATAATCAGCCCGGTATTCCGTGGGTTCCAGCTTCGCGAGGACAAATCCTTTTTCCACGCGAGTTCCTTCCTTGACGTTCAATTCAATAATCCGGCCACTCACCTGCGGGCTGACCAGAATCTGCTGTTCAGGGATGATATACCCCTGTGACAAGAGCACCATCGCTTCCGGATCGACAGCAGCAGCGTCGATGGGACGGGCATCATTGTTTGCTGAAACGGAAGGATCTTTTTTGGACCCCGCAGTTGTGGTCTTCCCATCACCAGCGACGGTCGTCGAGGTTGAGGCATTGCTGCCATTACTGCCTCGAGGGCCACCCACCTGGTAGACAAAGGCGAACAGGAAGATAAACACGAATCCAGAAATCGATAGTGTGGCAATCAGCCAGGCGATCGAGGTGGAAGCGTTGATTCCCGCATTGGCAGGGGGTGGCGGTAGACGCAATCCCTGTACGCGTTCAACCATCGCAGCGGATAACGCATCACGGGCAGTACCTGCAGAGTCCATACCAGCGATAACCTTCCAGGGTTACAAAATGTTGTCGCGACTTTGTCTCAAAGAATCTTTGGAGACTCTCTGCGGGAACTTATTGTTTCTATAGTACCCGGATTCGATAACGAAAAACTTTTATCAATCATCAGTTATAGACATCCCCGCAGTCGTTGGGGAGTCCTCATTCCGTCAAATTTCGGTATTCAATTGTGGAATCATTTGTCATTTCCACATTGGAGCAGAAGTTTTTGTGTCCTGAGAGAAATTCATCACTCAATGGGAAGCAGAGTTTCCAGTCAGGATTCGACGGCGGTGCCGGGAGCTAATGACGGGTACCAGTCACCGGAATCAAACACTGATCGTGTGCCATTGTCATGCGGGCGGGTTACACACATTGTCGGTTTTCATCGGCATTTGAGGTAATGAATGGCTGATGATACGACCGTTTGATGCTCAAACGAGGCAGATGTTCGACGGCATACGTTTATTCGCCAATCGCCTTTCTTGCGGTTGGGATAGGCGATGTGTGAAATCTTTGCCCCTTGGCGGCGAATTTTCTGGGCAGTCGCGCTAAACTTTACTTGTTCTGGGGATCGATCGGCTTCCGCATCCTGCGCTCTTTTGGCCGAGGGAT
>JAIXUU010000394.1 GCA_027483405.1 Planctomyces sp. | reverse complement strand
TGCGGAATTCCACTCTTGCCGAATGCAACCTGCCCACCGGATGTAACGATTCTAAGGAATCTTTGAGTCAGAAATCGGTTGACTTATGGCTCAGGCACTGTGCCATGTGCCATGCTTGCAGCTCTGGGCTGTCTATTCAACCAACCATGGGTGGCACGACCCTGGAGGCTCTGCGGAAGGGCGTGGTCTTCACTCTTTTCGACGTTAAGTTTTCATTCTGCCGGGTGGCTGAGGGCAAACGAGGACGTTTGACCTCAGCCACTCACCTAATGAGCACTTCAGCGAAGATGTGTGAAACAAGCTCTAGCTCTGGGCAAGCATGCCCTCTTCAACCAACACAGAGCGATGATTTCGTTAAAAGCAAACTATCGCTTCGGCTCTTGAGGCCATTCCAGCCTGGCACGAACGACAGGGTGATCGGATAGCTTGGTCGGAATGACTTCGGCTGAGATCGTTTTCAGGCCGCGGGTCAAAATCCAGTCGATATGAGCGGCCTGAGTGCTGCCATTTCTTCTGGCGATCATCTCGAGCGGATCTTCTGTTCCCTCCACAGCAAACAACGGCTTCATCAAAGGATCTTCGGGACGTGTGTTCAAATCCCCCAGCAGGATGCAAGGGGGTGCCAGTGACTTCCACAGCTCGATGAGAATGGGCCATTGTGCGGGTCGATCCGTCGTACTGTCGAGATGCGTGGCGAGAACTGTCAGGCGAACTTCACCGAGGTCGACGGGGATCAGTGCGATCTGTCGGAAGGCTTTACCTTTCGCATTAGGGAGTGGAATCGTTGCGATATCGCCAGGAGGGCGGCTGAGCAATAGACCATTCCCGCCATTCACTTGGCCCCATTGAAGCTCTGTGGGAAATTCCATGGCCCACAGTCCCATGGATGCGCCCAACTGGCGCGAGAACGTTTTTCCATTGACCAGCACATCTTCCTGCAGGGCAATAATGTCACATCCATCGAGCAACTGGCGAAAGCCATCGACTTTTGCTGGTTGATCACCCCCTTTGCCGCGATGCAAATTGAACGTAGCCACCTCAAAGAGAACTGGCTGATTGGTGGAGTCCGCTTGTGGCAAATCGACCGCTGTTGGAGAAATGTCTCCATCGGCAGGTGGCGGGAAAATCGCGACTGGCTGATGGAGATCGGCAGGAACCCGGTCACCTCCCCAAGAGAGCAAAAGCGCCACCAGCAGAAACCACGGCAGAAGGATCGCGAGTTTCACACCCACAGATCTCGAATTTCGTGTCGGCGATCCAGTCAGAAGTGGCTTAGTGCCCATAAGCCGACGATCCTTCGGTAACAAGCTGCGAGTGCACTACTGGAGAGAATGATTCTGGCTCTGTGTGCCCTGCTTGCAGCTCTGGGCAAGCATGTCTTCTCAACCAACACAGTGCTGTTGTTTCATGCAAAAGGTCTCGCGTGAGACTTAACTCCTGGAAATCAGTCGTCATTGACTATAGCAACACATACAGCCAGTCCATAGGTTGCCCACAGCACTTCATCAACCCCTTCAAATCGCTTGCCAGATGATTGGTCCTTGTAAGTTTAAGCTGACGCCAGGTTGCTCGTCGCGAAATCAGGGAAACTTGCCTCTTGCTTTAACATCAAAGAATCTGCATATTTGCGGAACATTTCATCGCAATTCTCCTTTCTTTGCACCGATCCCGTGACTTGGATTCATCCACGGGACATGGATTCAGCAAACCTCGTCTGATCATTTCGGAACACTGACATGATGTGCCCATGCACTCTCCCCAGACTTCGAAGTCGTCTTGGAAATCGGCCTTCAATCCATACCTCTCTGGCAATGTTCCTGGCCTTGATGTCGGGATTGATGATCTCAGGTTGCTCCACAAGGGAGTCACCCAATGGAGCGTATCAGAAGCTCGTTAATGGCGTCCGGAGTGAAAACTTCCAACTGGTCGTAGACAGCCTGTCGACAGAGACCGTCAACAACACGCTCGATACCATGCTGCGAGCGCTCAGGCCACAGATCGCGATTCTCGGCATGACCGGGCCTGGCAAGGAGTTTATCGACATCTTCAAGAGGTACGGCGTCGATCTCCAGAAGTTAGATCCTGGAACCTCCAATACCCAAATTGTCGATCGACTCACAGATCGATACCAGTGCCTGGTCGAAGTGCTGGGTTTCAGTTATCGCCTGCAAAAACAGAATCCCGGCGGAGCAGCCGCTCTGGCGTCATTCTCCCGAATCGGCCAGGATGCAAACACGACGTTGGCCAATATCAAATACGACGGTGAACGCTGTACGGCTGAAGCCCGCTATACGGTCGATGGCAAGAAGTATCGCGAACCACTGAATTTTGTGCGGCAAGGAGGCACCTGGCGCATTGCTCAGGTTCCTTCAACACCAGATACCCTGGCCTCTCGTGGCCCAGTTTCAGGGAATCAGGCGGTCGCCGTATCCACCAATTCAGCCGCTGCTCATGGAACGCCTCACGGAGAGCATGGTGCTCCCGAGATGCAACTCGCTCAAGCGACACCCGGCACCCCTTCCGGTGGACACAATGAGTCGGCAGCTCCAGCCCCACATGCAGCTCCTGCGACAACTCCTCCATCAACACCGGCAGGTCATGGAAGTGAAACACCGGTTCCCATGCCGCTGCCGGAACAGGCCGCCACTCCGCCAGGTCATGCTCCTGAAGGCCAGGCCCCGGGAGGGAACAACATTGCCAAGCCGCAAACTCCCAATAGTCATGGCGAAATGGCCAATGCACCGGCTGGCCTTCCACCAGCGGGTGAAGAAAACAATCCTGCGAACCCCGTTGGGGCCAATCCTGGTGTTGATGGCCAGAATCCTGCCAACAGCATTCCTCAGGCACCCACCTTTCCCCTGGGGACAGCCGAGTATGCCGTGCAGAAAATCTGTCTCTCCGTGGCGGCAGGTCAATACACCGGGCTCGATGGCGTGATCAGTGAAAAAGCCGATGGATTGCTGGCACAGATTCGAGACGGTGCCGTATCGGAAGACGAAATCCAGAGCCTGAAAAAGCGATTTGGCGAAGTTCGCCTGCTCAGTGTGAAGCCCAAGGGAGGGACTCGCACGGTCACTTTGCAGAATACGTCGGGAGAATCTCTGGTCTTCACTCTGGCCAAGGAAGACGAAATTTTTCGCGTGAAAGATCTGGATATCAAACAGCCAGCCAGTGCCAAACGCAAAAAAGCGGGCTGATGACAAACCGGGCTGTCTTCAAGTATTAAGCTTCGCATTGAGTGCCATGCTTGCGGCTCTGAGCTGTGGATTACGCACATCTTTTCGCCCAACCATGGGTGGCATGACCCTTGAGCCCCTAGAAAATCAAAACAGTGCGGAAGGGCGTGGTCTTTACGCCCTTGAACGTCAGATTTGGTTTAAGCCCGGGTGGCAGGGGTCGGATGTCTTCATCCGCCCCCTGTTCATCAATGTTTGCAAGCACGATGGCACCGGTAACGTTTCTTCCCAGGATGATTGCCATAAACATCAACGCCCCATGACCTGGGGGCAAACGAGGACGTTTGACCCCAGCCACGCATCTAATGATCACTCCAGCGAAGATGTGTGTCACAGACAGCGGCTCGGAGCAAGCATGCTCGATAGACTTTCGACGCACCGTTGATTTCGAGAATAGGCATTACTTCCCTGAGAGCTGCATCAAGAGACGTTCCATCTGAATCCGTTCCGGGAGTTTGCTGCCACCTTTAAGACCCAGATCAGCCTCCAGCAGAATCTGGTAGAGTCGATCGGCCCGTGCTCTGCCAATCCGGCGGAAATAAGCCTCCACAGCCCCTTGATCGCGCGGAAAAACACCCGCCTCTTTCATCGCCTGAGGTAGTGGCATCGATCGCGAAAGTTCGGCTGCAATCGCCAGTTTTCGATAAACGAACGAAATCCCACCCAGCAGCTTTTGGGGAGCTTCATTGGCTCGCAGCAGGTCTTCCAGGCATTCGAGACTGCGCGCCAATTGGCCATCTCGTGCTGCATCGGTCATCGACCAGGTGGTTTCGGTGGTCCAACCTCCGACCATACTGCGGACATCTTCGAGTTCAATCTGTGTTCTCGCTCCCGCGTATGAAGAGAGCTTACTGAGTTCCTGCTCATAAGTTCCGAGATCTTCACCAACAAGTTCCACCAGCAGTGAGAGCGCCTCGCGCGTGAGTGTTTTCCCAAACTGAACCTTGGCCAGATTGGTCAGCCACTTATTGAGTGCCGGCCCTTTGAGTTCGCTGCAATCAACTTCGAGGCCTTTCGAGGCACAGAGCTTGGCGATGCGCGTAGTCTTGGGGAGCGATTTGACCTCCAGCAGCAGGATCGATTTTTTGGCAGGCTGCTCGAAATATTTCTCGATGGAACCACGATACTTCGAGACGAAATCGTCGGCCTCTTCGATGACAATCAGGCGGCGGTCGCCCCACATCGAAACCATCGAAAGTTCGTCTTTCACATTCGGCCACTCGGCTGTTTTACCAGTAAGCCTTGTGAGCGACGCATCGTCTCCGCCCAATGCCAGCTCGATCAGCCGGGTCAGCACATTCTGACGCAGCTTCCATTGAGTCCCCACGCAAATGATCACCGGCGGCAACGTCGGTTGGGCATCTGCCAGAAACTCCGTCGCGTGCATGGTAGGCTCCCTTCGAACAATTCTCTGCCGGGCGTCATGATCAAATAACCTAACCATTCGCCGGGGCGTTTGTCAGCCCATGCGGATTGATCGATGATGATGGACGACCGATTGGAAAACCTGGCATCGACGATTGGCATTTTTCTCTACAATATGAAGTGATTCGATCCGCGAACTTCCCTTCTAAGGACTTGAAGGATGCCCACTGCACACTCCCCAGACGAGCGCATGCCACAATCGAGCCGACGTGAATTCATCAGCCAGCTTTCCTGGTTAGGTGGTTGTGCAGTCTTGAGCAGCACTGCTGCCAGCTTTGCAGCCGGGCAAATTTCAGCAGCCGAAGTCGATTCATCGGCCAGCGATCATTGGAATCAGTGGCGCGGGCCACAGAGAACAGGATTCGCCACCCGAAGTTCGACACCCGATTCACTCGATGAATCGCATCTGCAGACCCTCTGGAATGTCCCTCTCGAACCCAGTTATTCCGGCCCTCTGATTTCAGGCAATGCCGTTTATACGACCGCCACAGTGGGCCAGAAGACCGAACACGTCTACCGGCTCGATCGAACCACGGGCAAAAAAATCTGGGAACAATCGTGGGAAGGTGCGATCTCCGTCCCCTTCTTTGCCAAAGCGAACGGTGACTGGATTCGCGGCACACCCGCCCTGGCCGGCTCTCGCCTCTATGTCCCGGGAATTCGAGATCTGCTGGTCTGCCTGAATGCAGAGACCGGCGAGATTCTCTGGAAGCTCGATTTCGTGTCGAAGTTCAAGGCAGCACTCCCCACCTTCGGCTTTGTGGCTTCACCTCTGGTAACGGAAAAAATGGTCTTCGTGCAGGCGGGTGGCGCTGTCTGTGCTCTCGATCCAGAAAAGGGAGACCTCCTCTGGCGATCATTCGATGATGGCGGCGGCATGAATGGCAGCGCCTTCTCATCACCCTTTCTGGCAGAGATCGATGGTCAGACACAGCTGCTGATTCAATCCCGCGAAAAGCTGGCCGGTCTGGTCCCTCAAACGGGTGAAGTCCTCTGGCAGATCCCGATCCCCGCATTTCGCGGCATGAACATCACCACCCCCGTCGTCTGGAATGGCTGTGTCTTTACCAGCAGTTATGGCGGTGGTTCTTTCCTCATGAAGCCCGAGCAGACTTCGCCCGGCAAATGGACTGTCAACGAAGTCTGGAAGAACAAAGTTCAAGGGTATATGTCGACCCCGATTGTCTCTGGCGACCATGCTTATCTGCATCTGCGGAATCAGCGATTCGCCTGTATCGATCTCAAGACGGGTAAAGAGGCCTGGATCACGCAGCCCTTTGGCAAGTATTGGAGCCTCGTCGCCATCGGCAATCGCCTGCTGACATTGGACGAAACCGGTGAGTTGCGGCTGATTCTCATGACACCCGAGAAGTTCGAGCAGATCAGCTCTCGATCTCTCAAAGACAACAGCTGGGCTCATCTGGCGGTCGCAGGACAAGAGATTGCCATCCGCGACCTGAATGGCTTAACTCTCTACAAGTGGACCTAGAGCATCACTGTCAAAGCGATTATTGGCAAAGCGATGAGCCCGCAGATCAAGATCGATCAGCGGGCTCAAATTTCTCAGCCATCAGAGCAATCAGGCAGCTTCTGAGAGCTCTTCTTCGTCTTCGTCGTAGACGAGGTAATAAATCGTGTTCGAAAGCTCTTCAATGTGCGATCGAATGGTTTCGCTCGTGACCGATCCTGCTAACTCTTCGAGAGCAGCGACAACTCGATCCACTTCATCGCTCGAGATTTCTTCGAATTCGAGATCTTCAGACACAGGTTTCTCCCTCCATTGAGATCACTGGAAGCAAGATCTTCTTGACTGAAGGCTACATATCCTTCATTTCTGAGAAGACCTGCAGTGCCTTGGGTATCGGCTGTCACGCCGAGGGCTTTGCACTGCAAAACCATCGCCACCAACGATCCCGGCGAAACGAACTTCCGGCTTCGATCCATTCGCTAGAACAGGTTCATTTTGACAAGCCTGTCAAACTTTAGCGGTCAGGCAGATTGATCGGCCCGGGATCGACCTCCCGCTATTGAGCTTTCTTCTTCGGCTTGGCAGCAACTTTGCCAGAAGACTTTCCTGAAGCAGATTTCGACAGCTTGCCAGTGGGCTGGCCAGGCGTTTTGGCTTTTGTCTTCGATGAATTCTTAGCACCCGTTGCAGTTTTCGAACTGCTGGTCGTCTTGCCAAAAATACGATCCCACCCATCAGAAAACTCAGCCGTCGATCCCGTATGCACAGTGTAACCAGTCATCAGTCCGCACTCCTTTCTATGTTCTCTGGAGGAAGAGACTCTGAAAACCACTGGAGCAGTCCCCCTTAACTGAAATTGTAGATTGCAGCAGTCCTACTCGCGATAGACATTTTCCCTCACCACTCACCCAGCCTCCAGTCACTCCTCCTCCACTCACTCCACAGTGTGCCACTCCTGGCTCGCCAGCAGTGCTCCTCCCATCATGCACTCGACTTCAAGCCACTTCCTGCACACAGCCCACAAAAACCTCCTCCCTGATTCTCTTCCTGATACTTCGTGTTCTTCGTGCCCTTCGTGGTGAACCTGCATTCTTCCAACAACGGGCAAGTGGTTCTGACCGGGTGGCAGGAGTCGGATCTCTGCAACCTCCCCTGGTCACATCGAGGTCACCAGCGCCGATGCATCTGTTACACTTCACCTCATTGACACTGCAATGAATAACCAACGTCAGCCGATCTGGCGGCAAACGAGGACGTTTGACCCCAGCCTCACTGCGAATCAACATACTAAAGCAAGCTGTGTGAAAGAGCGTTGAATCGTAGATTCCTTATCTCTGTCAGGAAGAGTCATCCTTGTCTTCGAGCCTTGCAGAAATACCTGTCGATTTCGAGCCGCTGGACATCCTGTGTGTGGCACCGCATCCGGATGATGCGGAGATCAGTGTGGGAGGTTCGCTGCTCAAATGGCATCGGATGGGGCAGCGTGTGGGTGTTCTCGATCTGACTTCGGGTGAACCCACCCCCTTCGGAACACCTGAAATTCGACGCTCAGAAACCCAGGTGGCGACGAAACTTCTGGAGCTGGATTTTCGTTTGAACCTCGGTTTACCGAATCGCGCGCTCGAGGCCACTCTGGATCATCGCCGGGCTGTGGCAGAGGTGTTTCGATTAACCAGACCCAAGGTGATTCTGGCACCGTGGCCTGAGGATGCTCATCCCGATCATGTGGCTGCTACACAAATGATTGAGGCGGCACGGTTCTGGTCGAAACTGACGAAAACAACCATGGCGGGTGAGCCTTATCACCCTCCCCGAATCTTCTACTACTGGAGCATTCACCTCAAAATTCAGCCAGAGCCGGCATTTGTCGTCGATATCACCGAGACGATCGATGAGAAAATGCGGGCCGTCGAGGCTTATGCCAGCCAGTTCATCACAGGTCGCACACTCACTTTTCCGACGGCTCTGGATGATATTCGTGACCGGGCCCGCTATTGGGGCTGGGCAATCGGAAAAGCTTATGGTGAGCCGATCGGGAGTCGCGAGGCTTTGTGCGTGCATGATCTGGGAGCTGTCACCAGCCTGAAGCTGGGAACATAGTGAGTCTTCAACTGATATGTTTTTCATGTAATCACAGCGTGGTGTTGGTTGCGAAGGCATGCTTGCCCAGAGCCGCTGTCATTTACACACAACTTTGCATCTGTATTAATCTGCGGTGTGGCAAGTGGCTGTGTGGCTGGGGTCAAACGTCTTCGTTTGCCCCCAGGTCATGAGACTTTGGTCATCCCTGACGACCTTTCTCAACTGCCATGAAGCATGTCTGCAGATGCATTCGTGCCGGTGACCTTAATTGACCAAGGGGCGGATGCAGACATCCGACCCTTGCCACCCGGCAATATGAAAACATGAAGTAGAAAAGCGTAAAGACCACGCCCTTCCGCACTGTTTTGTTTTTAGGGGCTCCAGGTCGTGCCACCCAAGACTGTGGCACCCATGACCAAGTCGAGAGTGAAATCGATGATGCACCCGGAAGAGTTGCCCAATCGCAGCATTCGTTAATGGCGCGGTTATGGTTTACGCTGACTTTTGCTCAATTGTTTTGCGGCCCAGGGGGCGAGTTTCTCCCGGA
The DNA here is from genome assembly GCA_027483405.1 of Planctomyces sp. Lineage (GTDB taxonomy): Bacteria > Planctomycetota > Planctomycetia > Planctomycetales > Planctomycetaceae > Planctopirus. The sequence continues at coordinate 9,808 of JAIXUU010000394.1, read as the reverse complement.
AGATTTTGGAATTGTGCCGGGTATCAACGGGGAACGCCGGGTGTTCGAGAAAGTGTTCAATCGCTGCTGTGACCCGGCAACTGATCGCCAGCGAGCGAAGTTCTTCTTCGAGCTGAGCAAACGGTGTGCGGTCGCCCGGATTCCTTTCGACACACAGGACCGGGATGATCCGCTGATCAACCAGAGCACCGACCAGAGCTGTTCTGGCGACTGCGGGATGCCCATTGAAGACCGCTTCGCACTGATCAGCAAAAAGAGTTTGCGCAGGGACACCGGCTTCGGCAGGTAATTCAACCCGCTGTGATTTTCGGCCGCAGAACCATAAGTCGCCTTGTTCGTCAAAGTAGCCGGCATCTCCCATGCGATGCCAGAGTTCCCCAGTGTGTGGATCGATGATTTTTGCCAAAGCTGTCTGTTCGGGTCGGGCATCGTAAGACTTGGTGACGACTGGCCCGCAGACGGCAATTTCGCCGATCACCCCCGGTAAGCGGATAAGATCGTTCGACCACTCGTGGATCGGCTCATCACTCAGGCGAATGACGCGGGCCCCCATGCCGGTCACCACTTGACCGACGCAGATCCCGGCTCCAGCGGCAGTTTTCTGCTGGGTTTCACCTAAAATCTGCTGGCTCGAAACAACAGCCACAGGGAGCGATTCCGTCGCACCATAAGGTGTGTAGATGGGTGTCCCCGGCGATAAGAGGGGCTGGAACAGTTCCAGGATTTTCGGGTTCACTGGTGCGCCGGCAGACACCACACGCCGAAGTGTGGGGAAGGTCTTTCCCGCCTGTTGTGAAGCGATGGCCAGCCTGCGGATGAGAGCGGGAGAACCGAACAGATTCGTCACTTGAAAGAGTTCGACAGGTTGCCAGATTTCTTGAGGATCGACCTTCGCGGGGCGGGTGAAATCCATCCGCGGAATAATCGCGGACATATTGAGTGCCGGGGCAAAGAGTGCGAACAAAGGAAAGGTGCAAAGATCAATTTCGCCCGGAGAGATCTTCAGAGCTTCTTTTAAGAGTTCTACCTGGCTCAAGAAGATCTCGTGAGTGTACACGGCTCCTTTGGGAATTCCTGTGCTGCCACTGGTGAACAGGATGGCGGCTGTTTCATCCTGAGGGAGATCGACCATGGGAACCCGTGAGCTTTTCTGGCCCAGTCGTCTCAGTTCGTCATAAGTCCGCCCGCTCCACCAGAGCTTACGGCCGACGGTAATCAACTGGCGCAGCGAGCCTTTTGCCCAGCCCAGCAAAGAGCGCGCGATGTGAGCCTTGGTGATGCCAATAAAGACTTCGGGACGGGCTTCGGTCAGGCATTGTGCCAGATTTTTGAGGCCCATGCCGGGATCGATGAGGACGGGGACGGCCCCCAGCCGGAAGAGGGCAAAAGTCAATACGAAGAATTCCGGTGAAGGGGGCACCATCAGCGCAATGCGCGTCCCCCGGCGAATGCCGATCGCATTCAGCCCGGATGCCAGTTCGACTGATAATTGATGGAGCTGGTGAAAAGTGAGCGTTCGATAATCTTCAACCCGCAGTGGTGTGCGACCGGATGGCGGAGCGTAAATGGCGACCTGATCTGGCCTGTTAGTGGCAGCAGTTTCCAGAGTTCGAGCAATGTTACTGGCTGTCATACGCTGCAGACTCATCAATGATTAAGCATGTGATTGTGTGATGCTGCGGAGTGAGATGACCTGCTTTTTGGTTGACACTCGCGGTGTGGAGGGGCAGGATATAGGTAATAAGGTACGTGATTCCAGTGTTTTGTCGCTGAATTTGGCAAGGAGCCAACTTCAAATGAGAACGCAGTCATCCGTATTGTGTGATTCCCTGGTCATGTTCTGAAATCAGTCATACTCACCCAATTGAGCACAAGTCCTTGTGTCGTCTTGATCTGTCCCTCGATTCTACCGACTTTCCCATCCGGCTCTGACTTCTCACGACATCTTCTGGCAATCCTGAATGGGAACCTGTCGATAACATCGCCTGCCATATCAATACAGCACCAACCCACCTGCAACGAATCATTCACAACGAACCATTTCTATTGATCAACGTTTCCAGAGTTCGCCCCATAAGCACTTTCAACTGCACCTCATCACCTGTGTGTCCAACATTGGCATCATTCCTTCATAACCTTGGATGAATTCATCGAACCCGTCGTCAGTCATCTCTCGCTGCAATTCCAAACCACCTTCCTTAGTTAAGCACTGCTGGTAATCTTCCATGACATCGCAGTCTGCGATCAGCACTCGAAAAGTCCCTGTCGTCGGAATTCTGGGAGCGATTGGCTCCGGGAAGAGTTTCGTCGCGCGGAGTGCTGCCGTCGATGTGGAACCGCCGTGGCTGGTGCTGGATGCAGATCGCGTGGGACATGAGGTGCTGCGGGAAGAAGCGGTTCGCACCCGGCTGGTGGAACTGTTCACCCGTCAGATTCTTGGTGCCGATGGTGAAATTGACCGTCGCCAATTGGCGGCTCTCGTTTTTGGAGAACTCCCCACTCAGCAGGCTGCGAGAAAACAACTCGAACAGGTGGTGCATCCGCACATTCGATTGCGGCTACTCCAACAGATCGAGCAGGCGGCTCATGCCGGATACGCGGCTGTGATTCTCGATGCAGCGATCCTGCTGGAGACTGGCTGGCGTACTCTTTGTGATTTGCTGGTTTACATCGATACGAACGAAGTCGATCGTCATGCACAGATCGCAGGGCGTGGCTGGTCGATGGAAGATCTGGCCCGACGGGAAGCGAGCCAGTGGTCACTGGATGCGAAGCGATCCGTGGCCGATCTGGTCATTTTCAACGACCTCAAAACCAATGTGGCAACTACGGCTCTCAGAGACGCGATTCAATCGTGGTTGAAAACACCACCGGTCACGCCGTCTCATGCGAAGAGTTCCGATATCGCGACGATCGCGCAGGAACCGGGAAAAGCTGCTTCTCAGAATGGTGTTTCATCTTTCGTAAAAAATGCCGCCAGCCTGTGTGTTGTGAATTGGCAATGTGACGAGCCTGCGCCCTTTTCTGGCATGGCCTGGCCACTCGTACGTTCGTTGACAAACTTTGAAAGCGCGTGGTGGTGTGCCAACCTGTCAATCTGGCACCAGCCACTAAAAATTACCTCTCAGTTAGTCAGGCAGCCCTCGCCATGACCATGAAACCTCGTGCCTCGATGAATCGTTCGACAGAAGCCTCTGCCACCGGAGAGGCCCCGCCGATCCCTTTAGGTTCCTTCCGCAGGGAATCTCAGTCAGGTCGTGCAACGGCAACAAGCAGTTCTGCTGCCGGTCGAGAACCTGTGCGCGAACCAGATCAGGATCGAGTCGATCGTCGAACAGAAGAGTTCAGTGCGCCACCACTCGCTCGATCGCAGGCTCTGCCACCCGATGACGACGACCAACCGCTTCCCGGCGACGACAAGTACGAGCAGGCGAAGAACGGTGAGAATGAAATCCATGTGGCTGAACTCCAGCGATTGACGATGAAGGAACTCATCGACATTGCCCGAGCGGAGAACATTACCGAGTACACCGGGCTCAAAAAGCAGGATTTGATCTTCAAGATTCTCAAAGAGCGCACCAAGCTGCATGGCCTGATGTTCGGAGAGGGAACTCTCGAGATTCTTCCCGATGGCTTCGGGTTTCTGCGCAGCCCCGACTATCACTATCTGCCCTGCCCCGATGATATCTATGTGTCACCGAGCCAGATTCGCCGCTTCGGTCTGAGGAATGGAGCGACTGTCGCTGGTCAGATTCGTCCGCCCAAGGAAAACGAGCGCTACTTTGCCTTGTTGCGGGTCGAGGCAATTAACGGTGAAGATCCGAATCTGCTGACTGAGAAGGTCTTCTTTGACGATCTGACGCCTTTGCATCCCGAACGTCGACTGAAGCTGGCGGGAACATCTTCCGATTACAGCTCACGCGTGGTCGATATGATTGCCCCGATCGGGATGGGACAGCGCGGACTGATTGTTTCGCCACCAAAGGCTGGCAAGACGATTCTGCTGCAGAATCTGGCGAAAGCTGTGCTTGCCAATGAACCTGATGTCTATGTGATTGTGCTGCTGATTGACGAGCGGCCCGAAGAAGTGACCGATATGGAACGTCAGGTCAAAGGGCGAAATTGCGAAGTCATTTCGAGCACGTTCGATGAACCTCCCAGCCGGCATATTCAGGTTTCGGAGATGGTCATTGAGAAGGCCAAACGCATGGTCGAGTATGGTCAGCACGTGGTGATCTTTCTCGACTCGATCACCAGACTGGCCCGCGCGTGGAACTCGGAAGTTCCTCATTCGGGAAAGATTCTGACAGGTGGTGTCGATGCCAACGCTCTGCAGCATCCCAAGCGATTCTTTGGTGCAGCACGCAATGTCGAAGAAGGGGGCAGTCTGACGATTATCGCCACAGCTCTGGTTGATACCGGCAGCAAGATGGACGATGTGATCTTTGAAGAGTTCAAGGGAACGGGGAATACCGAACTGCACCTCGATCGCCGGATGGTTGAAAAGCGAGTCTGGCCAGCGATTGATATCAATCGTTCGGGGACACGCCGGGAAGAATTGCTGTTTAACGAAGAAGAACTTCGCAAAATCTGGGTTTTACGCCGAGTCGTGGGTGATATGAACCCTGTGGAAGCGATGGAACTGCTGACATCCAGGCTGCGGCGAACCAAGACGAACGAAGAGTTTCTGAATACAATGAATTTAAGTTGATGGATTCCTGAGCAGAATCATGTTCTGTTCAAGTCAATCAAATATCGATGGCTCTTTGTTAAATCCTGTACTCTTTCCAGTATAAAAACGGATATGACGCGCACTATTGAAGTTCAACTACTTGCTCCTCAAGAACCAGTGGCGATTGTCGTCTCGAGGTTCAATGAACTCGTGACCAACCGCCTGCTGGAAGGGGCCGTTTCGACGTATCGTCGGCATGGGTTGCCCGAAGATCAGATCACGGTGGTGTATGTCCCGGGGTCATTCGAGCTGCCTGTCGTCGCGCAAAAGCTGGCACAATCGCAGAAATATGGTGCAATTGTCTGCCTGGGGGCTGTGATTCAGGGAGAAACCACGCACCACGAATACATCAATCAGCAGGTGGCGGCTGGCCTGCAGAAGATTGCTCTGGAGTGTGGTATCCCGGTGGCGTTCGGTGTGCTGACCTGCCCCACGATGGATCATGCTTTGGATCGATCGGGCGGGAAGGCTGGTAACAAAGGTGTCGAGGCGGCACTGGCAGCGATTGAAACCCGCAACGTGCTCATCGAAATTTCCCGCCAAGAAAAGTAACTCTCACGAATCGATCATGCGCACATCATCTGCAGGGGATAAGATCGATGGCCTGTCGACTCAGGGTCATCAATTCCGGTCCGTCATCTGATGTGACCATGAACACCCTGCGTGTTCAAATCTGCCTTGTTTCGCGGCCTGAAGGAATGCTCCGAATCGCTGAGAGTTTCTTCCTGCTTGCAGGTTGTTATCATCATTTGTTTCCGCCCGTGATTTGTACCTCGGATCTTTCATGTCAATGTCCCGCCGCCACAAAGCCCGTGAAGTCGTGCTTCAGATGCTGTATCTGAAGGATCTCAATCCCGATGTGGGCTTCGAGCAGATTCGTCAGATGATTCAGGCCGAGTTGCCGGATGAAACGCTCTCTCGCTTTGCCTGGGGGCTCTTTTCCGGGGCGATGGAATTCCGCCCGGTGCTGGACAAGAAAATCGAAGAAGCAGCGGTCAACTGGTCGCTCAGTCGTATGGCACCCACAGATCGCAACGTGCTGAGATTGGGTGCCTATGAACTTCTGCAGACCGATACGCCCCACCGCGTGGTGATCGATGAAGCTCTCGAACTGGCCAAATCGTTTGGCGGTGCGAATAGCGGCTCGTTTGTGAACGGCATTCTGGATCGTTTACTGCCACCCGAGAAAAGAGCACGCGCTGCAAAGCCCACCGAAGAAGTGCACGCCACAGAAGTGCTCGCCACGACAGAGTCAGAACAGCCAGCCGATGGAGAAGAAGCTCCTGCGTGAGAAGTTTTCGATCAGTCGAGCCATAACAAGAGACATTGATCAGCATGATCGCACAGGCTTTTGTGTAAGATTCCCTCGATGTGATCTTGTGGGTGTGTTCTTGTGAGTGGCCGGCAGTTGCAGAGATTGTTCCATGGCACCGGCAGACGAGCCATCTGAAACTTTTCCTTCGATCGATATAGCGGCTGAGCCCATCGATGCATTGGCCCCAGGCGCTTTACCAGAGGGAACGTATCGCTGTCCGGGGGAAACCTATTCGATCAGCCGCAGTGTGCATCTGGCGCGACTGGCGGCTCATTATCCCCTCTGTCGGAATTGCCCCGCTCGCGACGAACAAGGACTGCTGCCAGTCAGTTTCCCAGTGGCACCCATTCTTGAAAACCGTGAAGAAGAGATTTTGTCGGAGGGCGGAGTCCGGGCGGTTTATCTGAATGTGATGCATCGCACTCGTGCGGTGGAGTGGGGCAGGGCGATTGGCAAGGCTTTGAGCGAAGGGGCGTTTGGGGGAGCAGCCTCGCCTGCCGGGACGACATCACCAGTGGTGATTGGTCATGATGAGCGTGTCAGTTCTCCCGAGATTGCCGCAGGGCTCGTTAAAGGCCTCAGACAGCAGGGGCTGGATATTGCTGACCTGGGGTTCTGCCGAAAGCCCGATCTGACCCTGGCGATGTCATCGTTCCACGGTCTGCTGGCGATCTTCATTACTGGTTCGGGATATGGCCCTGCCTGGACGGGATTTGACCTGATCGGGCCGGATGGCCTGGCCTGGCCATCGACTGAGGAATTGCGCTGGCTCAGCGCGCAATCTCGCACGGGAATTTATGCTCACGCTAAACAACTGGGTCGATACTCACCTCTTCTCCACTTTGAGCAGGATCAGACCTTACAGGAAGAGTTTCATGCGCTGCGCCCGCTGACTGTGGTTTGCGGGAGTGAGAATGAACTCCTCTTTCAGCGATTGAAGCGATTGACGGAACATCATCCGTGCCGGTTGATTCCGCTCTCGCTGCCGGCTGTGCATCGGGATTTATCGAGTCATACTTCCGCCTCGCTGAGAGTTCTGGAAGAGACTGTTCGTCAGGAGCAGGCCCATCTGGGGTGCTATTTCGCACCGGATGGTGAAACGTTGACTGCTGTCGATGAACAGGGGACGTGGCTCTCGATGCAGGATGTGACGTTGCTGCTGGCGATTGAACTCGCTCAGGAACCTCTGACGGCTCCCTCGCAACAACCATTAGAAATCTGTCTGACAACGACGGCCTGGGCTCATTGGCACGCCGATTTCGAACGGTGGGGATTTGTGAGTCTCGATGGTGGCCCATCGATCCAGACGATGACGAAAGCACTCACGAGTCGAAAATGTTTAGTGGGTACCAACGGCTCTCCCCAATGGTGGCTTCTGCGCAAAGACCTGGCCGTCTGCGATGCTTTGCGTGTGTTTGGCACATTGCTGAGATCGCTCAGTCGCTCGGATCGTCCCTGTTCACAACAACTGGCCGCTCACAAGGCGGGCTTACCACGCGATCTGACTTCCTGAGGAACATCTGGCTTTCCCACGAAGACGCGAGCGAGGGCTTTTTACCCCTTCTCCCGTTCTGACGGGAGAAGGCCGGGATGAGGGCGAGCTTGAACGTATTGGGTGGGGAATTAACGAGCAGCTTCATCGCAACATGCTCTTGATATCCGGCTACTGGGAGTCGCTCGGCGCTCCTGCAGAAACCTGTTGATTGCTGCACATCGATGGGCAAGACCCTCACCCCGCCCTCTCTCCCACGCAGACGCGGGCGAGGGTTCCAGAGGGGCATGTGCCGCGAGAAGAGTTGTGGCAGAATGACTGGCCTTTATCCGTAGCCCCGTGTCCCGCTTTTTGCCTCTCTGGTGAATTGCGTTCTGGCAGCGGAAGACCCAAACGTGGGTGAACGACAGGCCCCCATCTGCTGCCACCAGCCCCGCTTCTAACCTCTCCGTTGATTCGCGTTCTGGCAGCCGAAGACCCAAACGTGAGTGAACGACAGGCCCCCATCCGCTGCCACCAGCCCCGCAAGGGGCGCAACAGGGGGTGATAGGGTGAGGGGGCGGAAAAGTGTCTGCCCGAAAAATTCTGGTTGTTCGGGAGGCCTGTCTCATGTGCCCTGTGGTTGATGAATCGATGGAAGCGAATGTTCCCCAGCCGGGAAGTTCTGGGGAAAAGGAACAGTTTTGCGGGAGTGCCCGGTTCGCGCTGGCGGCGAGTGATGCGGGGGAAATTGCCCGCACTGTTGCGATTGCCGGTGGGTCGGCAGCACTGGTGGCGCTCTTGGAGATTCTCAGTTCATTCCACTTTGGCACCTGGAATGCCTTCTTTACCGCTCTGTTCACCGTCGTCATTCGACTGGTGCAGCAATGGAGCACCGATACCCGCCGCGTGACACACCCCTGGCGCGATTGATCCAGCGTGATGTTCGGCCAGTTGTCGTCAACCGCCGGTTGATTTTGTGCCTGTCTCTTTGGTCAAGCCACTGTTTTCGTGGGGTGCTCTCAGCATGTTCACTCGTCTGGTGTTTGTTCGTGGTCTGTCGGTTCTGGCAGTCATTTTGTGTCTGGCTGGTGGCTGGCATGTGATGCAAATGGTCACAGGGATGGCGGAGCGCTCGCTCGGGAACTACCTGCTGACCGTTTTTCCGTGGGTGGTGGTGATCGTGCTCTGGACCCTCATTCGCTGGCTGAACTCTGACAAGCCCACGCCTGATGCTGAAGAAGGCAATGTGAAAACGCCTTCCTTCGAGCCCGTCGTGCAATCACTGGATGTGCTGCATCACTACTTCCCCGCTTCCTCACCGGCTCAAGAACAGCTGCTGGAGCTGGCGAAAGCCGCCATGGCTCAGCGTTACGACAACCGCCAGAGATCCGCGACAGCCAGGAAATCAGTACGCGGTTCCGTGCGCGGACCCAAGACTTCGTCCACGGCTTCCTGAATCTCTGGTTTCATCTCCGTTTCCACTCTCAAAGAGCTTGTCTCATGGTGTTTCGACGTTGTTTTCGTGCAGGGCGGGTGCAGTGTGCTGCCGCCGCTGGATGGTTCGAAGCCGCTCCTTCGAAGTGCGAGAGTCCACGCGCCCTGCTCTCGCGCCTGTTGCCGCGTGTTCCCACCATGGGGTTTCCCTTCTCCCCCGGGCCTGCCTGTGCCCCGACACGCGTGCTTCCAGCGACAGCCCGACGCTTGATTGTCGGCCTGATGGGATGTTTTCTCCTCGCATCCCTCGCTGGCTGCCTGACACCCGCCCTGCACGATGATCACCCGCGTCCCGAAGTTCCGCTGGATGCTGATAAAGAGCTGGCCCGAGAGGCTTTGCGAACCTATGCCGCCGGTCTGCAGCAAGCCTTTGACGAAGCGAGCCAGCGATCAGAACTTCGCCCGGCTGAACTGCATGAAAGTCTCGGCGCACGGATTTCGACTCTCCGACGTGAAGCCTTCGCACCCATTGATGCCCGGCTCGAAGAGGTCATGAATCGCCAGCCACTCGATGAGCTTCAGGCCCGCAACCTGTTGAAAGAACTCTCTCAAGGCTTTGCCGCAGCGATCCCAGAAGCGAAGTGAGTTTCTGCATCACAACTTTCGACGTCGAGTCATGGTCTTTGCGTTTCTTGTTTGGGGAACATCTCATGAATTCATTTGGCTGGCGCGATGATCTGGAAGAACGTCTGCTGTTGTCGGCAGCTTCTCAAGCTCCGCTGACGAGGTCATTCTCTGTCAGCGATGCTCCACAAGAAATCGATCCCCGCCCATGGCATCGCATTGAAATGCA
>JAIXUU010000334.1 GCA_027483405.1 Planctomyces sp. | reverse complement strand
TATTAATACCGGGCGAGGTCGCCGGCGGCTTGGAGGCCGAGGTTGGCGACAACTTCCTGCGCGCCGGTCACCATGAATTTCAGTTCGCTGCCCACCGCAATGAATTGCCAGCCAGCATCAATCCGCTTCTGAGCCTGCTCGACCGATTGAGTATGAATGCCAACGGGAAGGCCATGCTTTTTACCAGCCGCCAGTATCCTCCCGAGCATGGCTTCAAACTCTTCGTGAGTCGCCTCGGTCCCATCGGGAGCACGCAACTGCGCAGCGAGATCATTGGGGCCGACGAAAATCGCATCGACTCCCGGCAACGAATAGATCGCGTCAGCATTGGCCACGCCCTCAGGTGATTCTGTCTGCAGGACGACGAGAATCTCATCATTGGCATGCTGATAGTAGTCACCAGCACTGGTGCCGAAGTTAAGTGCATGCATCGAACCACCTACCGAACGATTTCCGACCGGAGGATACTTGGCAGCAGTAATGGCAATTTTGGCTTCTTCCACTGTGTTGATCATGGGAACAACAATGCCGTGTGCCCCCGCATCGAGCACGCGTTTGATGTAATCGTGATCGCCACGCGGAACACGGGCCAGGCAGACGCCACCAGCATCGGCAATCGCACCAAACAAAAGCCCGGCACTATCCCACCCGATAGGGGAATGTTCCAGATCGACCGTCAACCAGTGAAAGCCACTGCGGGCCATTAAACGCGCAGCGAAAACATTCCCTAAAGAAAGCCATGTGCCAATTTGTGGCTCGCCATTGGCCAAAGCACGTTTGACAGGGTTCTTCCACATCTGGTTACCTTCATGGCACGGGGTCAATGATGAACGTCACAATGAGATTCGTGAACCTGCAGGATACATTGCAGACAGGGATGATCAAAGCCGCTGGGTGAGCTATCATCGAAAAGAGACACGCGATCCTCCAGCATGATGGATGGGAAATGACGGAAGCAAGTGGCTTGCCTTTTGAAGAAACTCCACCATCTTCCGCTGATTCGGAAGCTATGGGTGGCTTTGTGGCCGTTGCCAAAGTGGGAACGGTTCCGGAAGGCCAGGGGCGTTCGTTTGTGGTGGCGGGCCGGCAGATTGCGATTTTTTGCCGGGGTGGCGAATACTTCGCGACCAGCGACTTTTGCCCTCACATGGGGGCACCGATTGCCGACGGTTATGTCGATGTCGATGGTGGTGTGGTTTGCCCGTGGCATGCGTGGAAGTTCCGCCTGAGCGATGGCTGCTGGCTCGATAATCCCAAATCCAAAACTAGGCTCGAATGCTTTGCCGTGCGTGTACATGAGGGGAATGTTGAAGTCGCTATGCCTACCTTCTCACCAGCACCTGGCGAAACTTAAAACAATTCGGCAAAGGATGAGCCTTGATCGAAGCGGAATTTGGAGAATCCGGAAGTCGATTCTGGTGCCAGATTGTGATCGATGAGATCAACGGGCAGATGACCTGCCACGAATGCTGCTATTTAAGAACATATCTCAGTTGGAGACGCCAATTTACCTACAGTCTCCCGGTGCATGATATCCGTGGCACATACTGGGATGCGGGGTATTGGGGTCAAACATGGCACAAGGAACCGTTTCTGGTCATTGTTACTAACAACGGCCGAATCCATATGCCAGCTCGAGCACGCGGATTTAGTGAGCTCTACAACTATCTACAGCAACTTCCTGTCTCAGAATCCGCACTGCGCTGGTACGACTATCCATTCACTCAAACGATACTCCTGTTGCTGCTTATATTTCCATTAGGGTTGATCATAGCCCTACTTATCGCCAGCGGGTTGGGTCGTTGATTCCAATCGAGGCTACGTCAGTTGATCAATCACGAGCAAAGTGCGGTCATCAGAAGCGGGAGCGTGATGCGTGAACACATCGACTGCTGTCAGAATGGCATTGCGCAGTTCTTCGGGTGTCCCCTGCACCTGACGAATGAGATCGTCCAGTCGCTCAAGGCCAAAGAGTTCAAATTGCGGATCAGCGGCTTCGACAATCCCATCGGTGTAGATGACAAGTCGATCTCCTTCCTGGAGTTCTAAACTGGCATTGGGCCAGGTTAGGTCAGAAGCAATTCCGAGTGGTAGCGAAGTCGCGTTTTCGAGTGAGATGATCTCGTTGGTGCGAGCCCGCCAGAGCCGGGGTGGATTGTGTCCGGCTGAGGAATACTCGATGCATCTTGTGCGCGGGTGATAGATCCCGAAAAAGGCGGTGATGAAGTGATTGGATTCGAGTGTGTACCGGCTCGTCAGGTGGTCATTGAGATGAGCCAGAAGTTCACTGGGTTCGGTGGGTGGGCCGGCGAGCATGTGGGCAATGCAATGGGTCAAGGCCATCATCACAGCCGAAGGTGTGCCGTGACCACTGACATCAGCCACCAGAATGCCCATTGAGTCATCGGGATAATTGAAGAAATCGTAATAGTCGCCACCAGCCTGGCGGGATGTCTGGTAGTGAGCCGAGACTTCGAGCCCAGCCCTGCGTGGGAGTTCCTTAGGGAGCATGGATCGTTGAATGTCTGCGACAACCTGGAGTTCGCGTTCGACCTGCTGGTAGGCCGCTTCGAGTTGCTCGGCTAAGACCAGATTTTGTGTCGCCTGTCCAAAGAGATTGGCCATCCAGACACGTTCGGGGAGTTCATCGGGAGAGAAGCCATGGGGTTCGCCATTCGAGAGGACCACCATATTCTGGGCGGTTCCGTTATCGAACAGGGGAATCGCCATAATGCTTCGCTGGCCACTCAGGAATTCATAAGAGGGGTCATCCGGTGAGATATGGCAATCGTTAAGGATTTGTGGCTCATCGGACCAGATAAGTTCAGCAAGGAGACCACCTTTTAAATGCGGCAGTTTTTCGGGTTCCTTCCACGGATTGACTTCGTGCTGCCATCCACTGTAGCGAGTGACGCGCACCTGGCCCGGGGGCAGATCTCGCCTCGAGAGAGAAATACGCCTCATGCTGGGCATGAGTTCGACCATCCGGCGACCGTAGGCGCGAACCATGGCCTGAGGATCGTGTTGCAGGCTCATCTCGCGCATCATGTCGACGATGGTGCGCAATCGCTCCTGCCACTCCTGAGGAGCACCTGGGAATATCTGATTCAAAGGAGTCGCCACAATACGCCTTTCCCGCAAGCCGGCCAGTCATTGCTGAGTGCCAGCAGTGATCCATCACATTTCATCCTGCCGAATAGATAGCATGCGCAATTTTGCAGCGAACGTCATGGGATCGACGCAAGAAATGTCTGAAAGGGCAGATGAGCCGGTGATGAGCGGGTATCAACAGATGGCCTTGAAAATCAAGGTTTGGCGACTTTGTTGGGAGTGATCAGCGCCTCCGGCTGAAGCAGATGGAAGTAATGCCCATGGTCGGCGGTGACGATCACCAGCGACTCTTCCCAGTTGCTGTGTTTTTCCACCCAGTCGGTAATGACGCGAACTGCGTTATCGCCACTTTCGATGGCTCCAATCGAGTTGTCGAGATTGTTGTCGTGATTAGCCCAATCAACATCTCCCGCTTCGACCATTAACCAGAAAGGTTTCTTCTTCGCTTCAAGCACTACGAGAGCGGCTTCTGTCATTTGTGCGAGCGTGGGGTTCTCGGAGAGATCGGCCCGTGTGTACTTTTCGGCCGAGCCGGAACGTCCCGGGGCCGGTTTGAAATCTCCATTGGCTGTGGCAAAGGGGAGATGCCCTTTGTAAGCACCTACACCATAGAAACCGAAGAGGCGTTCGTTCTTTTCTGCCGCCAGTCGAGACATTTCCATCAGGTGGGTGGCGCCATTCATACCCGGTAAACGCTCGGCAATTCGGTATTTTCCACCATGAGTGACATCAATGGTTTGTTTGTCGGCATCAGTCAGATAGAGGTTCCCGGGAACAAAGTTCTTCCCTTGTGCAGAAGCTTCTTTGGCATCTGTCCCGGCTCCACCTCCAATCACGACATCCATCCCGGGTAATGGTGCCTGAGGATGTGCAATCGAAGGTAAACCGACCAGATCGCGCGTGAGATCCTGATAGTCGTCGCGGTCAACATTATGTGCGTAAGCACAGGCGGGTGTGGCATGTGGGACGGGAACGCTGGTGACGACACCGACATTCCAGCCGAGCCTCTGTTGCTGATGGGCGATCGTTTCAAACTGGCTGCCATCAGGATAAACATTAACAGCGTTGTTGTAGGTTTTTTTGCCGGCAGTCATGCTCGATGCTGAGCTGGAAGAATCAGTGTAGGCATGTTTGACTCGTTTATCAGAAGCACTGGCGACGAGGTATTTGGGGTCAGCAGGGATCGACCAGGGAAATTCACCACCACGGGTGACGTCGTAGCCTCCCAGCATTTTTCCGCCGGGGTTCTTGACCGTTTGCAGATCGACATCGACCTGAGTCCCCTCGTTATGAGGGCTGGTGACCATGTAGCCGAATTCGGTTGTTCCGCCGGCTTTGTAATCCTGGAAATGAAAGCCTGTTCCGCGGCCCTCTTTGTAGGCCACCTTTTGATTGCGATCGATGGACGCATTCCACGTCGATTGCCAATCCATGCCATCGAAGACCACGAGAAAGATATATTTTTTCCCGGCTTGTACAGCAGCCTTCTGGAGATCGTAAAGATTGGTCTGATCGCAATAGCTGGCCTGGGGATTCACTGTCGCTTCAGGAAGAAAACCATAGATCTTCCGCAGAGCGTCGGCTGATCGATAAGGGCTGTTTTCTCCCATATAGGCGGCGAGTTCTGTCGGGGCCGGCTTCTGCCCAGCCTGAGTTTGAAGTGGACGCGTGCCGAACGTGTAGATCGGGATCAACCGATTCGAGTGGCTGCCCCACTGTGTGTATTCTTCAGGCTTGTAGCCCCAATGACCGAAATCGGCATGATTGCGGCCAATCGCCATGGTTTGCAGTTCGCGAATATGATCATTTGGGGCTGGTTCTTCACCGGCTGCCCAAGGAAAGGTTCCCGTCATCAGCAGCATCAACAGGCACAGCTTGGAAAGATTATGGATCGAATTCGGTCTGGTCATGAGGCTATTCCATCTACTTCCAGAAAATCACTGTGCGAATCGTTGCAACTGCCCACTGTTGCTACTCCCTGTTAACTGCAGCGAAGCGGCAACCTGCAGGATCAAACACGCCGGTTCCTATCGCTGGGCAAACCATTGATGGCCTTGATCGTTTGCGACAAATCCTTGGCGAGCTACTGAGAGTGACAAGGTGTCTAGCAGGCCGCAAGTGAAAGGGCTGGAACAGACCCGGCTACATCAAAATTTCGCAGAGTCGGCGATTCGTCTTTTCGTCCGAAAACTACAGCTTGTATGACAGGATCCACAGGACAGCAAAAGCCAGGAGCATGGCTGTCAGAATGGTCACGCACAAACGAAAAGCCCGGCGGAGAATGACATCGGGGAGCTCATAACGGCTCGCGCTATAAACGAGGCTGATGACCATCGCCAGTGGGAGGAGATACCAGGTGGGAACAATTTCGGCGAGCAGCATGAGTCTACCTCGTTCAACCGTCAGCATGACAAAGCAGTCAAAGATTTCCTACCCGACGAACAACCGAAAGATTCCAGAGCTTCATGTCGAGACGACATCTCGCTTGGTCGTCCTGAGAACTGGCGACAGGCCAGTCAGGTTTTGAGAACGGCTTGAGGTGGTTTGGCAGTTCGACTTTCAGAACTCGTGGCTGAGTTTCCACTGGTCGCTTCAGTCGCAATGGTCGCTGCTGAATTCTCTGCCGATGGAGCAGGTCGTGGCTGTTCATCACCAAAGCCATAAGCCGGCCCTTCGACACAATCCCAGATCGCGAAGAGATTGAGTAAACCGGCGATCAATGTGAAAACAACTGCCATATCATATCTCGCACCCAGTCGCCGATAGACATCGTTCAGGCTTGGCTGATCAGGTGGTGCTTCAAACGAATCCATGAATGATCTGGGAGTGCTGCCAATCAGTAGCCTCTGCAGGTCGGGATGATCGTTCGGATTGCGGCCAATGCTGACTTCCAGTGCTCTGCCAGAACCTCCTCCAATCTGGGGAGCCAATAGAAACCGGCTGCCACCCAGAGGCAGATCAACCTGACGATCTCCCACCGTTCCCACAAAGCGGCCGCCCAGTTCATAGCTGAAGGCCGTTCGCTCGGACGTAATGGTTAAAGTTCCCTTGGCAGGGCCACCCACACCTTCTCTGCCTGGGCCAATAGCTTTCAACTCGCCTTCGAAAGGAAGCGTGAGTGTACCGGAAATCGATGAAAGTTCGAGTGGTCGATTGGCGGGCTGTGCAGCACGCAGCCCCTGAAAGTATGCGGGAAGAGCCACGGCACCTGTGAGCAGTTGCGTGGCATACCAGACGGTGGGGAGACGGGTGTCGGCTTTGTGGTACACGACCATACCATCGCCAAGCTTCATCCCGCCAAGAAATGTGCCCAGAATACAGAAAAAGTAAATCGTCCCCTTGAACCACCGCCCCTGATAAAAATGACCAGCGCCGGGGATGAGAAAGGCCAGCACGCCGGCAATCCACGGGTTGGCCTCTAACCAGAGCGCGCGATGCGGCTCCATGGCCATTTCTGGAGAGGCGGCATTCGTTTTCGATTCGGTCATCTCTTCCCTGCCAGCAGAACAGCGGAACATGAGCACGGCTTGAGACACAGACAAAATCCAATCTCGTGCAAATCGCAGTTTAAACATCCACTGACGATCTGACCAGCAGAGTCTGAAACTTGGCTCGACTGGCTGGCCAGCCTCGCTTTCGTTCAAGGCCAATTCCCTGAATGATCACCGCTGTTGAGGTTCATCCATCAAGTTTCAATTTCCCATTTCCCGATTGTCGGTTTCCCCTTTGTGTATTAGCTTTTTCGAGAATCGTCCCGTCACGAGACGCAGACAATTCCTGTACCATCGGAATTCAACTGATGTGGATGGGCCACTTCGGTCTCAGGCCTTGACCCACCAGAAAGACCATGATCATGCTCCAGCTCTTGAGAACTCTCTGCTTCGGTAAGGCCTGCACCTCGACAGATCTGAGACACTCCCGACTTGTGATAGGGTGCCTGACTTCGTTACTGGCGTGCTGTCTCAGTTTCATGCCCAGCAATGCGGCTGTGGCTCAAACAGAATTGATCCTGAAGTTCAAAGCGGGTGATGTGTATCAGCAGAAGGTGACGACGAGCACTATCACCGGCGGAGTGGTAGCCGAAAAGCCGGTCAAGACGACGCTTCAACAGGAAATGCTGATCACAACAAAAGTGGAGGCAGTTACAGAAAGTGGAGCTGGCAAGCTGACTCAGGTGATTGACCAGATCACCTTGGATATCGACCTTCCGAATGGAAAATCGGTCGCTTACGATTCGAACCAGAAAGAGTTTTCTGATCCACTCCTGACTGCCTTACATAAGACTTTGGGATTACTGGATGGCGCCAAGTTCCAGTTCACGGTCTCACCTCGGGGAGAATTCAGTGATTTTGTCATCCCGCCAGAGTTAGCTCAAATCGCCAAGGCTCAACCGCAGGGGTTGATGGGAGACAGCCTGTCGGAAGGGAGTCTACGCCGGATGTTTGAAGATACGGGTGTTTCACTTCCCCAGGGGCCCATTAACAAGGGGGCCACATGGAACCGAAAAACAAACGTAAAACTTCCGATTGGCGAGATTGTCAGTCATCTCACATTCACTTACGAAGGGCCTGAGAACGAGACTTTGGAGCGAATTGCCGTCGGTGGCGATATCGAGATGACACCGGCAGAAAAGTCACCATTGGCCGTAACATTGAACTCGAAGAAGCTTTCGGGAGTGGTGCTGTTCGACAAAGTGGCGGGGCGGGTTGAATCGAATCAGATCAAACAAGTCCTGGAAGTGACTGTCGCCGCCGGTGGTCAGACAAATGACATTACGATCGAGAGTGAAGTGAAAACCAAGCTGCTTCCTGCTGTCAAAGAGTAGTTTTGGGGCTGGCTCGTTTCGATCTGGCAGCAACAAATCATTCGATGTGCCATGCATAGTATATATGTATATATATTTCAGGATTTAATCACGCTCCTTGGTATGGGGTGGCTGGGGTTGAGCGTCTTCGCGAACCCCCAGTTCATGCCGAAGATCGCTGGGGGTTCGAAGACTCAACCCCAGCCACCCTCTGCGCAGTCGTTTCTTGGAATCCGAATTAGATGTGTTTAATAATGTGGCGGCTTCTCGTCGATAGGCGAGTCTGCATCGGGAAATTCCAGAGCACGGACTTTGCCTTCGAGCAAAGTGACCTGCCGATGAGCGGCTTTCAATTCCCGCTGCATGGCAATGAGGACTTCGTGCATCTGTTCGACATCATGCTGCAGATGGGCCAGTGCCATTTCGACAGCCATAAGTCGATCTTCGGGGGATGATCCGTCGGCCATGACAGTGATCTCGCGTAGAGGGTAGGCTCAAAAGCTTCTCAGTCAGGCAGCCTCATGAATGCTGCTTTGAGAAATGAACTTTACAGTAAACTCTAGCGGAGAGCATCGAGTGCACGAAGCCTGAGTGCTGAAATCGCGGGAAGAAACCCGCCGATGAGGCCCATCACCATGGCCAGCATCAGCCCCGAAATCAGCGTGGCGCCATCGACAGTCAGTTCCAGAACAACCGATTTTCCACCGCCACCGCTCCCTGAGACGACACTGTTGGCTGTCCAGCCATCGGCGAACAAGCCAATCAAACAACCCAGCAGCCCTCCGAACAGTGCCAGAAGCAGCGATTCCAGCACAAACGAGACGAGAATGTGCCTGCGCTTGAAGCCCATGAGTTGCAGGACACCGATATCCTTGATTCGCTGAGAGACAGCCGCATACATGGTGTTCATCACGCCAAAGCTGCCACCAATGGCCATAATGCACGCCACAATAATAATGGCATACAAAAACTGCTCATTGGTCTGCGACAGCTTCTTGTAATACTCCGATTCAACTTCGGCACTTAATTGTGCTTTGGTATATTCGGTATTAAAGAACTCCTTGAGTTTCTGAGCACTGGCGTTGTCAGCCGTCCGCGCGACCATGGTCGTATAGCGTTCTTTACCGAACATCGGGCCGACGACACTCTGTTTACTCCAGATCTCCGAATCGAAGGATGAGCCAGTTCGTTTGAGAATCCCGGTCACATACCATACGCGGTTATTCAGTTCGAAACGGTCGCCAACGACAAATTCTCGACGGGAACGACCATCCACAGTGCCTCGATCGCGACCCATTTCTGTGGCCATGCCAGCACCCATCACCACCTCGACGAGTGGAGCCGCATTCACATCATCAGGGTCAGGGCGAATCCCGGCTTCCGAAAACCATTCACCAGAATCGAGAGTCATCCCATGCACTCGACCAGCCATGACAGGATCGACGAGGCCACGGATCTGTAGAAAGCGCCGTTTCGTTTTCCCTTCAGGCTGCGGAACACTCTGGGCAGCGAGTAGATACGTTTCGCAACTGACCAGGGGCTGTTCACCATCCTTCAAGATCCCCGGTTGGTTGGCAATATCGTTGGAATCAGCCATGGCGAGACTGCTGAAGGCCTCATCCAACGCACCTTCAGCCAGAATGAGGACATTGCCGGGCTGACCACTGGTTTCCGTCAGGCGGTACATACCATTCACAAAAGCCTGCATGACTGTCAACAGGCCAATGACCATAGTAAAGGCCATGGCCGAGAGGAGCGTATTCCTCCAGCGCACGACCATATTCAGCACGTTGTACATGACCGGGACGCGATTGATCACCAGCAGAATTGCCAGAAATGAACCCATGCCCCAGACAGTAAATGCCAGCCAGGCTGGCAGCCTCCAGGAATCGACGATTGCGAATGTCAGTCCAGTATTGATCATGATGATCCGCAGGCAATCACTTATTGTTTTGTCGTCAGTCTCTTTAATAGCACTGGGTCAGGGATAAAGGCTCATTAAGTGACTCGACTGAAAATTTCGGAAACTTTGACACTACAGGCCGACCAGGCCGGAATCAGACTCCCCAACAAAGCCGTTCCAGCACCCATTAACGTACCAACAAATATGGCACTGACAGGGACGTCAAAAGTGGGTAAGAACCCGATTTTAAAGGGCAGACCACCCAGCCCGAAATTGATAAAGGCATAGGTTGCGGTGGCACTGAAGAAGCCGGCCGCGACACCGACAAATAAAGCCTCACCCAGCACCAGCAGGAGAATCTGATAAGGTTGAAAACCGAGCACTTTCATGACAGCGAACTCCTGTTGCCGCTCGCGCACGCTGATGCTGATTGAGTTCGCGATGACTAACGCCAGGGTCGCCATACAGGCCGGTGCCAGGAGATAGCGGGCACCCCACAACAGATCGCGGTAGCCTTCGAGAAAGTTGCCGATGCCAGAGGAGGCCGTTTCGACTTTGACCGCTGGTGCGGAAAATTCTGGAGCCTCCGCGATTTGATTTGCAACCTGATTGAAGGCATCGCGATCCGGTACACGCAACCAGACAAGGTTCAACGACTTATCTGCCAGAGGATGAGGCTTACCTTTATCCCGTTGATACTGATCGAGTGCCGAATTCAGATAGTCACGCCGGAAGGTGGTCGATTCATCATATCGGCCTTGAGGGAACGTACCCACGATCTCAAATTCGAGAGAAATGTCCTTGTAGTTTCGGCTATAGAGTTTAAAGCGGTCACCGACTTTTTTGTTCAGCTTTTTCATTCGGCTCTGGCCGAGAATGATCCCCTGTTTATTCTGCTTGAGCTTCTCGACAGCAGCAGCGAGATTTTTATAGTCGCTGGAATCGGGCGAAAGCTCATCCAGTTCGTCCATCATGGTGAGAACTTTTTCCGGTTCCATCACGAAGGCAAAGATGAAAGAGTTGAAATCGCGACTTGATTGATCCGCTTCGAGTGAACCGAGAAAAAAGGCCCAGGACATATAATCGGTCGGCCGAGTGTCTGTCTCACTTTTGGCAGCACCCTGAGCCAGGCCTGCGACATATCGGTATGGCAACTGGCTGGGAATCTGCCATTTCTCTGTGGCAATCAGCTTGAGATTGGCACTTTTTTCCGTCGTGATTCGATCAAGATTATCGAGGACGGTGTAGACGAGCGTGACGACCAGTACGAGGGCGACGGTCCCCAGTGCGGTTAATAAAGTGCGCAAGGGATTCCGGAACGTATTGTCCAGCACCAGCCATGCCAGCCGTAATGTTAAACCCATATTGTTATTCGCTTGATCAACTCGTTTTCATCAGCGTTATCGGGAACAATTTTCAAATCCCGGCGATGAAAACACGATCGTTTGTTTTACTAGTTATTTACCGAGCAGTTGATAAAAGTTCTGATTCTGAAGTCTGAAGCCTGAAGTGGTTCACAGGGCTCAATGAACACCAGAAAAAGTGTGGGCTCCATAAACTTCATCGACGAGTTTTCCCTTTTCGAGATGTAAAGTGCGATCGGCTCGGGCAGCGGCTTTCGGGTCGTGTGTCACCATGACAATGGTTTTGTTCAGCGAGCTTTTTAACGCGACGAGTAACGCAAGAATTTCATCGGCGGCTTTGCTGTCGAGATCTCCTGTCGGTTCGTCGGCGACAATCAAAGCGGGATCGGTAACGAGCGCCCGGGCAATTCCCACTCGCTGCTGTTGACCGCCGGAAAGTTGACCGGGGCGATGATGCATACGATCCGAGAGATTCACAATGTTCAGCGCCATTTCGACCTGCTGGCGACGTTGGGCGGCTGTCATCGGGAGTAGCAAAAGAGGCAACTCCACATTGCGATATGCGGAGAGGACAGGGAGCAGGTGATAGAACTGGAACACGAAGCCGATGTTCCGTGTGCGCCACAGGGCGAGTTTGCCTTCGGAGAGGCGGGAGATCGGCTCACCGCGCACTGTCACTTCGCCCGATGTCGGTCGATCCAGACCGGCAATCAGGTTGAGAAGTGTGGTTTTGCCTGAGCCTGAGGGGCCCATTAAGGCCAGAAACTCGCCTTCCGGGACGCGCAAAGAGAGTTCATCCAGCACATGAACTTCTTCACTTCCGCGACGAAACGATTTGGCGACACGATCAACGATGACACAATCTGTCCGGGAAGCCACCACGCGTATGTTCCTGCAGCAGAATCTGTTTTAATATCCGGGTGATTTTAGGACGGTTTGATTCGCGGCGTTCTCTGTCAGAAAGCTCTCAATGGCAAGCAATGTCATAACTAAGTTTGCTTAAGGACAGAGTACCGATCGAACATCATGGGTTACGAGAATTCTCTGAAAATTGATACCAAATCAAAGGGAGAAGTTCTGCGGTGCCATTGAAAGTCATCACGAAGACGTCTGAGTATCTGTGAATCGATGGACATTTGTGTTGGTTTTTGAGATTTTCTTGAGAAATCGATGACCATACGCCCATCGCGAGTAATTCTGGGAACTTTTCCCTCGAAATGATCTTCCATGTGAAATCAGTGGTTGAGACAGGTGGGCAGAGTCAGGTCTATTCGGACAGTCAAGTCCCGGCCTGCCTCCGGTTTGGGTCAAATGTCATATCAATCTTTCTCGATTTGTACCGCAAAAGGTGTTTCATGAGTTTCTGGATCAGACCTCGCGGTTCGTACCATCCAGGCCCTGTCTGCCACAACCCAGGCGTGGGCATTCACTGGATGATCCTGTGCTCTTTAACACTCTCGATCATTTCGGGATGTGGGCAAAGCCCATCCAGCAGCCAGGCTCCAGAACAGGTCAAAACCAATACAAGCTCCCCTGCCACTGGACCCGCCACGAATTCCATTACGGCCGCACAGCCTCGGGCAGTTGCCAACTGGCTCGAAAATCCTCAGGCCATCGACTTGTCCGGGCGGTATGGGCGTCGATTGCAGATTGCCTGGAAAGATGCCACTCGCGATCCCATGGAGGGCGATGACGACGACGACTCGATGGCGGATCGCGATGTGACCTCCACGAGTGATCCAGAGGTCGCAAACGATCCCCTGATGGCCGAGAATTTGCCAGCGGGCTCGTCACAGGTCACCACAGATAAAGACAACGCTTTTGGTGCTGCCAACGAAGAAAAACCTGACGATGCCGGTGTGAGTCGATCGTCTCAGGCAGACTGGTATGTGCTGATCGATGGTGAGCCCGTGCGTGATGATTCCGGTGTCCTATTGTCGATCCCCTGTGAAGTCCGTGTCCCTCCCGGTCCTCACGAAGTGACTTTGGCACAGCCGGGAATGGCTGATCTATCGAAAAAAGTGGAGATCCGGCAGGATCGCAAAGTCAGTTTCGAACGACCCGAGAACCCGGAGCGTGGAGCCTCTTCGCTTTCGGGGCCACTCTTTGACTTGGCAAGAGGCGAGTTTCTCCCACTGGATGAACTCAACACGGCCGGGAAAGAGTACGACCCCTGGCTTTCTGCTGATGGACTCACACTGGTCTTTGCTGGTGATCGGGCGGAAGGCCGGGGCGTTTACCTGGCGACACGTCCCACAAGGTACCATGCCTTCTCGCCTGCCGAGTTAATTGAAATTACACGGTCGGGCGAATTCGTAGCCACGCCCGTCCTCTCACCGGATGGGTTGAGTTTGATCTATGTGCACCCCGCCCGCACGCGGATCTGGCTGCTGGAACGCAATTCCGTCGATGATCCCTTTGTCAAACGCACAGCTCTTAGGAGCATCGATCAACCGGGGTTCGAATGGATCGGGGCTCAACTGATGTTCCCTGAGGCCATTTCACAGACACCGCAATTCAAAGCTTCCGCTAACTTTCAGTTAGCCTGGATCGAACGCAACGCCGCAGGTCAACAGCAGATCTTTGTCGCCGAAGGGCCGAGTCTGGGGAGTTTGTCCAAAGCCCAAGGCAAAGCTGTCATTCTACCCGGAGACCGGCCCTGGTTCACAGCTTCAACGGATCGGCAATTCAGTCTCGATGGTCATGTTCTGCAGAGATGGATTCGTGAACAATCTCTTGGGCCTGTCGCCTCGGCGCTCTATGGAAATCCATCGCCC
Source organism: Planctomyces sp. (assembly GCA_027483405.1). Classification (GTDB taxonomy): domain Bacteria; phylum Planctomycetota; class Planctomycetia; order Planctomycetales; family Planctomycetaceae; genus Planctopirus. Next base: position 5,874 of record JAIXUU010000334.1, on the reverse strand, counting down.
ATCGGAGAGTTTCCCGCTGGATTTCCTCCTCCACTCGCCAACGAACGATCGCTATTCATTACCGATGATGAGCAGTGGGCTGTCGCTGCCGTCACATCCGCAGCCAGCGAAGCCACACTACAACAACAGCCGGGCGATCTCATGCTGCTTCGTCTCTCTGATGGCCCGCAATGGGGTTGGAAATTCCAGGGGCGCAGCCTGAAGCCAATCCCGTCCACCGAGACCACACCGCCGACATTAGTCGCTGATCAGTCAGACTCGAAAGTCATGAATGCAGAAGACCGTTCATCACCAGCCACGACGAATCCATCAACTCCCGTTCGTGAGGAGATGGATCCCTCCGTGAAGACGAACGCCGATCCCGCAGCGACCGTCGCGAACCAGCCTGTGCAACCAGTGGAAGTTCAAACGGCCTATTCGACGTATGAGAAATCGCTGGCTGAGTTTCGCAAGGCTCTGGAAGCTCGCAATTATGAACAGGCGGCACAAATCCTCCAGCAGCGGCGAGAAACTTCGTTTGCGACCGCTTTGGATCCACTGACAGAACTCGACCTCGCCTGGCTGAAAACACTCAATGAGTTTCAGGCCATGGTGAACGATGGTGTTCGCCAGTTGGAGCCCGGCACCACAGTACGCGTCGGTTCTGCCAAGCTGGAGTTGATTGGTCTCAAAGAGGGTGTCCTGAGTTTGAAGTCGCGACTGAAGACGATTGAAAAACCTTTGTGGGAAATGTCGACGGGCGATCTACTGGCACTGGCCGAATCTCTGCCGGGAGGGACGAATCAGGCATCCGCGCTGAAGACGCTCGCTTTTGTAAAGGCAGATCCTCTTCTACCAGCCCGAGTGATCGAATTGTGGCTGGGCCGTGCAGGCCCCGGCGGACAGGATTTTCTCGAAGGCTTCAGTATGCGTGAACTTGAAGAAGGCCGCCTGGCACTAGCCGAAAATCGGTTAAGCAGTGCGATCGAGCATTTTGGCAAGGCGATTGCCGCCGGGCCGGAAAGACCTGCCGCACAAGCAGCCGAAAAGGAAAAAGCCCAGCTCTATGATCGCACTCGCTGGAAAGTTGTTGGCAAGCGTGACTGGGCTCGCGGCCCTGACGGTGAATGGAGTGCTGATGCCAAGCGGATCGACGGGGCTTATCTCGTTTCCGAAAGTGATTACGAGAACTTTGTCTGCGAGTTTGAATGGAAAGCCGATCAACCCGGTGCACAGGGTGGGCTTTACTTCCATTATGCCGGTGAAGGAAACCCCTTTGAATTTGGCTATAAAATCCATCTTGCTGGCGATATGGATCAGCAGGGAATGGATCAGTATTCAACGGGTGCCCTCTTTGGATCGGATGCACCCAAAAAGAAGGTCGCCAAAAAGAATGCCTGGAATCGCTTCCGTTTGACAGTTGTCGGCCCCAAGACGACTGTCCAGATCAACGATGAAGTGGTGCTCGAAACCGATGTGCCTGTATCTAAAAGCGCACCGCGTGGTTATCTGGCAATCGACGGAGTGGGTGGCGCCTTCCGCTATCGCAAGATTCTGGTTTATGAACCGAGCCCCACGCCAGCCACCAAGCCCCAAAACTAGTTTTGCTATTAAACTCCGGCATTGGCTTACGCGCACTGGCAACTTTTGGCCCGATCCCACTGCGCTGACACGGGAAACCCTGGCGACGCTCTCCTCACACTCAAAACATCCGTAACGGCGATCGCTTCATCTTCCATTCAGGTTCTTCTGATACACCTTCCCAAGAGACCTGTTACCTGCCGAGCTTGAGCATCCACAGAAACAATGCTCAGGTCTTGATCAGTCGCCGGTTTCAGCATGAATCGAGAGCCAATCCTCGGGGAAGATGAATAGCGGGGTGTGAGATGCGGACGATGGTTGTGGGAAGCGTTCTGTTATTGGTGATTGCCATCGCAATCGAATCAGTCTGGCCACAGACAGGTGATCGCGCTCCGGAAAATGGCCCACCCCAAAATGGCCCCCGAGAAAATGGCCCAGGGGGCGGCTTTCCACCCTTCGGCCCTCCGGGCGGATTCCCTGGCTTTGGCGGACCACCCGGCTTCGGCGGCCCTCCCGGAGGTGGACAGGAACGCAAGCTGCTCTCGAAATTCGATGCTGACAAAGACGGCAAGCTGAATCTCGCAGAGCGACAACTGGCTCGAAAAGAATCCGCTCAGGGAGGTGCTGGCTTCGGCGGTCCCAGAGGGCCTCGCGGCGGTATGCCTGGCATGGGAGCCAATCGTACACCACAAGCAGGGAAGAAAATCCTGCCCGAGAATGTGACGTCAGCCGGTGATACTGATCTGTACGATCCGTCGATCGTCCGGACAATATTTCTGAACTTTGAAGGCAAAGACTGGGAAACAGAACTCTCGGACTTTCACAACACGGATGTCGAAGTTCCCGCCATGATGCAGGTTGATGGTAAAGACTACCCCGATGTCGGCGTCAGCTTCCGCGGCATGTCATCCTTCGGTATGGTGCCAGCCGGCTTTAAGAGGTCATTCAATGTTTCCATCGATGCCTTTAACGACCAGCAAAAGCTCGGCGGCTACAAAACGCTGAATTTACTTAACTGCAATGGCGACACTTCATTTTTGAGAGGTTTTGTCTACTCTCAGATCGCCACGGAAATGATCCCCGTCCCTCGCGTGAACTTTGTTCGTGTCGTTGTGAATCACGAAGACTGGGGTGTTTTTGCAAACGTCGAACAATTCAACAAAGATTTTATCAAAAGACACTTTGAGAACAGCAATGGCTATCGGTGGAAGGTTCCAGGAAGTCCTATGGGCCGCGGTGGGCTGGAGTATTTAGGGGATGATACCAACGCCTACAAGCGAATTTACGAAATCAAGAGTAAAGACACTCCTGAGGCCTGGGAGCGATTGATTTCTTTATGCCGCATTCTGAATGAGACACCTGCGGAGCAACTGGTCGAAAAACTGGAGCCAGTACTCGATATTGATGAGACACTGAAATTTCTGGCGCTTGATGTCGCGCTCTGCAATAGTGATGGCTATTGGACTCGCGCGAGTGATTACAGTCTCTACTGCACACCCGAAGGGAAATTTACACTGGTTCCGCACGACTTCAATGAGATCTTTCAATCGGGTGGTCCCGGCGGCCCACCAGGTGGCGGACCGCCGGGTGGATTTGGGCCCCCACCATTTGGTTTTCCTCCATTTGGTCCACCACCCGAAGGCCAACCCCCATTCGGGCCGCCGGGTGGTGCACCCAATGGATTCGGGCCACCTCCCAATGGGAATAGCACTCCTCCTCAGGGACGAGTTGCCGGTAATCCCAATGGCCCTCCTCAAGGGCCGGGTGGCGGGCAAAATCCGCGGGGTGGCCCAAGACGAGGCCCCGGGGGCGGTGGTCCCGGTGGCGGTGGGCCAGGTCATGGTGGACCGACACTGGATCCTCTGGTTGGGCTCAACGATTCGACAAAGCCACTGCGCAGCAAACTGCTCGCTGTTCCAGAACTCAAGGCTCGCTATCTGAAGTATGTCGGACAGATTGCCGATCAGTACCTCGCAGCCGAATTCCTCAAACCTCGGATGCAGCAGGAGTTTGAACTGATTTCACCACTGGTGGCTCAGGATCAGAAGAAGCTCTTCACGACAGCCGACTTTGTGCGTGAGTCGAAGTTTATTGAGATTCAGAATACCTCAGAAAATGCTCGTTCGACGCTGTGGGATCAGATGCAGAAACGACGTGAATTTCTACTCAAACATGCGGAAGTACGAGCCGCCCTTGGCCAGCAGAGCACTGACGGGCGAACATCAGCCTTCAAAAATCAGCGATCCTCGAATCGACAACCGGCTCCCTTGTCGTCAGCTCGCTAAATGCTCGTGGCAGTCTATGGGAATTGAGTGTGATCGGCATCTACTCTCACTTCTCGAATTGCTTGCCTATGTAGCACCTTGCCACCGATTGATAGCAAAGGACGCCCTATGTATCTTGCGATGAACCCGAGTAACGATACTGACTACGACGCCGTATCGATACCTGGGGAAAGATTACTGCCACCGCCTGATTTCCAGCAGAAACTCAAGTTTTCGTTTCGTGAATTGACACAAAAGCTGTTAACTTCTCCCGTCTCAGAAACGAAGTATCTCATTTCAAGATCGGTCGCTGATCTTGTTTCTGGATGGGCACAAGTTTATATGCAGCCCGACCAGCATGCTGATCCTGAATTAGGAGATGGCTACTGGGTGCGCACTTTGTATCTCGATACGCCGGGTGCTGATATCTATCATCGCCGAGGGATTGGTCGCAGCCGCAAATTCCGTATTCGAGGATATGGGAGCTCTGCTGAACTCTGGTTGGAAATGAAGTGGAAGCGGAGAGAAAAAGTCCGCAAGCGTCGTACTGCGATTCATCAGAATCAGCTGCCGCTGATAATGACGAATTCATCACGGGAACATGAGTGGTTTTCGAGTCGAGTTCATCGCTACGAGTTACAACCGGCCTGCCAGATTACCTATCGGCGTCAGGCTTACGTATGCCGGACATCGCAAGGGGTCTATCGACTCACGCTCGATCGCGAGGCATTTTCACAGCCGCATGATGGCTGGAAGGTCCCTCTTGAAGCTGGAAACTGTCGGATTCTGAATGCGGAGAACGCCATTCTGGAATTAAAGTATCAGGGCGACTTCCCACTCTTCTTCAGATCGCTCGTTGAATTAATTCCTCAAGTTCCCGGCTCGTATTCTAAGTATCGCCGGGCGATTTCCACTTTGATGGATCAATCCATGGGGGATTCCGCATGCCCGACTGGTTGACCGCTTTTTCGCTACCGTCGGCACCTCCTCAGGACTGGAAGTCTATCGTAGCCTCGATGGTGCTATCGGTTCTCTTAGGGATGACGATTGGCCAGATCCACCGCTGGACACGTCCCCTTCACCCCGGGAGTGCCTCATTCCACGCGACTTTGGTCTTGATGACCATCCTCATCACGCTGGTCACACAAGTCATTGGCGACAACGTCGCGCGAGCGTTCAGTCTTGTGGGCGCGTTGTCGATTGTTCGCTTTCGCACAGTGGTTCGCGATACGAAGGATACCGCGTTTGTCATCTTCGCCGTCGTCATTGGTATGTGTGCCGGTGCTGAACGCGGCTGGCTGGCAATAGGTGGTACGATCCTCATTGGTCTGGTCGCGGCCATCTATCGAGATCGCCCCTATAACCCTTCGACTTCATTGATCCGCTACCGATTAATCCTGCGGATGGGACTGGCACAGGAAGTCGAAACACAGGTGCATGCCTTGCTTCAGCAGGTCACCCGGAGCTATGACCTCGAAAGTCTCAGTACCGTTCGTCAGGGGAGTGCGATGGAAACGACCTACTCCCTGCAATTGAACCGCGCGATCTCGCCGCGCGAGTTGCATGCACAATTGAGTCGCATCGAAGGGATCCAGAGTGTCGAACTGACGGCATCCATTGACGATGATCGTTGAAAAGTTGGCACCTTCATTCACGGCTGCCGTTCATGGCCATTGTTCAATTGGGAAGAACTGAAAAGTCATTTCCTGCTTGAACCACCTCCTGCCTGAGGGTTAGTCTGCGCAGCAGTGATGATCCTCTTCGAGTACCCCACTGGCAGGAACCTTGCAATGAACTTTTCACCAGCAGCACTTCAGCGTCGCGCGACGTTGGCCGCCCTGCTCTCCCTCGCTCTGGCAGCCGGGCCTATGGCTCTTGCCCAGGAGCCGGTAGCCGCTGGCAAACCGGAGCAACCAGCCGTTGCCAAACCAGCAGCCAAACCAGCAGCGAAGGCTGCTCAGGCCAAGCCGGCGGCACAGGCGGCGAACAATCCCATTGTCCCCTACAAAATCACGCCAACGGCCAAAGATCTGCCTTACGGCACTCATCC